>NZ_JAVDXX010000001.1:952650-1270200 GCF_031458175.1 Pseudoglutamicibacter albus | reverse complement strand
CCTAGCCCCTCAACATGCCTGGTTTAGAGCGAGTAGTAGAGCTCGTATTCCAGCGCCGTGATGGCAGCCATCATAGGGCGTACTTCGTTTTCGTATTTATCCTCGATCCAGGTTTCGATGAGGTCTTCGGTGAAGACGTCGCCTGCGAGCAGGAATTCGTGGTCTTCACGCAACGCTTCGAGCGCCTCGGAGAGGGTCTCTGGTGCCTTCTGGATGTCTGCGGCTTCCTCTGGTGGGAGCTCGTAGAGGTCCTTATCGATCGGGTCTGCCGGTTCGATGCGGTTACGGATACCGTCCAAGCCCGCCATGAGCTGGGCCGCGAAAGCGAGGTATGGGTTGGAGGAGGCATCCGGTGCACGGAACTCGAGGCGCTTGGCCTTCGGGTTGGATCCGGTGATCGGGATGCGGATACCGGCGGAGCGGTTGCCTTGCGAGTACACCATGTTCACTGGCGCTTCGAAGCCTTTGACGAGGCGTCGGTAGGAGTTCACGGTCGGGTTCGTGAACGCCATGACCGCCGATGCGTGGTGTAGCAGGCCGCCGATGTACCAGCGGGCCGTGTCGGAGAGGTTCGCGTAGCCGAGCTCATCGTAGAACAGCGGCTTGCCGTCACTCCAGAGGGACTGGTGGCAGTGCATGCCGGAACCGTTGTCGTTCTGTAGCGGCTTCGGCATGAACGTTGCGGTCTTACCCCACTCTTGAGCGACGTTTTTGACCACGTATTTGAACTTCATGAGGTCATCTGCCGCATGCACGAGCGTGTTGAACTCGTAGTTGATCTCTGCTTGGCCTGCCGCACCGACTTCGTGGTGTGCACGCTCAACCTTGAGACCCACATCGGTGAGCTTGAGCGAGATGTCATCCCGCAGGTCAGCTTGCTTATCGTTAGGGGAGACCGGGAAGTAGCCGCCCTTGGTGCGCATCTTGTGGCCAAGGTTTCCGCCCTCTTCCAAAGCGGAGGTGTTCCAAGCAGCTTCTACGGAGTCGACGCTGAACCCGGTGTTGTGCGGTTCAGTCGAGTAGGTGACGTCATCGAAGATGAAGAATTCGGCTTCGGATGCGAAGAAGGCGGTGTCAGCGATACCGGTCGATGCGAGGTAGGCTTCAGCCCGTTCCGCGACGCCGCGTGGGTCACGGCCGTACGGCTCGCCCGTGCGTGGATTGACCACCGAGAAGGTCATGACGAGGGTCTTCGCCGCACGGAACGGGTCAACGAACGCGGTCTTGATGTCCGGGATCAGCTGCATGTCCGAGTTCGCGATCCCTTCGAAACCGCGGATCGAGGACGCATCGAACAGCTGGCCGTTGACGAAGAAGTCTTCGTCAACCGTCGAGGCCGGCACGTTGAAGTGGTGCTGCATGCCAGGCAGGTCTGTAAACCGAATGTCGACGAACTGCACCTCCTCTTGTTCGATGAAGGTCAGTACTTCTTCGGTTGACGTGAACACGTCTGTAGCCTCCTAGGCATGGTGTGTGGTCCGTTGAGAATGAGCGGTCCTCACATCCCAGTTTAGTCAATAACTCGTTCGCCTTGGTGGTTTTGCCGGGGCGGGGGCTTGGTTTTGTGAGATGAACAGGTTTTCACCCATGCAGAAGCCAGGGCGGTTAGGCGCAGTGGGCGGTGGGCTCGCCACGTAGAATGAGGCCTATGGCCAAGAAACCTGAGAATGAACGCGAGACCCGCGTCACGCGAGCCGATATCGGTTCGTGGATTAGTGGACCCCCACAAACCCATAACAGCGAATATCCCGGTGCGGGGCTTGGCCGCCCAGAATCTGGCCCTGGCGCGGTAGGGCGCATGGGCCCACGCATCCTGGCTTTGTTGATCGACTGGGGGCTTGCGATGGGCGTGTCTTGGCTCATCAGCCGCGACCAGCTGCCGTGGCTGAACCTTGTGGTGTTCGTGGTCATGACGTTGGTCATGCTCACGATCTTTGGGCGCACCATAGGCCACTGGATTCTAGGCATGCAGGTCCAGCGCCTCGACGGCACCCCAATCTCGCCGCTGGACGCCCTGATCCGCACTGTCTTGCTGCTTCTGGTCATCCCTGCCGTGGTGATGGACGCGGACCAGCGAGGTGTTCACGACCGCGTCCGCGGCCTCGTGCTCACTGTGGTTCGCGGCGGGGAGCGCGGCCGCATCGTCCGCAAATAAGCCGATGGCGGTGGAGAGGAAAACTCCACCGCCATCGGCTTATTAGAGGGCAGGACTCCACGCTAGGAGACCAACTGGTTGGCTTCCGAGCTAGCCGTTAATTGCCGCGCAATGCACGGCGGGACATGCGTGGTGGACGGTTAGGGTCCATACCTTTAGGGATAGGTGGCTTGGACAAACGCAAGGTTGAGAGCCGCTGATCAACAGCACGGACTTCCTGACGGGAGATCGATTTAGGCAGGCTCTTCATCGTCTTGGAAACCTCAGGCAACGGAGTCTGGTTCTTACCGGAGCCTGAGTTGATGATCGTTACAGGAACGCCGCGGACCGCGCGCTCAACGTCGCGGCGAACACCCTCAACGAGGGAACGGACCCGGCCGTTAGGGCCTTCCGTGACCAGGACAACACCAGGGCGGCCAATAGCCATGAACACGAGGTCCTGGGTACGAGGAGAGACCGCGACCGGTTCTTCCTTCAAAACCCATCCTCGGCGCAGAACAGACATCGCCGCACCGGCGGCACCGGGGCGGCCTTCGATCTTCTGGAACGCGACCTTCTCACCGCTGCGCGACATGTACAACATCGCGAGCATGAGGCCAATCACGAGGCCGAGGATCAGGAACGTGATCCAGTTCTTCAGCAACCAGCCGATACCGAAACCGATCGCACCGGAACCCAACACGATAGCCAGCATGATCCACGGGAGGGCTGGCTTCGCTTCGCGGGTCATCCGGAAGATTTCACGGATCTGACCGCCGCGTCCCGATTCTTTCTTTTCAGCGCGGGCACGCTTCTTGGCGTCTTTAAGCGCCTGCTTCTCCGCTTTTTGTTGTTCACGCAGCTTCGCGATCTGCTCGCGAGCGTTCTGATCAAGTCTGGCCATAATGCACCATTCTAGACGGTCACGCCGGTAATGCTTGAGCTAACGCGGGACTGTGCTCTATTCTTTAGCGCCGGCTGTCGATTCATGTGTCTGGAAACGGATCCGGGAAGATTCGACGTATTCAGGGTAGCTCTGGTTCCCCGGGTCCTTCATGGCAGGGCGGCGCACATGCATCCACAACTGCGTGCCATCCACGGTGGAAGGCTTGTCAGATTTCTTAGATTTATCGGATGCAGCTTTTTTCGAGTTGAGGTCCTTGACCTGATACAAGCACCAACCCGTGACTGGAGCCCCAGATTCAGGCGCGGACAACGGGGTGATATCGAAATCTTCGTATGCATCGACCTTGTTGAGATCTTCAGCATAGGCCGCAATGACCTGATGCGATACCCCCGGTACGTAGCTCGATGCGCGCGAGACCTGGATCCACGAACAGCTCGGTTCGTTCATCGTGGTCTCGCCTGGTGTCACCTCAACCTGCGCCAGGAGCCATCCCGTGCCTTTCGGCGGATCAGGTAGCCCTTGTGGGTTCACGAGAACCTGTTTGATAGTGAACGCGTGTTCAAGAACCGGGTCCTTGAGTGTATGCGCGCTCACGGGGGTGAGGTCTTTCGGCCACGCATCGAGCTCCTCGGAGGGTTCTTCGCTCGGTGTAGGGCTTGCCGATGTACTCGCAGACGTGGTCGGTGTCGGTTCAGCCGGTGCCGGGTTTTCCTGGGATCCGCACGCACCCAGGGCTGCCAAGGCAAGCAAACCCACCACGGTAACGGTAGCTATCCGCGGTATGGGTTGGCTGGTGGGCGTTTCAAACATTGATGGCAGACCCCGTCGCTCTGGATTCCGTTGCCTTAGACCTTCGCATTCAGCTTCGGCGGTTGCTGAGTTAGACGAGCGAGGCGGCTTCTTGACGTGCCGAACCGGTGTCGTCGATGTGGCTGAGGTGGGACGGGATCTCCCTGCCGGTGTTCTTCATGGCGCGAGCCCACAAACGCCCAGAACGGTAGGAAGAACGGACCAACGGCCCAGCCATGACGGCGCCGAAACCGATCTCTTCTGCTTCTTCGCTGAGCTCAACGAACTCAGCAGGGGTGACCCACCGGTCTACCGGTAGGTGCAGCTGTGTTGGGCGCAGGTACTGGGTCAACGTGATGATGTCGGTGCCGGCCTCGTGCAGATCACGGAGGGCCTCAGAGATCTCTTCGCGGGTTTCACCCATACCGAGGATCAAGTTGGATTTGGTGATGAGCCCGCGGTCCTTGCCGTAGCGGATCACGTCCATGGAACGCTCGTAGCGGAATGCGGGGCGGATGCGTTTGAAGATACGCGGCACGGTTTCTACATTGTGCGCATACACCTCAGGGCCGGATTCCACGATCTGATCGAGGGCGGCCGGCTCGCCGTTGAAGTCGGGGATAAGCAGTTCGATGCCGGTGTTCGGGTTCAGCTCATGAACCTTACGTACGGTTTCCGCATACAGCCATGCCCCGCCATCGTCGAGGTCGTCACGTGCCACACCGGTTACGGTCGCGTAGCGTAGCTGCATCTCACGGATCGACTCAGCGACTTTGAGCGGTTCGGTTGGGTCGAGCGGCTGTGGTTTGCCGGTGTCAATCTGGCAGAAATCACAACGCCGGGTGCACTGCGAGCCGCCGATCAAAAACGATGCTTCGCGGTCTTCCCAGCATTCAAAAATATTAGGGCAACCGGCTTCCTCGCACACGGTGTGCAGGCCTTTAGCATGGACGTCTTTCTTGAGGCTCACGTATTCAGGGCCGATGTTGAGCTCGGCGCGGATCCACTCAGGCTTCCGGTCCACAGGGACAGCCGCGTTGCGTGCTTCGACGCGCAAAAGACGGCGGCCTTCTGGTGCTGGGGTGCTCATGCTTGAGTGTTCTCCTTGATGTTTTGCTGCTCAGATTCGTTCTCGGGTGTGGTAACCACGGGGGCAAGCTCCTCCAAGAGGTGCCCGCTTAAGGACTCAACCACATCGGCCACTTCGATGTTCCTGCCTGCCTGCAACGCCATCGTGGTGACTCCGGCATCCTGGATACCGCACGGAACAATCACATCGTAGGGGGCGAGGCTGTTGTTGACGTTGAGGGAGAGCCCATGCATCGAAACACCGTTATCGATGTGGAGGCCGATCGCGGCGATCTTCTCATCCTGTACGCCCTCTTTCAGCACCCAGACGCCCGCGCGATGCTCGACGCGCTGGGCGGTGATCCCGAAATCAGCGACAGTCTTGATGATCGCTTCTTCCAACGCCCACACGAAGGATTTGATCGCGGCACGATCCCGTAGAGGAACGATCGGGTAGGCCACCAGCTGGCCGGGGCCATGCCACGTAATGAGACCGCCGCGGTCAACATCGACTACCGGGGTTCCGTCAGTGGGGCGATCGGAATCTTGTGTGCGGCGGCCCGCTGTGTACGTTGGCGGATGCTCCAGCATGATCACGGTCGGCTGAACATTCCCGGAAACTACCTCGTCATGGATCCGCTGCTGCAGACTCCACGCCTTCATATACTCCACGGCGTCTTTGCCATAACCGGGTTCCAACACGTTGATGCTCATGCTCTCCAGCATAATCCCCACGACCGCGCACACCGGAGTTAGGGGATAACGCCGGGGACTACGTGGCCTGTGAATAACGGAAAATCTGTGTCTAGACGCCCTACCTGTGGACAACCGAGCAGGGAAGGCGGGAAATGCTGCACACTGAATCCAGAACGTCCACGGATTGAGTTTTATGACGCGGAGAGTGAGGGCACCATGGCATACGAGCCCCAAGACCCAGACGCTCACGGTAGCGATCCCGAAGGCTGTGAGCCTGAAGCCAGTGAGCCTGAAGCCACTGATTTTGAAGACTCAGAGCATGAGGATGCTCCACTGAGCCGGGATGACCCGTTCATGCGAGTCATTACAGGTTCTGATACCTCGCCGGATTTGAGCCGTGACATCCGCCAGTACCTTCGCTCAGGTGGGGAAGCGGATGTGCATTTTGAAAACTATGACGGCCTGCCGGCTGCCGTACGGAGGGTCAGAGCAACCGCCCAGCACGATATGCCGAGCCCTCCGGCGGCGTGGGATCACCCGCACCTGGTCAAGATTCTTTCCGACGCCGAAGATGTTTATCGTGAGGAGGCGCCAGCTGGGACGGCTGCTGAAGACACGCGGCGGCTCGTGATGGAAGCTGTCCCTGGAGGGTCAGCGGCTGATCTGATCGAGGCGCGAGGCTCGCTTCCGGTAGGGGAGGCGGTGACGTTGCTCGTGCCGATCGCCCAAGCCTTGACACACCTTCACGCGCACGGCGCGGTGCACGGAGATGTGAGCCCGCAGAACGTGATGTTCCGGGCCGACGGAGCCCCGGTTTTGATCGATCCGGGTAACGCACGTTCCCTCGGGGCGGCGCCTGCCAAAAGTTTCACTGAAGGGTTCGCACCAGCAGAGGAAGTAGCGGATCAAGCCCGCGACGTGTGGGGTTGGGGAGCTCTCGCCTGGTTCGTTGTGACAGGGGAGCCACCAGCTGCAGCCGAACACCGTGTTCCGTTGCCTCTCACGGTCAAGGGCATCGACGAACGCTTCGCGCAACTGATCGATGATTGCTTATCAGTTGATCCGCGCGAACGCCCAGCCGCAGAGGAGCTTGCCCCGGAGGTTTTGGCTGTTCAAGAACCAGAGCCGTTGAACATTGACGAGGCTGTACGTGCCGAGGGGCGGGCCTTGATGCTGACTCAACACAGGCCTGGCAAACGCGCAGCTGGCGCCAGGCTTGGTTCGCGTTTACGTGGAGCGAAGATCACGCCAACCACGGCGATCATCGGGGTCGCAGCACTCGGAATGCTCACAGTTGCCGGACTCATGGTTTTCGCTGGCCCGCGTTCGCAGGATGCCGCGCAAGCTACGCAGACTACCGTAGCGAAGCCTGTAGCGAGCGCATCCAGCACCGAGGACGCGCCAGGCAAACAAGCCGGATCGAGTCAGCGTGCATCAGAGGATGAACGACTCACACGGGCCGATGTCGAAAAACAGCTTAAAGCACGGATGGCTGCGCTCAAGCAGCGTGACGTAGCGGCTTTAGACAAGGTCTATACCGTAAAGGCCGCCGGTTTGAAGAGTGATCGGCAGATGCTTGAGAAGATGCAAGCAGAGAAGCAGCGGTTTGCAGGTGTCGAGATGAAGCTGGAACGCGTGAGCATCGATACCAAGCAGAAGAAAGGCAAGCTTGCTTCAGCGGTTGTTGAAGTGAAGCTGAAGGCTCACTCGATAGAAACGGAGACTGGCCGCGTTGTTTCTCGCGAAGCAGGCCGTACGGATGTTCTTGATGTGGGCTTTAAACGCGTTGGCCGCAGCTGGAAGATAGAAACCATCGCAGCTGCGGCCAAGCCTAAAGGATAGCGGTTTAGCGGCCCAAGATAGCGAAGAAGATGGTGAGGAAGCCGAGGCCACCCACACCGTGGGCGAGCCCAGTTGGGACTTCCTGGCCCTTCTTTGCCTTGCCGTAGCCGATGAGTGCGCACACCAGGATGATTAGACCCAACAGGAACTTGATGCCGAACCACATGTGGTTGATCTGGCCGCCGATGGCCATTGTGGTGCCGAACATGCCAAGGCCGGTGACTACCTGGATGATCGCGCCGTAAACCTGCCACACGGTCACGGTTGCTGGCTTGAAATGAGTGAGCCAGCTACCAACAATCGCGGCCAGGCCAACCATGTGCAGGGCCAGGAGAATATCTTGCAGTACGTGCATGAAAAGGTCCTTGTCCAAGCGGGAGCTTAGGTAGAAATCTAGGAATGTGGGATCCGCGGTACATGGCTCCGGGGCCGCTACCTGACGGTTGCGGCCCCGGGATCATGTCAATACGCGGACGGCTAGCAGTCTTAGAGGCCGAGCTCTGACGCGAACTCTGCGTTCTCAAGCTGCGCCTTGACGGTCTGCAGGAAGCGACCCGCGTCAGCGCCGTCAACGAGTCGGTGATCGTAGGTCAACGACAAGTACATCATGTGGCGAATAGCGATCGCGTCATTGCCGTATTCGTCGGTGACAACGCGTGGACGCTTCTCGATAACACCGGTACCCAGGATTCCGACGTTTGGCTGGTTGATGATCGGGGTATCGAACAGCGCACCGACCGAACCGATGTTGGTGATCGAGAAGGTCGAACCAGCCAGGTCAGACGGGCTGAGCTTGTTGGTGCGTGCCTTCTCAGCGGATTCGGCGATCTTCTTAGCCACGCCGGCCAGCGACAAGTCGCCGGCGTCTGCGATGACCGGAACCAACAGGCCACGTTCGGTGTCCACAGCCATGCCGATGTGCTCGGCGTCGTGGTAGGTGATCTCCTGCTTCTCCTCGTCGTAGGAGGCGTTGAACGCAGGGATCTGGGTCAGAGCGTGCGTGACGGCCTTCGTGATGAACGGCAGGTAGGTCAGGTTGACGCCGTGGGTCTGCTGGAAGGAAGCCTTAGCCTGCTTGCGCAACTGCACGATACGGGTCATGTCGACTTCCTGGACCTGGGTCAGCTGGGTCGAGATGTCCAGCGACTCACGCATGCGGGAAGCGATGACCTGACGGATACGTGGCGCCTTGACGGTGGTGCCACGAACCTTGAGCGCCTCAGACGAAGGAACATTCGAAGGTGCTTTCGCTGCAGAGCCGGAAGATGCCGAGCCAGCGGATGCAGCCGCCGAAGCTGCTGGCTGCGAAGCGGAGGCGGACTTCTGCTTCTCAATCGCTGCTTCAACATCCTGCTTGCGGATGCGGCCGCCAACGCCGGTACCTTCGATCGAGTTCAAGTCAACGCCGTTGTCGTTGGCGAGCTTGCGGACGATCGGGGTCACGTAGCCGGCAGCGGACTTATTAGCTGGTGCCGATGACGTTTCTTCCTTCGAAGCAGGCTCAGGCTGAGCCTCTTCCTGAGGTTCGTCTTTGGCCTCTGGCTTGGACTCTTCAGCTGCTTCTTCAGTAGCCTCGTCTGCCGAGGATTCTTCCTCAGCTGGTTCCTCGGAAGCTTCTTCCTTCGAATCATCGGAGGAGGAAGCGGAGCCGGAACCGACGACCGCCAGGACCTGGCCAACCTCGACGTCCTCGTCTTCTTCGACCTTGATCTCAAGCAAGGTGCCTGCCACAGGGGAAGGGACCTCGGTATCGACCTTGTCGGTGGAGACCTCGATGAGTGGCTCGTCAACGTCGACGGAGTCGCCGACTTCCTTGAGCCAACGGGTCACGGTACCTTCGGTCACGGATTCGCCAAGCTCAGGGAGCTTGATCTCGGTCTTCTCGCCAGAATCCTCAGCCCCGGAATCCTTGGAACCAGACTCATCGGAGCCGGAATCCTCGTTGTCTTCAGCAGCGGAGTCTTCTTCAGCGGACTCTTCCTCTGCCGTGGATTCTTCGGCCTCCTCGGCGGAGTCTTCACCGGAATCGTCGGAGTCGCTATCGGAGCTACCTTCGCCATCGCCGATCACGACCAGCGGGGCGCCTACCTCGATGTCTTCGTCTTCATCAACGAGGATCTCCTGGATAACGCCAGCTACTGGCGATGGGATTTCGGTGTCGACCTTATCGGTGGAGACCTCCACCAACGGTTCGTCTACTTCGATGGAATCGCCGACGGATTTCAGCCAGCGGGTCACGGTTCCTTCGGTAACTGATTCGCCCAGTTCGGGCAGGTTCACGGTCTCAGACATCGGAACTCACTCCTGTTCTATGCCCCGCGAATTCTGCAACCGGCGGAGCTGTCTTGATCACGTTACCCAAGAAACTGTGATGTCCCCGGGCCGTCAATGGTTGTGGTGATAACGCTATACGTATAAGCCTAAGCCGCCGGTGAGCCCGAAAGCACGTGCGATGTCCTCTTGTGTTCGAGCTCACCGGCAACTATAGAGCGTAAGAGCTAGCCGTGGAGAGGCTTTCCGGCCAATGCCAGGGCAACCTCGCCCAGGGACTCGTTCTGGGTTGGGTGGGCGTGGACGAGGTGAGCGACGTCTTCTGGGTATGCTTCCCAGTTCACAATCAGCTGTGCCTCACCGATCTGTTCACCGAAGCGGCCACCGATGCCGGTCACACCCACGATAGGTCCTTCCTTGACGCGGATCATCTTCACGATGCCGCCGGTGCCGAGGATCGAGGACTTACCGTTGCCGGCGAGGTTGTATTCGGAAACCTCGATGTTGTCCTTACCGAACTTCTCTTCAGCCTTTGGCTGCGAGTAGCCAACAGACATGATCTGTGGCTCGCAGAAGGTGACCTTCGGGATGTTGATGTCTTCAACGATGATCGGGTTCTGGCCGGCGATCTCTTCGGCAACGAAGATGCCGTGCTGGTAGCCGCGGTGTGCCAGCTGGACGCCTGGGACGATGTCACCGATCGCGTAGATGTTACCGACCCCGGTGTGGAGGCGCTCGTTGGTGATCACGAAACCGCGGTCGACCTCGATGCCCTGTTCTTCGTAGCCGAAGCCTTCGGTGACAGGTGCGCGGCCAACAGCAACCAAAACGAGCTCTGCTTCGAGCGAGGTGCCGTCAGCGAGCTTGACGGTCGCCTTCTCGTCATCCTGGGTGACTTCTTCGAAGAAGACGCCGGTCTTGGACTTGATGCCCTTCTTCTTGAACTCGCGTTCAAGGACCTTGATGATCGCCGGGTCTTCGTTCGGTACCAGCGATGGGAGGCCCTCAACAACGGTCACGTCAACGCCGAAGGAGTTCCACATGGATGCGAACTCGACGCCGATCACGCCGCCGCCGAGTACGATCGCGGACTCCGGAAGGTAATCCATCTCGAGTGCCTCGGTGGAGGTGATGACGCGGCCGGTGATGTCAATGCCCATGGTCTTGGTTTTGGAACCGGTAGCCAGGACGATGTTCTTGCCCTTGTATTCGGTACCGTCCACAGTCACGGTGTCAGGGCCGGTGAGCTTACCTTCACCTTCGATGACCTCGATCTTGCGCATCTTGATCAGGCCGGACAAGCCACGGAACTTGCCCTGGACGATACCGTCCTTGTTCTTCTTGACGGTAGCCATGTCGATGGAGTCAAGAGTCGTGTTGACGCCGTACTTGGATGAGGTGCGAGCTTCGTCTGCGAGCTCTGCGGAGTGCAGGTACGCCTTGGTTGGGATACAGCCGGTGTGCAGGCAGGTGCCGCCCAGCTTGCTGCGCTCAACCAGGCCAACCTTCATGCCCAGCTGTGCTGAGCGAAGAGCTGCTGAGTAGCCGGCGGAACCTCCGCCGAGGACCAACACGTCAAATTCTGTCGTTGCCGATTCGGCCACGGAATGCTCCCTTAGGTCGGTGTTGAGATGCTTCTATTATGTTAGCCCCTGCGGCGATGTTTGTGGACAGAAGAGGGCCTGGCGGCCGGTGAAATAAGCCACGAGCCAATTTCGTGCCCTCACCTGGCCTTTCTCTGGCTAGGGGATGGCTGGGTGGGCCGCCAGGCCTCTCGTGTCCGTTGTTGGATTGCCCCAGCCGTGTGGGCTGCGGCGCTACGGGTTAGTTGTTGCCGAGGTTGGCCGCTACTTCAACAAGGGTGCGCAGCGCGTAGCCGGTTCCTTCCTTAGGCGTATGACCCCACGGTGCCTTGTTGTTGAAGGATGGACCGGCGATGTCGATGTGGCCCCAGGTTGGCTTGGAATCATCATCGTCCTTGGCGCCCACGAATTCGCGCAGGAACGCAGCTGCCTTGAGCATTCCGCCGTTGCGGTCCCCTGAGTTGCGCAGGTCTGCGGTGACTGAGTCGAGGTCCTTGCGGATCTCTTCTGGGATCGGCATGGTCCACAGCAGTTCGCCGGTGGACTCAGCAGCTGCCTCGATCGCGGAGGTCGCTTCCTCATCGCCCATGATGCCCGCGGTACGCTGCCCCAGAGCGACCAGCTGCGCGCCGGTCAAGGTAGCGATGTCCAGCAGCAGGTCTGGGTTTTCTTCCGAGGCCTTGGTCAGGCCATCGCCCAAGACAAGGCGGCCCTCGGCATCGGTGTTTGTGACCTCGACGGTGGTGCCTTTGTACATGGTCAGCACGTCACCTGGGCGGGTAGCGGAACCGGAAGGCATGTTCTCTGCCAGGCACAGCCAGCCGGTCACACGGGTTTCCAGGCCGAGCTCAGCAGCAGCCAAGACCGCATGCAGGGTAGTGGCCGCACCGGTCATGTCAGACTTCATCTCTTCCATACCTGGTGCTGGCTTGAGGGAGATGCCGCCGGTATCGAACGTGATGCCCTTACCCACGATCGCCAGGTGCTTAGCTTTCTTGGACGGCGTGTAGGAAACCTTGACCAGGCGCGGGCCACGCTCGGAGCCGCGGCCAACACCGATGATGCCTCCGAAACCCTCTTGGACGAGGCGTTTCTCATCCCACACCTCAACCTTGACCTTGGTGCCGGAGGCCTGCTCCTGAGCGTATTCGGAGAAAGTCTCCGGGAACAGGTCGGCGGGGGAGGTGTTGACGAGAGCACGGACCTGCTTGGCGTGGCGAGTCACGATAGCAGCACGCTCAACGATCTTCTTGACAGACTTATCGTTGGCCAGGCTCGTTGCGACAACAGCCTGCTCGAGCGGGTTGCCTTTAGCTGGCTTGGAAGACTTGTAGGCGCGGAAAGCCCACGAACCCAACGAGGCACCCTCAAGGGCGGCTGCCAGCAACTCCGGCTCTTCAGCAGGGAAACGCAACAGCGCCGTCTCACGCCCGGAAAGAGCGCGGGTCGCAACACCAGCCGCACGGCGCAGGTCCTCCGGTGTTGGGTCCGTCACAGAACCCAAACCAACAACAACCGCGAGCGAACCGTTATCGCCAGCACCCGGAACCTGGGCTACCTTGCCAGCATCAGCACTGAAAGCCAGCTCCTCAAGGGCCTGATCCAGACCCTCTGGAGCATCCCCCAGAACCACTGCCGCATCATTCTCGGCGCGAGCAACCCACACGGTCGCATCAGGTTTGAGGCCGAACTCGTCCGGGGCAATGACTGAAAGCGTGAAATCATCGATGGCGTGCACTGGTGTGAAATCTCCTTGTATGAATCGAGGAGGCCGAGAGATCTCGGCCACGAGTAGTAGCACGTGAATTGGGCCACTATCTCCAGCATATGCGCACCATGCACGCAGGTCGCGGGAACAAATGATGTTCCCGCTGTGTTATAGAAGCAGTAACGAATACCTCTCAAGCGAGGGCACGGCACGGAAGGAGCGTCTCACCAAGGTGTTAGGAGATGACATCATCGATGTGCACGGCAGGGCACAACAACAGATAGCAGGGGCCAACCTGCCTGTTGTCGTCCTGGTAGATGGTGCCTTCGATGCCGGCTCCGGGGTGCGCATGATGCGCCGGACAATCCGTAGTGAAATGGATGTGACACCTCTAGCCGAATTCGACTCCGACCTCCTGATCGACCACCGCGCCCGCCGCCCCCACATCACCTTCGAAAACGGCACGTTCAAGGACTACCGGGCACCACGCCTCGGCGTCGACATCGTCACCGATGAACTCGGCAACCAAGCGATCCTGCTCTGCGGCTCCGAACCGGTGATCGCATGGGAACGCGTCGTGATGGCGGTGACCGACCTGCTGGAATCAGTCGGATCCAACGAAGTATCCGTTGTGCACTCGATGCCGCTACCAGTCCCACACACACGCCCAGTTGTGGTGCGCGAACACGGTGACTCAGGCGGGCTAGAAAGCGGGCCATTCAGGCTTCCCGCATCGTTTTCACACCTGCTTGAAACCCGGCTGACCGAACACGGCTTCAACGTCAAAGGCATGACCATCCAGGTCCCGCATTACATCGCTGAATCCGACTATCCGGCCGCCGCAGTAGCCGGCCTGGACGCCATCGCGGCCCACGCCGGGATCTCCGCGCCCAGCGAACAACTACGCGAACTAGGGCGCGCCGTAGACGCCCAAATCGAAGAACAACTACACAACAACACCGAGGCGACCACCATGATCGAAGGCCTCGAGAAACGCTACGACATGGAAACCCCACTGCTGCGTTCCTCCACCGCGCTCGCCGAAGACGAATCCGAACTACCGGATGGCGACCAGATCGCGGCTGCGGCGCAAAAGTATCTGAGCAACGTATCTGACGCTTTCGTTGAAGACGCAGAAACCCTGGATCAACTCGAAGCCGCGCCACAAACATCAGAAGCCGGGCCACACACCTCAGGCGAGCACTCGGACGTTGGAGGCCAGCACACGGCTGCTGCAGACGAGCACACGGATGTTACAGACCAGCAGGCGGGCGAGCAGGCTGATGATGAATAAGACGAGCCGTGGCGCATGGCTCGTGTGGGGCGTTGCTGTTTTCGCCTACATGGTTTCTGTCACGCAACGCACGTCTTTCGGTGTTGCGGGTTTGGATGCAACAGAGCGTTTCAACGCAACGGCTGCCGTGCTGGGCACGTTCGGCGTCGTGCAGCTGGTTGTGTACGCCGCGCTACAGATCCCGGTCGGTACGCTGGTGGACCGGTTCGGTTCGCGCTGGATGATCGCGATCGGCGCGGTACTCATGGCGGCTGGTCAGTTTGTTCTGGCGCTAGCCAACGATGTTGTGCAGGGCTATGTGGGGCGCGTTTTAGTGGGTGCCGGGGACGCGATGACATTCGTGTCCGTGATGCGTTTGGTGCCGGCCTGGTTCGCGCCGCGAATGAACCCTGTGATGTCTCAACTGACGGGTACGTTGGGGCAAGTTGGTCAGCTGGTGTCCCTCTTCCCGGTCGCATTCCTTTTGGGCTGGCGCGGCTGGACCACAACGTTCGTTTCCCTGGCAGCAATGAGTGTTTTGGCGTGCGCGCTCACGGTCATCGCGGTGAGAGACTTCCCGGCAGGTAAGCGGCCTAGCCATTCCGGCGGGCAACGGCTCTCGCTTCTGAGCCAGATCAAAGCGGTAGCCGTGAGCCCGGGGACGTGGCTTGGGTTCTGGACACACTGGTTGGGCGCGTTCTCAATCAACGTGTTTTTGCTCGTATGGGGTTATCCATACCTGGTTTCCGGGATGGGCTATTCGCCAGCGCAAGCGAGCACTGTGATGAGTATGTTCGTGTTCGTCGCGATGGTGTTCGGCCCTATCCTCGGTGTTCTGGTTGCCCGCTTCCCGTACCGGCGTTCGCTCATGGTCATCCTGATCTCTATGGCAGGGTTAGCGTGCTGGGTCGCGTTGATCGTGTGGCCTGGCGGGGCGCCGCTGTGGATGAACTTCCTTGCCGCTTTCGTTTTGGCCTGCGGTGGCCCGGCATCGATGATCGCGTTCGACTTCACGCGCACGGAGAACCCTGCCCACGTTGCAGGAACGGCGACCGGCGTTGCGAACGTGGGCTCTTTCTCCGGTGGTCTTATCGCGATCGGCGGCGTGGGTTTTGTGCTCGATGCGGTGGCTGGCCACCCCGATGCCGCGGGGGCGGATGCCGGCGGTGCCCTCTATACGTTGGAAGGTTTCCAACTCGCGTTCACCGTGGTGCTGGCCATCTTTGTGATCGGGAATATCGGGTTCTTCATCTCTTTGCGCCTGGTACGGCGCCGCTACCCGGACTATGCGCCGCTGAGGCGAGTGTTCATGCAGCAAATACGCGCGCGCCGCCGGGTTAAATAAGGCAGGGCTAGACAGCTCAGGGCTAGGTATCAAGGCTAGAGGCCACAGGTCTACCTAGCGGTGGCAAGGCTCAGATAGAAAGCCTCGCACCGGCTGGTTGCCGGGGGTTCGGGAATCCACACACTCTTAATCCTCGGCTCGATATCCACTGTTTTATCGTGAGCGCACCACGGGCTTCATAGACCGGCTGGAATCGGTCTATGAGTATTTCCGATCTTTCCCCAGAAGCACATGAAGGCGCAGGGCCACGTGAAGAAACACGCGAAGAAACCAGCGTTGGTCGCAGGCGCATTGGGCATTTCCCCCACCTGATACGCGGTGTTGAACAGCGTTGTGAGCAACAGCCGCATCACGCGGTGGTTTTGATCCTGACTGATGAACATGACGTCTGGACTTCAACCGTTCGGTGTGATGCGTGGACACTGCAAGACCTTGAACGGTGCGAACGCGTTGTGCAACGAAGCGCCTCCCAAGCCCACCGCATCATCATAGGGCTCTATGACACGGCAGCAGCGGGGCGCAGATGGGCTGAAGCCTGTGCGCAGCGGTGGCCGAACATCGTGATGGCCTACGCGGTCGAAGAATCCCGGTGGTTCTCAAACAGTGCTCTTCAGGAAGGCGGGCACTGGGCACCGCACTACGCTGCGGTGCGCTCCACGGAACCGGTCAGCCATGCCACGGCACATTACTCAACCGCAGCCCGCGCCGCCAGCGTTGGCGGCGTGAAAGAGGCGTACGAGGTGCCTGAATGCGCGAAAGAGCTTTTCCGCGAGGCGCACCCGTGTGCGCAGCGGGAACGGGACCGCGCGCTCATGACCGGCATATGGCACATGGTGGATGTGTGGGAGTGGGTGCTCAAACAACATGAGATCCGCGAAACACAACCTGGGCCACACTCACACACGAGCGATCAATACGTTGGGGTGTGGACCCATTCACTCGTGCACGTGGTCGCCGCCGTATGCGCGCAGCTTGAAGTCACAACAGAGCGTGAACGCATGATCCAGCAGATCACGGTGCCGTGCAAACACGTATCCGAGGTCGAATACAGGGAGGTCTTCACGGGGCAGTGGGGCGGCCCGATGTCAGCTGATGGGCTTCGTGCCCACCGCTCCATCATCGAGTATGCATGCACGATGATCACGGCTACTGGCCGGGGCCCGCTAGCGATAGCACTCGCGATGCTGGCATGGATCGAATGGGCACTCGGGAATAGGGACAAAGCTATGCGAAACATCGAGGAGGCCCTTCGGTACGAAAGTCAGTTCACGAGCTTAGAAGAAACTCCGGAGCTGAGTACGTTTGTCCGCCACGTCAAAGAGGTGCTGGAAGCTAGGGCTTATCCGCGATGGATAGAAAGACCTCCAGGCGGGTGAGCGGGGCGCTCTTCCCGGTGCGAGGCGGGGCAGCGGCGAGTTGTATAAACGGGGCAGCGGAGGGTCGTATAAAAAATCTTTCGGGTCACGGGAACAAAAACGGTATAGCCGTGGTTGAACCTTAACGACCCTTCAGTTTCAGGGGCTATAACGCGGCTGAGCGTGCGCCAACTTACCTGGGACTTGACAGGGTCTTAGTAGCGTGAGCACCCCTTAGCCACGCACGAATCTTGCTGACCAGAAAGGGAACTCGTGCCAGCGAAGACCTCCTCGAAGTCAACGGACACCGCAACGGCGGAGCCGAAAGCCACTACGTCGAGCACGGCGAAGAAGACGCCAACTAAGAAGGCTGCTTCAACAAAGTCGACTGCGACGAAGGCGAGCGCAACCAAGACCGCAGCGACAAAGGCTTCTACCGCTAAGTCCGGTTCGTCCAAGACTGCAACGAAGAAGACGGCCGCAGCTAAGAGCACCGCGGCTAAGTCGAGCGCGGCAACGAAGACCACGGCAACAAAAAAGACGACGGCTACCAAGAAGACCGCCGCCAAGAGCACGGCTGCGAAGGCTACCGCTGCGGCTAAGAAGACCTCGACCGCCGCCAAGACCAAGGCCGCGGCAGCGAAAGCCGCCGAGGAAGCGGAAGAGACCGAAGAAGAAACGGCTAGCACCGCTAAGAAGACCACTGCCAAGAAAGTCACGGCCAAGAAGACTGCTACCCGTAAGCCGGCGGCTAAGAAGACGGCCGCCGCATCGGCTGCAAAGAAGTCCAAAGCTAAAGTTGAAGACGAAGAAGAACCGGACGAGTTCGTAGACGAAGACCTCGAAGACGACGACGATGCCGTCGATGAGGATCACGACCTCGAAGACGACGTCGATGAGGAAGACGAGGACGCCGAGAAGGACGAGGCCGAGCAGCGTCACGGCCAGGAAAAGCAAGGCGAATCCAAGTCCGGGAAAAAAGAAAACGAAGAGTCTAAGGGCTTCACCCTCACCACCAGCGACGAAGACGACGCACCGCAACAGCAGGTTACCGTCGCCGGCGCGACCGCTGACCCGGTCAAGGACTACCTCAAACAGATCGGTAAAGTCGCGCTGCTGACCGCGGCGGAAGAAGTCGATCTCGCGTTGCGTATCGAGGCGGGCCTGTTTGCCCAACATAAGCTCGACGAAGCGAAAGAAAAAGGCAAGCGCATGGATAAGCGCCTGCGCTACGACTACGAACAGATTGTTCACGACGGCCGCATCGCCAAGAACCACCTGTTGGAGGCGAACCTGCGCCTCGTCGTATCGCTGGCCAAACGCTACACCGGCCGCGGCATGCTGTTCTTGGACCTCATCCAGGAAGGCAACCTCGGCTTGATCCGCGCAGTCGAGAAGTTCGACTACACCAAGGGCTTTAAGTTCTCGACTTACGCAACCTGGTGGATCCGTCAGGCGATCACCCGCGCTATGGCAGACCAGGCCCGCACCATCCGTATTCCGGTGCACATGGTTGAAGTCATCAACAAGCTCGCACGCGTGCAACGACAGATGTTGCAGGACCTCGGCCGCGAACCGACCCCGGAAGAGCTCGCTAAAGAGCTCGACATGACCCCGGAACGCGTCGTTGAGGTTCAAAAATACGGTCGCGAACCGATCTCGCTACACACCCCGCTCGGCGAAGACGGCGATTCCGAATTCGGTGACCTCATCGAAGACTCCGAGGCGATCGTCCCAGCTGACGCCGTGTCGTTCACCCTCCTGCAGGAGCAGCTGCACACTGTGCTCGATACGTTGTCCGAGCGCGAAGCAGGGGTTGTGGCTATGCGCTTCGGCTTGACCGACGGCCAGCCGAAGACCCTCGATGAGATCGGCAAGGTCTATGGCGTGACCCGCGAACGCATCCGCCAGATCGAATCCAAGACGATGTCTAAGCTGCGCCACCCATCCCGCTCCCAGGTGCTACGCGACTACCTCGACTAGACACCAGAGGCAACGGGCGCAATAGACGCTTCGGGGCGGGCATCCAACAGGATGCCCGCCCCGAAGCGTTAACCAAAGAACTAAAACAGTTACATATCTGCGCGCTGATGCTCAGGGTAGTGCGCTTCACGCCCGTGAATGAAACGCCACAAATGACCCGTCACGACTTTCTCCAAGCGTTCAAGGGACTCCTCGTTTGAAGCGTGGTGCGTCACCGCAACGCCACGTTCCGGCTCGCACACCAGCAACGTGTAGTTCGATTCATCGGGCGTTGTGCCGTCATCAGTGAAAGCCAGCCTTGTGCCAGCCTCAGCATCGGAACTTACGAAACGTGCACGGTCAGGCCCGCCATCCGGGTCAGGCTTGACCCGGGTCAAGTGGGACAGCAGCTGCTTTACGTAGCGTTCGGGCCGCTCGGTCTCAACGAAGAGGGAGGACGTCAGCACGGGTTCACCTTAATGGGATAGGAGTCTTGCTGGGATAAGACTGGGTACGGAAGCTCGCCGCTGGCACTGCTTATGCCTGCGTTGAGGCATTAACTAGGCGTTGACGGTCAGCTGATCCGATTCATCCAGCCATTCGCTGGTTTGTGGGCGCAGGGATTCTTCAACCGCGCGGGCGTGGTGCGCGCAGAACAACAGCTGCCCGCCGGAAGCCAATGTGGCGCGGATGTAGGCTTGAGCGCCGCACTTATCGCAACGATCAGCGGTAGTGAGCTCTCGAGTTGCTGTCGCGTTCATAAGATCCTCCTATAGCTAACGCAGAATCTGTAGCTACTTACTGTAACCATGCGAGCCCAGAACACAGTCCCGCGGCGTGCCGAATTTCACCACTGGCGTATCCAGGCCTGTAGTGCGACTCGGCTATGCGACTTTAGTTGCACTTCCTTGACGCTACCGAACCTTATTCTTGAAGTGTAGGTTCCTTAGGGTAGAGGGCCTCACAAGAGGCTACATAGAAGTTCTCACCAGATTCAGTACAGTTCCCTGCGAAAGGCATTATCGTGTCCCAGCGATCCGAGTATTCGGCCCGCCATTTGTCAGTCCTTGAAGGGCTTGAGGCGGTTCGTAAACGCCCGGGCATGTATATCGGCTCAACCGATTCGCGCGGCCTCATGCATTGCCTGTGGGAGATTATCGATAACTCGGTCGATGAGGCTCTGGCTGACTTCGCCTCGACAATCACCATCACGATGCACGCGGACGGTTCAGTCGAAGTGTCCGATGATGGCCGCGGCATCCCGGTGGATGTTGAGCCTCGCACGGGGCTCTCTGGCCTGGAAGTGGTCTTCACTAAGTTGCACGCTGGCGGTAAGTTCGGCGGCGGTTCCTACACCGCATCAGGTGGTTTGCACGGTGTTGGTGCATCCGTTGTCAACGCGCTCTCATCGCGCCTGGACGTCGAGGTTGACCGGGGTGGGAAGACCTACCGGATGCAGTTCCGCCGCGGAGAACCAGGCGCCTACACCGATAAGGGGCAGCCGAAGCCCGATGCCCCGTTCACCGCTTACAGTGAGCCACGGCAGCCCGAGGTGGTTGGTAAAGCTAAGCGCGGGGTCACTGGAACTCGGGTCCGTTATTGGGCCGATCCGCAAATATTCACCCCGGATGCCGCGTTCGATGTGACCGCTCTTGAGCGTCGCGCCCGCCAGACCGCGTTCCTGGTTCCGGGCCTGCGCATCGTGCTGCGTGATGAACGCCGCCTCCAACAGGCTGACGGAACCAGGGCTGAGATCACCGAAGAGGTCATGCAGTATGACGGCGGACTTGTCGAGTTCGTTGATCACCTCGCCGTGGACGCTTCCGTAACTGATACGTGGAAGCTGCAGGGCAGCGGGACCTTCACGGAATCCGTGCCGGTCCTGGATGAGCAGGGGCATGCGAGCATGCAAGACGTCGAGCGGACCTGCGATGTTGACATCGCGCTACGTTGGGGGATCGGCTACGACACGACCGTGCGCTCTTTCGTCAACATCATCGCGACCCCGAAGGGCGGCACGCACCTTGCCGGATTCGAAAACGGGTTGACGCGCGCTGTTCGTGACGCGATCAAAACGAATGCGCGCCGGCTGAAAGCAGGCGATGACAAGCCTGATAAGGAGGACGTGCTGGCTGGGCTGACCGCGGTCGTGACCGTGCGTTTGGCTGAGCCGCAGTTCGAAGGCCAAACCAAGGAGGTTTTGGGTACATCCGCGGTGCGCCAGATTGTTTCCCGTGTGGTGACGCAGGGCATCAAGGAGAAACTTTCAGCGCGGGGCCGCCAAGATAAGGCGCAAGCCACGGCCGTGATGGAGAAGGTCGTCAACGAGATGAAGTCCCGCATCTCGGCGCGCAAACATAAGGAAACTCAGCGGCGCAAGACCGCCCTGGAGTCCTCATCGTTGCCGGCCAAGCTTCTGGATTGCCGCACTAAAGACGTTGAGCGTTCCGAACTGTTCATTGTTGAGGGTGACTCCGCGCTCGGCACCGCGCGTTTGGCGCGTTCCTCGGAGTTCCAGGCCCTGTTGCCTATCCGAGGAAAGATTCTCAACGTTCAGAAAGCCTCGGTTGCGGACATGCTCTCTAACGCTGAGTGTGCAGCGATCATCCAGGTGGTTGGGGCGGGTTCTGGCCGCACGTTTGAACTCGATCAGGCGAGGTATCAGAAGGTCATCATCATGACGGATGCTGACGTTGATGGCGCTCACATCCGCACGCTGTTGTTGACGCTGTTCTACCGGTATATGCGCCCGATGGTCGAGGACGGCCGTGTCTACGCCGCTGTCCCTCCGTTGCACAGGATTGAGATTGTGCACCGCGGTTCAAAACCGAATGAGGTGCTCTACACCTATTCGGAAGCTGAACTGCACCAGGTTTTGAAGCGTATCGAAGAAGAGGGCCTGTCCTATAAAGAGCCAATCCAGCGTTATAAGGGCTTGGGCGAGATGGACGCAGAGCAGCTAGCGGAAACAACCATGGACCGGCATACCCGCACACTACGCCGAGTGCGACTTGAAGAAGCGTCATCAGCCGAGCGGATCTTCGACTTGTTGATGGGCTCAGATGTTGCACCGCGCAAGGAATTTTTGATCGAATCTGCAGACCGACTTGAGAAGGAACAGATCGACGCATGAGCCCCATAAAACCCCTTTTTAACAAGCTGTTCAACAAACGCGAGGAACGTCTACCGTTGACGCCCAACGGTGTGCTTCCCGAGGGTGAGTACTACACGCTCTTATGGGGCATCGCTGACTCGTACGGCGGTATGACGACCGTCTCACTTGAACGCACGAGCGCGTTCGCTCGCGAAGACAACCGCTACGTCACGATTCTGACGTTTGACCCCAAGCTGGATCCGGAAGAACGCGGCGAACGTTTGCGTTCCCAGGGGTTCCTGGATGAGCGTGTCCAGATCCGTAACGTGTGGCATGACCTGCGCGCCTGGCCAGATGCGATGCTGCAACGGATGGCCGGTAAGCAGAAACCGGACCAAGCAAGTGCATCGGACATTCTGGAAGCGCCTGCTAAAAAGCGTGACCGACGCGGTATTAAGTTGGAGTGCCGCAACGCTGAAGGGAAGCTGCTACAACGCGACTTCTATTCCGAGCAGGGCAATATTGTGCTCAGTGACCGCCTCGATATGAAAACCAAGGGCGAGCCAGCCGGCAGGCGCCTCGCCCTGTTCAACAGCAAGGGCGAGGTCATCGCTCAGTGGACTTCCGCGACCAGCATGTATATGGCCTGGATGGACGTCGTACTTGATGGCAAACGCAGCTACATCAACGTGGATTCGGCATTCGCCGCTAACCTATTCCACCGCTACCGCCGCAAGAATGTGGTTGTGACGAGCGTTCTGCACAACAACCACTTGGCGCGTGATCCCAAAGTTGAGGGGGAGCTGTATAGGAGCAAGTTCCCGCTGTTCAAAAACATCGGCGCCTACGATGCTTTGATCACGCTGACACAGAATCAACGCCGCGATCTGATTGAGATCGGCTTCCCAGCCGGGAACTTGCACCGTATCTCAAACCCCACCGAAGACCTCGACGGGGATACCGAAAAGCCTCGTGATCCGCGGTTCGGGGCGACGCTGGCGCGGCTGGTTTCGGTTAAACGCGTGGACCACAGCATCAAGGCGGTAGCGCTTGCAGGCCACGACGTCCCGGGACTCAAGCTGGATATCTACGGTGAGGGCGATGAACGCGATTCTCTGGCTGAGCTGATCGAAGAGTCAGATACGTCGGCAACGATCACGTTGAAGGGACACGATCAGAAAGCCAAAAAGGTTTATCTGGACGCCTCGTTCAGTCTCTTGACGAGCGTTTTCGAAGGCCAAGGGCTCGTCGTGCTCGAAAGCATGTCTGCCGGCTGCATCCCGATCGTCTACGACATCAAATACGGGCCAGCCGAAATCATTACCGACGGCGTGGACGGTTTCCTAGTCCCGCCCGGCGATGTTGAAGCATTGGCCCAAACGGTGGCCAAAGTGGCAACCATGAGCCAGGAAGAACTCACCACGATGAGGAGGGCGGCCCGCAAGCGTGCCGCAGACTTCTTCGAGCCAAACATTGTGCGCGAATGGGGTCAGGTGCTCGCTGAGTTACCCTTCGGTGCGATCAACCGGGCGGCCTTCACCGCCAACGCTGAATCGGTCGAGTTCACCGGCGCGACCGAAGCGGAGCCCGTGGGCATCGATCCAGAGGGTTCATTCGAGGTCAAGATCAAGGTTGAGGCCACTGAACGCGGGGAAGCCATCGATGTGCCTGAGCTTGAGGATCTTGCGCTCGCGTGGACTTTCCGTGGCACTAAGCTCTACCGCCGTGTGCCTGCGCGCATCGAAGGCGATACCGTAACCGCTACTATCCCGATGGAAACCTTCGCACGGTTGCCGAAAGGCGTTGTCGACTTCAGCCTCGTGTTCCGTACCGGACGGCGCCTGTATCAACCACGCGTGGCAGCCGGCAACGTGAAGCTACCGCTGGATTCCGGCCGGATGCGAGCCTATTCAACGGAACAGGATAATCTGAGCGTCCGGCTCCGTGCGGTTGAGTCAAGCGACAGCGCTGCAGCCTGATCTAGGTCAACCTAGTGGTGGGTCGGCCCGCCTACTGGGGTAGAGGTCTACTAGAGCACAGGTTCACTGAGTCCAGGTCTTGAGCCGTTTGCCGGTTGAGGCGGCTGTGGACCAGTGCCCTAGAAGCTGGTCGTTGATCGCATCCCACGTGCGGTCCGCGACCGATTCGGAGCCTGCCTGCGCGATCTTCGCGGCCCACTCTGGCCTGGCCAGAAGCTCTTCGACGTGGTGCCGTAGCCCTAACAGATTCCCGGGCTCATACAGCAGGCCGGTTATCCCGTCTTCGATCAGGTCAAGCGGCCCTCCGGCTGCGACCGAGACGACCGGGACCCCAGCGGCCTGGCCCTCCTGGATCACCTGGCAATAGGTTTCGTACGGGCCGGTGTGGACCAAAACATCGAGCCCTGCCATAGCCGCCCCGACCGTGTGCGCTTGCTGCAGGCCCATCATGTGCGCCCCAGGCAACGCGGCGGTAACCAGGCTGCGAGCTGGGCCGTCACCGATCACGGCGAGGTCCGCATCGAGCCGTGCCCGCGAGCCTGAACCGCCATGTGCTCCTGCGCCAAGTAAGACCGCGAGATCTTCGACCTGCTTCTCGGGAGCTAACCGGCCCACGAAGCCGACGATCGGGCGACCGCCCAGGCCGATCCCGTGGCTGTTCCACCAAACGCGGCCCTCCGCACGGCGGGCAGGGGAGAAGTTCGCGTGGTCCACGCCGCGTCCCCACATGCGCAAACGGCCAACGCCTAATGCACTCAACTGTTGGGCTGAAGCCGAACTTGGCACCAGGTTCGTGTGCGCGCGGGAATGGATGCGACGCAGCTGAGATAGAGCAAGTGTGCGCAGCGCCTCGGCGCCGTAGCGGCTAACATATGCGGGAATATCGGTTTGATACGCCGCGACGATAGGGATGCCCAGGCTCTTGGCGGCAGAGGTTCCAGCGTGCCCCAGCCACATGGGGGAGGCCGCGTGGACCACATCGGGGTTGAAGCGGGAAATGACCGGCCGCAACGCGATGTTGGTCACGGTTGATGCCGTGAAGCTGTTGTAGCCGGGGACAGCGAGTGCGGGGACCTGATACACGTCGATGTCTTCGATGCGCGTAAAACGTGCAACCCAGGAGGGCGTGGGGGATGGTGCGATGACGAGTACGTCGTGGCCGGCATCACGGGCGTGATGGGCGGCTCGTCTGGCTGTATTCGATACGCCGTTGACGTGGGGTGGATAGGACTCGGTGATAATGCAAATCCTCACGCTTTGATCTTCGCTGAGCTAGGTTGCTTGAGGCTCAGTTCGATGTGAAAGATGCGTGAACTTTTGACCCGCGGCGACGGGCTGTGGACGGGGTGAGTGACGCTGCGCACACGGGTTACCAGTGAATTGCGTGAGAATCCATGCAGCAGTGGGCATAAACGTATATGTGAGGTATGCCATGGACGCACTCGGGGGAAGCTACAAAGCGGAAACATAGGTAGAAAAACCCTATAATTAGCAGTTAATAGGGCATCCAGCGTTGCCTGCTGATCATGGTTCTACAACTTGTAGAAATCAGCCGTGATAATTAGCGTGGAACTGTCTGGATGGACAGGTTTCTAGACCTGCTGAACCGCACCTTCATGCGAGAGGACGGGCTCCACTATGGACCCAGTATTAGATCCGGTCTTGATCGGCCGGTGGCAATTCGGCATCACCACCGTCTATCACTTCTTGATGGTCCCTCTAACCATTGGTCTGGGTGTTCTTGTAGCCACACTTCAGACGCTGTGGTACAAGACGGGCAAGGAGCAGTATCTGCGCTCCACGAAGTTCTGGGGAAAGCTATTCCTCATCAACTTCATCATGGGTGTTGTCACCGGTATCGTCCAGGAATTCCAGTTCGGTATGGCCTGGAGCGAATACTCCAAGTTCGTCGGTGACGTCTTCGGTGCCCCGCTCGCTATGGAAGCGTTGCTGGCGTTCTTCGTCGAATCCACATTCCTTGGCTTGTGGATCTTCGGCTGGAAGCGCCTGCCGAAAGGTTTCCACCTCGCAACTATCTGGATCGCGGCACTGGCCACATGGCTGTCCGCCTACTTCATCCTCGTCGCGAACTCCTTCATGCAACACCCGGTGGGCGTTGAGCTCATCGATGGACGCGCCGTGATGACTGACCCAGTTGCGGTGTTCACTAACAACACCGCGATCGTGACCCTGCTCCACACGATCTTCGGTTCCCTCGCTGTAGCCGGTGGCTTCCTGCTCGGTATCTCCTGGTTCCACCTCTACCGTCGCCGCCGCGACGGCATCGACACCGTGGACGCCAAGGGCTACGTCGTGGTGGGTGAAGACCCAGCCAAGGGTGCCGGCCGCGATAAGACCGACTACAAGGTGTGGCGCAGTTCCTTCCGCCTTGGCGGGTGGGTTGCCCTCGTCGCTTTCTTAGGTGTCGCATTCTCGGGCCACTCTCAAGCTCAGCTGATGATCTATCAGCAGCCCATGAAGATGGCTTCCGCGGAAGCCGCATGCCACGACGGTACCGGCTTCTCCGTTTTGTCTTTCGGTGACCTCGGCTCCGACGGTAAGACGACCTGTGAGAACGTCACCACGACCATCGAAATCCCTGGACTGCTTTCCTTCCTGGCTCACGACAACTTCACGACCCCGGTCAAGGGCGTGAACACGTTGATCCCTGAATACCAGGAGAAATACGGAACCCACCTGCCGGATAACCCGATGTATGGCAAGTACGCGGGTACCGAGATCGACTATCAGCCGATCATGGCTGTGACGTACTGGGGCTTCCGTCTCATGATCACCTTCGGTGGCCTCGCAGCAGTTGCTGCGGCCGTTGGCTTGTGGCTGGGACGTAAGGGCACGGTCCCGGATAATAAGTGGCTCTCGCGTTTGGCAGTACTTTCGATCGGTGCCCCGTTCGCCGCGAACAGCGCTGGCTGGATCTTCACCGAGATGGGCCGCCAGCCATTCGTGGTCGCCCCAGCACCGGACGGTAACGACGGCGTGTTCATGTTCACCGCCGCAGCACTGTCCCCAGGGGTCAGCGCGGGCGAGCTGTTGACATCGACGATCCTGCTGACCGCCGTCTACGGCGTGCTCGCAGTCGTTGAATGCGTGTTCCTCTTCCGCTACGCACGCGGCGGCACACCGTCCGCGATGCCGGAAAATGACCACAACTACGATCCGAATATCGACGAGCACAACGACGACGCACCGAAGCGTAACGCTGACGACGACGTCCTCGCGTTCGCGTACTGATCACCTGGACACTGAGGAATCTGGACACTGAGGAATAAACACCATGGAATTTTTACCAACTCTCTGGTTCATCCTGATTGCCGTCCTGTGGATCGGTTACCTCTTCCTTGAAGGGTTCGACCTCGGCGTCGGAATGCTGTTCAAATCGTTTGCGAAGAACGAGCGCGACCGCCGCGTTATGCTCAACACGATCGGTCCGGTGTGGGACGGTAACGAAGTGTGGCTGCTGACAGCTGGTGGCGCGACCTTCGCTGCGTTCCCGAACTGGTATGCGGCACTGTTCTCCGGCCTGTACCTACCGCTGACGCTTGCGTTGCTCGCACTGATTCTGCGCGGTGTATCGATCGAGTACCGCGGTAAAACCAATTCGACACGTGGCCGAGCTTTCTGGGACTGGTGCATGGCTGGAGGGTCGTTCCTCGCGGCGTTCTGTGTGGGCGCGATGCTCGCACTGACCTCAACCGGTTTGCCACTGGATGCACACGGCAACCGTGTGGGCCACGCATTCGTATGGCTCAACGGCTACGCCGTGCTCGGTGGACTCGCAGTGGTTCTGTTCTCCTACGTCCACGGCCTCACCTTCGTTGCGCTCAAGACCGATGGCGACATCCGCCAACGCGCAGAGGCCCGTTTGGCGCGCATGTTGCCGTGGGCTTTGATCCCGGTGGCCGCGTGGGCTGTTGTGGTTGTGGTCGGTACCGGAACCACGTGGGCCTGGGCACCACTTGTACTTGCTGTTGTGGGTGCGTTGGCGGCAACCTTCTTTGCGTTCAAGCGGCGCGAAGGCTGGACGTTCATTTCACTCGGCGCCACCCTGGTTACTGGTGTCGCCGCGATCTTCGGCAGCCTGTTTCCGAACGTGCTGCCATCCACCGTTGATCCAGCGTTCAACCTCACGATCTACAACGCGTCCTCGACCGAGAACACGTTGCTGATCATGTCCATTGTGGCGGCGATCGGTGTCCCGATCACTCTCGCATATCAGAGCTACACCTATTGGGTGTTCCGCAAGCGCATTTCGGCGCACCACATTCCGCCTCAGCACTTTGTCACGAGCGTGGTGTGATTCTTGCGCCCTGAATTGCCTCAAGGTACCTCTCGCGGTGCTCTTCTGGCGCTCGGGGCCGTAGCGGCGGCTCGCGCCGTCGGGTTGATCGCGTTGATGTCCGCACTCGCGGCGGGCATCGCGCACGTGGCGGCAGGCCACCAACTCGACGTCGCGAGCCTTCTGCTTTACGGCCTCGGCGGCGTTGTCCTGCGGGCCGCGGCTACGTGGGCCTCGCGTGTGATCGCGGTGCGGGCAGCAGTTGATGTCAAAGAGTCGCTGCGAGCCCGGCTCGTTGAGCACCAGCTCAACAATGCAAGATCAAGCAACAACGCAGGATCAAGTAGCAATGCCGGATCAAGCAACAACGCCGGGGCAGGCGAATCCGGTGGGGTAGCGAAAGGAAGTGCTACCAGCCACAGCGAGGCCTCCGCGACGGTTGTCGCTTCCCGCGGGCTCGATGGCTTGGATTCCTTCTTCCGGGACTATCTGCCGGCCCTCGTGGCAACCGCGGTGATCCCACTGGCCGTGTTGGCCCGTGTTGTGTGGGCGGACTGGGTTTCCGCGCTCATCATCGTGTTGACGATCCCGCTCGTGCCAGTGTTCATGGCGCTGATCGGGTGGCATACCGAAGAGCGCATCCAGCAGGCCCAAGACGGGTTGGACCGTCTATCGCATCACCTCAGTGAGCTCGCGCGCGGGCTGCCTGTTCTTGTTGGTTTGCGCCGCGCCGATGCTCAGCGGCGCGCCCTGTTCGATGTTTCGGAGAAATACCGCCTCAGTACCGCTAAGACTTTGCGCGCGGCGTTCATGTCTTCCTTCGCGCTTGAGTTGATCGCGACCATCTCGGTTGCGTTGGTTGCGGTGTTCATCGGTGTGCGGCTTGTGTGGGGCCAGTTGAGTCTTGAAGACGGCCTGGTCGCTTTGATGCTCGCGCCGGAGGCCTACATGTCCTTGCGAGCCGTGGGTGCCGGCTTCCACGCATCCGAAGACGGGGTCGCGGCCCTCAAGCGCGTCAATGCGATCCTTGAGCAGGAGTCCGTGAGCGATTCCACGGAGGATGCACCCGCCGGCCCGCGCACGGCACATGGCTTGCACACAGCGCCTGCGGCCCCAGATGCTGGCGTCTCGGTGAGCGGGCTACGGGTGGTCCGGGGTGGCGGGCGTGAATCCG
Organism: Pseudoglutamicibacter albus; assembly: GCF_031458175.1. Classification (NCBI taxonomy): domain Bacteria; kingdom Bacillati; phylum Actinomycetota; class Actinomycetes; order Micrococcales; family Micrococcaceae; genus Pseudoglutamicibacter; species Pseudoglutamicibacter albus. Next base: position 1,240,723 of record NZ_JAVDXX010000001.1, on the reverse strand, counting down.
TGGGGCCGGTGACCTTCGACGCTCTGCCGGGGACTGTCACGGCTCTGGCCGGGCCTTCTGGCTGCGGTAAGTCCTCGGTGCTCGCTGTGCTCGCCGGGGTCGCTCACGCGCAACTTGCCACGGCTTGTGAGGGCCGTGTCGCAGGCCTCGACGTGGTAAGCGGAACGGAATCCGAACCGCACGATGCCGCGCAGCCGAGGCCTAGAGGTGTCGCGTTCCAGGCGCCGAATTTTTCGCAAGAGACCCCGCGGGCTGAACTAGCCTTAGCGTTGGCCGAACCAGTCCAGCTAGGAGCTACCGCTACGGAAGCGGGCGTTGATGGTGTCGGCGAGGATGTGGCCGCGCTGTTACCAAGCCACGCGTGGGATCGGCCGATCTCGGAGCTTTCGCCGGGGGAGAAGCGCCGGCTTGCGGTGATGCGGGCGGTCACGAATCTGCGCTCGGCACGTCAAGCCTCGAGCGCGGCGCACGGCACGGCCGCTGGCGGAACACGCGACGGGCAAGCGCCTGGCCTGCTGGCTTTGGATGAGCCGACAGCCCATCTTGACCCGGTCTCGGCCCAGCGCGTACGGCAGCTGATCCGGGCAGAAGCAGACAGCGGCAACATCGTGGTGATCGCGACCCACGACCCGGCCGCGAGGGCGATCAGTGATGCCTTCCTCACCTGGGAGAGGGCAGGAGCCGAACCCATCTACACCGCAGGGACACCAGCGGAAGCGCTTCCGGGGCGACCCGTCGGGCACGGCGTTGCCCAGGCCAACGGGGCCAACGCTGTCCATGCCAACGGTGCCAAGGCTGCCAACGACGCCGGCGCTGCGACAGACTCCACGGGCACGTTCCCGAAGCAAACACGAACCACGGACGCCCAACCGGCGAGTACGCCTCGCTGGGGCCTTCCGTGGCGGATCCTGCCGTGGGGTAAAGCCGCTCTATGGGGTGCGGCGGCACTTGGTGCGCTATCGGTCCTGTCCGGCGGGGCGCTCACGGCGGTGTCCGGTTGGCTTATCGTCTATGCCTCCCAACAACCGCCCATCATGTACCTCATGGTTGCGATCGTGGGTGTGCGCTTCTTCGGTTTGCTTCGTTCCACGCTGCGTTATGCCGAACGAAACGTGACACACAACGCGGTGCTCGCGTGGGCTTCACGGCTCCGCGTTGCGGTCTGGGACGCCCTAGGCTCCAATATTCTGGGTTGGCAGCGGCTCAACCGGCCAGGTGGGGCGGCGGGCACGCTCATCGCTGAGGTCGATGAGATTCGCGATACGGTCCCGCGCGTCATCGTCCCGATCCCGGCGGCGGTCGCTGCGGTGCTCGCAACCTGTTTGGCGTCCTGGCTCGTGATCCCGTCCCTGGGGTGGATGTTGCTCACGCTCCTGGTGTTAGGGCTTGTGGTTGCCCCGCTCACCACGCTAGCGGTTGAGCGCAGGGCTACAGCCGTCATGGCTGAACACAGGGTCCGGGTCGCCGAGCAGACCGGCCGCATCATGGCGGCAGCCCCAGACATCGCGGCACACAACGCGGTGGCTCGCCACGTTGCGTGGTTCCGAAGCAGCGATGAGTTGGTCAGCCGCGCGGTCCGCCGCGAGGCGCTCGGCTCGGGGGTGGGGGAGGGACTCGCCTCCCTCCTGGGCGGATGCGCCGCGATGGCCGCGCTCGTACTGGGTGCCGCCGCAGGCGCTGATCCGCGCCTGCTCGCACTCGCGGTGTTGCTGTTGCTCGCGGTTGATGAGCCGCTCGGCCAGCTCGCTGAAGCGCTGAGACAGGTACCGGTGCTCAGCTCGATGCTCGCTTCAGTCGCCCCATACCTGGAGAACCGTTCGGTCACGGCTATCGAGACTGAACCAGAGCCTCATGAAGAGGCGCCGGCCGGTGCTGATGCTGCGCATCGTGTGGATAGTGTGCGTGTGCGGGATCTGAGTGCCGCTTACGCTCCAGAGGATCCGCCGGTGTTCGGGCCGGTCTCAGGTGGGGTCGAACAAGGCGAAATGTGGGCCGTCACGGGGCCTTCAGGTTCCGGTAAGTCCACGATGATCGCTGTGATGCTCGGTTTCCTCACGCCCCGCACGGGCACGGTCCAGGCCCGTACGGATGGCGCGTGGGTCACCCTTGCCCAGGCCCCCGATGCGGCAGCTGGCTCCCCAGGGAACGTATCCGAGGCGGCTTTGGCTGGCCTCGCGTGGTGTCCGCAGGACGGGTACGTGTTCGACTCCACGGTGCGCGGTAACCTCGCGCTTGGCCGCGATAAAAGTAATCCGGTCTCGGATGCGGAAATGTACGCGGCTCTAGAGCGGGTAGGCCTGGGGCCGTGGGCCGCTCACCTGCCCGACGGCTTGGATACCCTCACCGGTGCTGGCGGCAGATTCATGTCTGGCGGTCAACGGCAACGGCTCGCTGTGGCTCGAACACTGCTTGCTGGTGCGCGCGCGATCATCCTCGATGAACCGACCGCCCACCTTGGCGAGGACGAAGGCCAAGCCCTCATCGACGATGTCCGCTCAGGCGCCCACGACGTCGCCTTGGTGTTGGTGACCCACGATCAGGAGCTGGCAGCCCAGGCGGAGAGCATCACGCGGCTATAACGTCCACGCAGGTTTGCTACTTCTCTTTGTTCCCGCGTAGGTCCACCCGGTTGCCGGGTTCGATCGATACGCCATCGTCATCGAACGGCAGCGAATCCATCTCCGGCTGGACCGGGGCACGGCGTTGCGATGAGGCGGAACGTTGCGACGGCGCCGGTTGCTTCGTAGCTGGTTTGACCGACTCAGTCTCGGCAGTGTCAGCCGCCGCAGTGTTTGCCGAAGCGGTGCCAGCTGCGGCTTCAGCGCCGGCCGCAACCGCGTCGTCGGCCGGCTTGAGCGCAACCGAAGAACTAGCCGGGCCCATGATGTCAACGGCTTGTGTCAACGGGACACCGGAACCGTCGCGGCGGCCGTATTCCAGCGGCAACGCGCGGGCCATACCGCCCTTGGAAGCGCCACGAGCAGGCCCAGCACCGACCCACGCGGCCACAAGGTGGTCTTCGCCCTTAAGGAACCGGTGCGCGCGAACACCCATCGTGCCGCGACCCTTCGCCGGGAACTCCACCAGTGGCGTGACTTTAGCGGAACCGCCCTCGGCACCAGGGAGCGGTTCAGGGCCGTCCGCAATCGTGACCGCCACCGCATCGGCCTCGTTAAGAACAACACCGAAGAACAACGCGGTATCTTTAGCCCCCAGCTTGATGCCGGCAACACCGCCACCGGTACGGCCCTGCGGGCGGACCTTATCCGCGCCGAAACGCAACAGCTGAGCCTCACGCGAAACGAACACGAGCTCCGCGGTATCGGGGCACGTGGCGGCGCCGATCACCTCGTCGCCGGCCTTCAACGTGACCGCAGGCCATTCATCGGTTGTGACTGGGTAGTCCGGGTTCACACGTTTCACAACGCCGTGGGCGGTCCCCAGAGCGAAAACCTCATCCAGCGGGAGCGCGGCGATGATCTTTTCGCGGCGCTCAACAGCCATGAACTCGGTCGCGGCCACACCATCACCCAGTGGGACACCGTTAGAGCCAGGCAGAACCTGCGGGATCTCAACCACGCTGATGCGCGCCATCCGTCCCGTGTTCGTGAGCAAACCGATGTGGCCGCGCGCGGTTGTCGGCACAAGGGAAGCGATCACGTCATGGCGGGAACGCCGCTGACCCAAAACCTCGTCCCGGCCGTGTGTGCGCACCAGCTTGCCGGTGGCAGAGAGCACAACGAAACACTCGGTGTCAGCAACCTGCATCGACATCGGCTTCTTCGCCGAGCCCGCGCCCTCATCCGGCTCCGGCATCACCGTGCCAGCCAGTGGAACATCCTTCGGTTTAGCCATCAGAACCGTGCGGCGAGGGGAGTGGTGGCGCTCAGCAACCTCGGCGAGCTCACCGGAAACCAGCTCACGCAGTTTCGCATCCGAACCGAGGATCCCCTCGAGGTAAGCGATCTCCTCTTCAAGTTTCTTCTTCTCAGCCTCAAGCTCAACCTGAGAGAACTTGGTCAGCTGACGCAAACGCAACTCAAGGATGTGATCAGCCTGCGGCTCGGATAGCGAGAACCGCTCACGCAATGCGGCGCGGGCGCTCGCGGTGTCCTCAGAGTCCCTGACAATCCGGATCACCTCATCGATATCGAGGATCGCAATCAGCAAACCCTCAACCAGATGCAACCGATCCTTGCGTTTAGTGTGGCGGAACTGGGTGCGGCGGCGCACCACATCCAGACGGTGATCCACATACACCTGCAGCATCTCAAGCAAACCGAGCTGCCGCGGCTGGCCATCCACCAACGCAACGTTGTTGATGCCAAAGGAATCTTCCATCGGCGTGTGCTTATACAAAGCCGCAAGCACGGCGTTGGGGTTGAAGCCGGTCTTCAGCTCAATCACCAGACGCAAACCGTGGTGCCGGTCCGTCAGGTCCACAACATCGGAGACACCGGTGAGTTTCTTCGCATCCGCGGCGTCCTTGATCTTCTCGATGACCTTCTCCGGGCCCACACCATAGGGCAGCTCGGTGACCACCAGCGCCTGCTTGCGGGCGGTGACCTTCTCCAACTCAACCTTGGCGCGGGTCCGGAACACGCCGCGGCCCGTCTCATAGGCCTTCTTCACCCCATCCAAGCCCACGATGGTCCCGCCAGAAGGCAGGTCCGGGCCCGGGATGAACTTCATGATGTCTTTCAGGCTCGCATCAGGGTTCTCGATCAAATGCCGTGCACCAGCGATCACCTCGCCCGGGTTGTGCGGGGCGATATTGGTGGCCATACCCACCGCGATACCGGAAGAACCGTTGACCAAAAGATTCGGGAAAGCTGCCGGAAGCACTTCCGGCTGCACAAGCCGGGAATCATAGTTCGGAACAAAATTGACCACGTCCTCATCGAGGTCATCGGTCATATCGATCGCGGAATCAGCCAGCCGCGCCTCCGTATAGCGGGCAGCGGCCGGACCGTCATCGAGCGAGCCGAAGTTACCGTGCCCATCAACCAGCGGCAAACGCAACGAGAACGATTGCGCCATGCGCACCATCGCATCGTAGATCGCGGCATCACCGTGCGGGTGCAGCTTACCCATGACCTCGCCGGTCACACGCGCGCTCTTGACGTGGCCCTTGTTCGGCGCCAGGCCCATCTGCCGCATCATGTAGAGGATGCGGCGCTGAACCGGTTTGAGGCCATCGCGGGCATCCGGCAGGGCGCGCGAATAGATCACCGAATACGCGTATTCGAGGAAGGACGCCTCCATCTCGCTGGTGACATCCACATCGATGATGTGTTCCTCAACCTCTTCCCACGCAGCCTTCGCTTGCGCGGCCGCTGTTCCCTTGGAACGCGTTGCGCCTTTGGAACTCTTCGACGAGGTCGCCATGCTGTCCTTCACTCACCGTTGATTTGTCTTGTTTCGCGTGCATGCTAACCATCGCAGCTGGCGGGCGGGTTCCCAAAAATGGGAAAAGTTCACCCAACGCTCAGATGATCACGCTATATTCACTTTATGGCCTCCGTAGCGCAGAACCCGGGATCTGACACTCCGTCGACGTATCCATCGCATTGGGAAGCCGATGTGGTGCTTCGCGACGGCTCGACCGCCCATGTGCGTCCTGTGACGCCCGCGGACGCTGATGGTTTGCAGCAAATGCATTCCCAGCAGTCTGAACGATCTATCTATTTGCGTTACTTCACGTATAAGTCCAAGCTCACCGATAAAGAGCTGCGGAACTTCACGGAGGTTGATCACTATAACCGTGTGTGCCTCGTGGTGGAGCGGCGCAACGAGATTGTAGGTGTTGGTCGTTTCGATCGGCTCGGGGCCAAGTTCGGCGGTAGCGAGTCAGAGGCTGAGGTCGCGTTCAACATCCGCGATGACTTCCACGGCCGTGGCCTGGGCTCGATTCTGCTTGAACACTTGGTGACGGCGGGCCGTGAGTTGGGTATCGAGCGTTTCACAGCGGAGGTTCTTCCGGAGAACCGTGCGATGCTCACGGTGTTCATGCAGGCCGGTTTCGATATTTCGCGGCGTTTTGAAGACGGCGTTGTGATGGTCGATTTCCCGATTGACCCTACGGATCGTTCGCGTGAGGTCATGGAGGCGCGCGAGCACCGTGCTGAGGCGTTGTCGCTGGCTGCTTTGATGCGTGCTGAATCGGTTGCTGTGGTGGGTGCGATCAACAAGCCGGGTTCGGTGGCAGGTGCTGTTGCGCAGAATATCCGTTCGGCAGGTTTCACGGGGACGCTGTACTGCGTTGACCCGTATCTTGACAAGCTCGAAGCCCTCGATTCGTCCGCTGGGGATGAGGCGGTGGCTTCTGGCTGTGTTGCCTCGCTGCGAGATATCGAGGCATCCGTCGATGTGGTGGTTGCCGTGCAGCGGCCTGCTGATGTGATGGAGGTTGTTGAGGATGCCGCTGCGGTGAATGCCCGCGGTCTTGTGGTGATCTCGTCTGGTTTCCACACTCCTGAAGCGTTTGAGATTCAGCGAAAGCTGGTGCATGCGGCACGTAACTACGGTATGCGCGTGATTGGCCCGGCATCGCTGGGTTATGGCAATAATGCTTCCGATGTGCGTCTGCACGCATCTGTTTCCACACCGGTATCGCCTGCTGGCGGGGTTGGGCTTTTCAGCCATTCGGCGGCTTCCGGGATCATGCTTGAAGCGGCCGCTCAGCGCCGTGGCATCGGTATTTCTTCTTGGGTCAATTCCGGTAACCGCGCGGATGTTTCGGGTAATGACCTGATGCAGTACTGGGAAGATGACGAAGCGACCAGCGTGGTCGCGATGTATCTGGAGAGCTTCGGTAATCCGCGTAAGTTCACCCGTTTGGCGAGCCGTCTTTCAGCGACGAAACCTGTGATTGTCGCGAAGTCGGAGACGATGGGCCTGGTCTTGCCTCCTGGGCATGCGGTGCGTCAGCTCGGCGCCCCGGTAGGTGTGGTGGACGCGATTTTGCGGCAGGCCGGCGTTGTACGTGTCGCTACGCAGGACGAGCTCATGGATACCGCGCTGTTGTTCTCTACCGCCGGTGTTCCGAAGGGTAATAAGGTCGCGCTGGTTTCTAATTCGGCGGCACTTGCGATGACGGCGGCGGATTTGGCTGGCCAGAACGGCCTAGAGGCTATCAGCACGGATTCTTCGCTGTTGCTGGCTGGTGTTTCGGACCCGGCCGCGCTCGTGACGGAAGCGATCCAGAAGGCACTTGAGAACGACGAGGCCGACGCTGTAGCTGTTGTGTTGCTTCCCGCTGTTGGCGTGAATCATGAGGCGCTCGCCGACCGGGTCGCTGAGAGCCTCGGCTCTACTGATAGGCCGGTTGTCGCGTGCCTGATCGGTGTTTCGGGTGCTGAGACTCCAGGTACTGACCGGGGCGGGCGCGTCACGGTGTTTGCGACCTTGTCCACGATGTTCAGAGCACTGGGGCACGGCGCTGAGTATTCGGCGTGGCAACAACGCGATTGGGGTGTTCCAGCCCCGCCGGAAGGCATCGATATCGCGGCGGCGCGTGCCTTGGTTGATAAAGCTGTCGAGGGTATCGAGGGTACCGGGATGGGGCGGCTTTCCGCTGATGAGACCGCGGAGCTTCTGGGCCACTACGGTTTGACGGTGGTTCCGGCCACGACCTTCGAAGACGTCGAAGAAGGTGTGGCTGCCGCTAACGAGTACGGATATCCGGTTGCGCTTAAGGTCGCCTCGGGGCACCTTCGGCACCGCATGGACATGGGCGGAGTCCGGCTGGGCATCACGTCTGAGGAGGAGTTGCGCCAAGCGGTTGAACAGATGCGTGAAGACATCGCGGTGACGCGTGAAACACGGCTTGAAGTCCAGCCGATGGTGGACCGCGGTCAGGCGTGCACGGTGATTTCGATCGAGGACCCGCTGATGGGCCCAGTGGTTTCGTTCGGTTTGAGCGGAGATGCCGTGGATCTGCTCGATGACTGGGCGCACGCGACACCTCCGCTTTCACCGGGAATCCTTGAGGACATGGTGTCTAGGCCTAAGACCGCGCAGAAGCTGACCGGCTATCACGGGTTGCCGCACTTCGATACCGAAGCGCTCAAAGACACTCTGCACCGCATCTCTGAGTTGAAGGAACAACACCCGGAGGTTGTGCGGATGGAGTTCGTCCCGCTCCAGGTCATGGAAGACGGCGTTGCGGTGCTCTCTGCGGCGATTTATGTGGGGAACCCGGATCAGCGCACCGATTCGGCACGCCGCTCGATGAGCATCCCGCAACGCTAGCGAGTCCACGCATGCTTAGCCCGGCACATAGACTGGGGTCTATGTCTGATACCTCGTCTTCACTGCCGGCTGATCAAGCGCTGCGTCTGGAACTAGAGCGGGCCGGGTTCTATCCGGACCTGACCTCGGACATCGTTAACGAGGAGCTTGAGGGTGCGGTGCCGCGTCGTCATTATCTGCATCTTGAGACGCACGTTGAGGCGGTTGAGGTTCACCGGCATGCGATCGTTTTGGTGCTCACTGACGCAGAGCTGATCATTCTGCATATCGATGACGCGCAGTACGCGGCTGATGGCCAGCCGATCGCGACGTTCTCGGTTGAGTCGGTTCCGTTGCAGCGTTTGCATACCGTGGTGCTTTCGGGTGTTGTTGCGCGGCCTGCCGAGTATAAGCCGGGGCAGTCGCCGCGGGAGCTCACGTTTTCGCTTTCATGGTCAGGCAGTGCCCGAGCCGAGCTCGCTCCGGCACAGTGTGGTGACCCTGAATGCATCGCTGATCACGGCCTCACGGGGCAGCTGAGTAAGGAAGACCTTGCGATGCGTGTTTCAGCGGATGCCGATGGCCAGAAAGCGCTCGATGCGGCCCGCCAGTTCGCTAGGGATGTTCGGCGTGCGTGCTCTGCCGCTGCCTACGGGCGGACGTGGTAAGCGCTATGACTGATTTTTCGATCCCACAGTTCGGTCGCGGTGCTGATGCTCACGGCGGCGTGGATGCGGACGCTCAAAGCATCCCCGCAGGTGATACTGAGCTGCCTGCGGCCCCAGATTATGGCCGCGGAACCCTGAACATGGTGGTCCCAACGATCGATGCGGCACTGTCGGCATGGCATGGCGTCGTGCCTGTGTGTTCGGCGTCTTTCAGCGAAGCGAACGCTGACGGGCTGATCCCGGGGCTTGAACCCGCTCGCCGGGCGGTCATGGTCATGGTTGATGGCCTTGGTTCTGAGCTGATCGAACGTTACGGCGGGCACGCCCCGGTGATCCGCCAGGCGATGAAGCATGAAAGCTCGCGGACGCTATCCACGGTGTTCCCGACCACGACCGCCGCGGCCCTGACAGCGATGGGCACCGGGCTCGCCCCAGCTGAGCACGGCATCGTGGGTTATGACGCGGTGGCACCGGATCCTGCAGGGGGCCGGCGTTTAGTCAACCAGCTGGGTGGTTGGCCGGAAGATCTTGACCCGGGGCAGTGGCAACCGAATCCGACGTGTTTCGAGCGCATGGAGACCGTGCGCCGCGTGGTGACCGTTTCGCGGGATAAGTTCGAGCACTCAGCGCTGACTCGTTCTAGCCTGCGCGGCGGAGAGTTCGTGGGCGTGACTACACCGCATGCGCGCGTTGCCGCTACGTTGGCTGAGTTGAAACACAAAGACGTGTTCGTGTACCTGTACTGGGACGACCTCGATAAAGCCGGCCACGCCTACGGTGTCGCATCAGAGAAATGGCTGCATGAGCTTGAAGAGCTCGATGCGGCGATGGGCCGGCTGATCGCTAAGCTGCCTGCGGACACGCTGGTGGTTTTGACCGCTGATCACGGGATGGTGGATATTCCGCGCGAGGGGCGAATCGATTATTCGCAGTTCCCTGAGCTGATCGATGGGGTCGAGCTGACGGCGGGGGAGCCTCGCGCGGTTCAGCTGCATTTTGAACAGCACACTCCGCAGGTTCAGCGCGATGCGGTGGTTGCGGCGTGGAAGGAACGCTTCGGGGCGGATGCGTGGATTCTCACGCGTGAGGAATACGTTGAGCTCGGCTGGTTCGGCGCTTCGTTCCGTGACGGGGTGTTAGAGCGTGCCGGTGACGTTGTGATTGCCGCGCACGGCCCGATCGCACTCTATGACGGGCGACGGGTTTCGCCACACGCGTTCCAGATGATCGGGCAGCACGGATCGCTCACTGAAGCGGAACGTCGGATCCCGTTCGCCGTGCTCGCGTAGCCCTAATGGGGGCGGGTCCAGCCTGAGGCCCGCCTAGCTGAGTCGGGGTTATTCTTCGTCGGGGTGGCGGGCGCCGCGACCGAAGACGATCTCATCCCAGGACGGCATCTTGGAGCGGCGCTTCCGGTGGGTGGTTTCGGCATCCGTCTCGCCCTCGTCTTCAGAGGCGCGGCCGTGGCCAGAGTTGCGTGGATCGCCCCACAGTGGATGCGGTTCAAGATTGTTGCCGCTCTTGCGGCCGCTGTCCTCGTTCTTCGCCCGAGACCGTCCCGCGGCTGGGTCTGGGACGCGGCGTAGCGGCGGGAAGGAGACGTTCTTGATGTCTGGCAGGTGTTGGCCGTCAGTGCGGTCTGGGGCTTCGCCGTCAGCGCCGGAATGTTCGCGGTCCTGGTGGCTTTGGGCGATGAGGTGGGCTAGCGCATCGTCGCCTTCGGCGTCCTCGCCTACACGGGTTCCGCGGCGGCGGGTCAAAACATCGAGCAGCTCTTGGTCCGAATCGTCCTTGCCCGGTGCCGTATCCGGAGCCGAGGCGCCGGCGTCTTCAGAACCCGCGCTGGAGCCTGTCGCGGCAACGGGGCGGGGGACTTCACGCAAGGGGCCGTCTTCGACGTTGAACGGTTGATCAGGCTCATCAGCGACGGGCACAAGCCGGCGCGGTGGGGCAGAGAAGTCCCACGGCTCCCATTCGGAGAGCACCTGGGCCCAACGGTTCCGGTTCTCCAGGTGGCGGCGGGTCGGGTGGAAAATCCATTCAGCCGGCGGTTCACCGCCCACGTTGGGGGCAGTCTCAGGGAGCACGAAGTCCGCGATGACGGTCCACGCTCCAGCATTGACCTTCCAAGAATCCCAGCGCAGCGTTTCAACGTCGATCCCGTTGGCACGTAAGCGTGCCCGCACCATGTCACCCAGGTTGGCTGGGTTGTCGCCGAAAGCGGCACGGTAGCCCTCATTGTTTTGAGGTGCAGACACCTCGATGGCCTGGGCCTGCTGTGCCCGGTAACGGCGTTCGGCCAGAATCGGGCCTTCGTAGCTTTCGATCAGCTTGATGTCAGTCCCAGTCTCCTCGACGAGCTGCTGGGCTGTCGCTCCTTCGCGGATGCGAGCCTGGATTTCCCGTGGCCTGAGCGGGCGCGCCTCGGGTGCACGCCGTGCAGCCGCCGCGGAGCCAGCTGAGCCAGAGCCCGCGGAGCCTGGGCCTGCTGTGCCGGAGGTGGAGGCAGTGCCACCGGAAGCGCCACTGGCTGATGCGGCTGAACCCGATGCGGTGGCCGCGGAAGAAGCGTCGGAGGTTCGAGATGATCTCCGCGAACCGGCGTTGTTCTGTGTACCGGTTCTCTGCTTGTCAGTTGCCGGCAAGCGGTCACGCCCAAATGCGATACCTGCCTCCGTGACAGTCACATTCGGCCCGGTGGTGGGCGTTTCCGTGCTGTTGGATTCGGCGCTGTGCTTGCCTGTTTTAGCGGGCTTGCTTGTGGTGCCAGGCTTACTTGCGTTGGTGGAGGTCGGTGATGTGAGATCTATTACGACATCGAGAAGTTCGTCATCGATGGGGAGGCTGTATTCGTGACCGTCGGCATCGCTTAGGTACAGCGTCGCGTTTGCCGCGTCAACGCGAATCACGCGAAGATTACGCATGTTTCCTCCCGGTGGGTGGCTTTGGGCTATGCCTTGCCACCATGAGTTGATGTTGTTGGGTGCGGGTGCCGGGCACAGCCTATTCTTGGCCTAGTCTTTCATGTCTGAGCTACAATGCGGCCATATTGCGTTGCGGCGCGCCGCTTTGTAGTCTGCAGGGGTGTCGTGTTTGACGCAGGTCTGAACGCAGGTGTTGCAAAGAGGCCTCGTAATGGTGTTAGATACGTGCGACATAGGTAATGCACATATTCTCTGCATATCGGCTCATATGTCCCTGCCAGAGACCCCTCCGAGAATAAAGGTGAGAAGTGGCCACTGATTACGATGCTCCTCGTAAGAACGACGAGGGCAACCGCGAAGACTCGATTGAAGAACTCAAAGGTCGCCGTAATGACAGTCAGTCGGCGGTAGTTGACGAGGATGAGACCGAAGCGGCGGAAGGGTTCGAACTTCCGGGTGCTGACCTCTCGGAAGAAGAACTCAACGTGACGGTTCTTCCTGCACAGTCTGATGAGTTCACATGCAACTCGTGCTTCTTGGTTCGTCACCGTTCCCAGATCGCTGAGGAAGAAGACGGCCTGCTGTACTGCAAGGATTGCGCGGGCTAGAACACTCAAGGTTTAACGTTTGTGGGGTGCACACCAAAATGTTGGTGTGCACCCCACAAACGTTAAGAACGCTACCGCTGCTGGGGCGTCCTCATCCTTAGATCTCTGGGTTCTTAGATCGCTGGGTTCTTAAATCTCAGGGGCGTCTTCTGCGGCCATCGCGCCGCCGAGCGCTTCGACGAGTTCTTCTGGGCGTTTGGTGGAGAACAGCCAGTACGGGGTCTGGTCGCGTTCGTCCGTGATCTCAACTTTCACCACTGGGTCAACCCAGCCGCGGAAGCTCATATACGCGAGCCCGTTGAGGCCTGGGCCTCGCTGATAGCGGGCTTTATAGCCGCGGTAGCCGGTGACTTCGCCGAGGTAGCGGCGCTCGATTGCGGCCCGGCCAACGCGCAAAACATCCTCGGTGACCACGGTTTTGGGGGTTGTGCTGATCATGAGTACGGCAGCGATGATGAATACGATCGCGGCGATCAGTGCAAGGAGGCCCATGTTGGTTGGGGCCAAGGTCAAGCCGATGGCTACCGCGAATGCAGCGGAGACGACCCACATCCACCACGGATAAGGCAGCTTCTCTTCAAAGAGGGGCTTACCTGCTGCGGACGGCGCGGCGCTAGGCGCGGTAGTGCTCGCGGCATCGTCGCGTGGCTCGGATGGGTCAGGCTGGGCCGGAACAGACTCGGACGTTGGATCAGGCTGGGACATGGTGCCATTCTATCGAGAGCCTTCGCGCCCTGTGTTGAGGCTCCTACCCTGGGGTTGAAGCTCCGGCGCTGGGCTGTGTTGAGGCCCCTGCGCTGGGCTCGAACGGCTAGACTGTCACTGGTTTGAGTGTGTCTTCGTAAGTTGCGGGGTGTTTTCGTGGATCAGGAACAAGTGGCTTCTGCCGGGGTGGACCGTCCGGTGGTCAAGGTCAAGCGTTTGGTCCCGTCTGCGTCTTTGCCTGCGTATGCGCATCATGACGATGCGGGAGCTGACATCGCGGCCGCAGAAACCGTCACGTTGCAGCCAGGTGAACGGGCTCTGGTTGCTACTGGAATCGCGATTGAGCTACCGGTTGGGTATGCGTGTTTTGTGCACCCGCGCTCAGGCCTTGCGCATAAGCATGGCGTGAGCATTGTGAACGCCCCAGGAACGATCGATGCGGGCTATCGCGGCGAGATCAAGGTCAACCTCATCAACCTCGATCCGCTCAAAGCTGTGACGCTGAACCCGGGTGACAGGATCGGTCAGTTGGTGATCCAGCAGGTCAGCCACGCGCGTTTTCTCGAAGCCGATGAGCTGGGGGAGTCCGAGCGAGGTTTCGGCGGGCACGGTAGCACCGGCGGGTTCACCGCCTAACCCGTCCTGCGGCTAGCCCGCCCCTTGGCGAGCTGACCCCATTGTCTCGCTCACCCCATTGACCAACTCAGCCCTTGACCAACTCACCTAGCGACTAGCTCACCCACAGCTTCAGTCCAGGCGGAATCCACTGAGAGTGAAAGCACATGAGTTCAGGCGTGATATTCCCGTGTTTGGGCTCATGACAGGACTAGACTCGATAAAGAACCTGGCCAAGCCGATGATGCGGGCCTTGGCGCGGTGTTCGTGATCTCGTGATCGTGAGTGATCTGGAAGGACGTGTATTTCGATGGGTCTGTTTTCCCGCCGTAAGCGTAAGACGCAGGAAGCGGATGCCGCACCGGAGCAGGCTACGGTTGCTGAACCGACTCCTAGCGTTGCTGAGGGTAAAACTGACCGGACTGACGGTCCTTTCGATATCTCCGAGCGCACTCCCACCGAAGCCTATATCGACCTCGGCTCGTTGAAGATCCCCGCGGTTGAGGGCATGAACCTCAACCTTGAGGTTGAAGAAACCTCGGGCGCTGTGGTCTCTGCTGCCGTTGAGTATGAAGACTCACGCGTACAGTTGCAGGCTTTCGCCGCATCGAAATCTGGGGGCCTGTGGGACGGTATTTCCTCTGAGATCGATGACGCGATCACCCAGCAGGGCGGCCGCACGGACCGCCGCGACGGACGCTTTGGCCCTGAACTTCTGGCACGCGTTGAAGCCACAGGACCGAACGGGGAGAGGGGCCACATGGTGGCTCGCTTTGTGGGCATCGACGGGCCGCGCTGGTTCTTGCGCGCCGTATTCGGCGGCCCTGCCGCGATCAACGATAAAGCAGCCCAAGAGCTCGAGGCGTTCCTGGCGGCGGTGATTGTGGATCGCGGCCAGGAACCGATGTCCCCAACCGAACTGTTGCCGTTGCGTGTCCCAGACGGATCAGAGAAGGCCGCTGAAGCCGCCCGATCCCGGCATGATGCGGAAACGAACAGGGATAACCACGACCCTCGTCGTGGCCCTGAGATCACACAGATCGGCTAAGCGTGCCCACAAGCCAGCGCCGGACGCCTCATCCGTGGCCTGAACGAGTCACTGGTGAGCAGATCCAGCTGACCGGATGGATCACGGCCACAACGCGCCCCGCGCCAGGCCACGCGGCGAGCTTCGAAGCGGTCGTGGTTCCTGAGCAACCTCGTCCGGGGCAGCGGCTCCCGGTAGCTAACGCCGGCGAGTTCGTTGTTCTGATCTGGCTTGGCCAGCAGCATGTTGCTGGCATCCACCCGGGGGCGACACTGAGATTCTCCGGGCCCGTGAGTCGGCGCGAAGGCCGCAACGTCATCTTCAATCCCCGGTATGAAGTCCTCGAGGCGGCTCCAGACCGGACAGACAAGGAAACCTAGGCATGCCTATCCCGACATCCCACAGCCCTGACCCGAACCGTAACGGATCCACGAATCCTCGACCGACTCGCCGTGAACTCAGAAACGCTGGGTTGCTGAACGCAGGGGCGGTCAACTCTAAAACAGGGAACGGGGCCGGGATGTCTGAACAACCCAAACAGTCTCCACAACCTGAGCAGCCTGCCCAGTCCGCACCGCCAACAGAGGGGCGTGAACGCAATCAGGCGGCGGCCACCGTCGCGGGTTCGCTTGGAAGCTCGATCAAACGCAAAGAGGACGGGAACATCGACCCGTTGGCCTCGATCGGCGGTATCCGCGGTTTCACGGAGTCGACGGTTCCGGGTTTCTTGTTCATGATGATTTTTGCGTTCACGCAGCAACTCGATATCGCGCTGATCGCATCCCTGGCGGCGGGATTAGTGTTTATCGTGGCTCGTTTGGTGACCCGCACGCAGGTCACGCCTGCGATCACGGGTCTGCTTGGGATCGTGTTGTGCTCCTTCTTCGCTAAAGCGGGAGGCAATGCGCGGGACTACTATGTGCCCGGGTTCATCACGAACATCGTCTCGTCCCTCGTGCTCGGTATTTCAGCGTTAGTGCGCTGGCCGTTGGTGGGTGTGGTTTTCGGTTTCCTGCATGGTGAAGACCTCGAATGGCGCAAGAGCCGTGCCCGCATGCGGGTGTATCAGACGGCCAACCTTCTGGTCTTAGGCCTCTTTGTGTTCCGGCTCGCCGTCCAGGTGCCTCTGTATCTCACGGACCAGGTCAACGCGCTCGGCGCGGCACGGCTCGTGATGGGCGTGCCTCTCTATGTTGGTGTGCTCGTGTTGGCGTGGTTCATCACCCGCCCACGCATCGTCGAGACTGCCGGTAACGACCCCAGAAGCACGTGCGCCGACACCGGTAATGCGCTGATGCGGCATCAGGCGAGGGATTCGGCTTGATCCCAGCCTTCCCGTAGCAGTTTCCGCAGTTCCTTCTCCGCAGCGGGTGCGGCGAGGAAGATGACTTCATCGCCGGCCTCTAACGTGTCGTCGGCGGTGGGCGCCATTGGTGCGTCATCGCGTAGCAAAGCCACCGGGACCGTGCGCAACGGCCACGGGACTTCAGCGAAACGTAGCCCTACCATCGGCGAATCCGCGGGAACGGTGAACGCGACGATGTCCGCGGAATCCGAACGCAACGACATGAGCCGCACGAGGTCTCCCTCTTCAACGGCTTCCTCAACCAACGCTGTCAATAGCCGCGGGGTCGAGACCGCGACATCCACACCCCACGCCTGGGTGAACATCCATTCGTTGCGGGGGTTGTTCACGCGCCCCACGGTGCGTAGAACACCGAATTCGGATTTTGCGAGCAGTGACACCACGAGGTTCGCTTTGTCGTCGCCGGTTGCGGACACGACCACGTCGGCGTTTTCGGGGCGGGCGCGGCGCAGTGTGGAAAGCTCGCACGCGTCCCCGATGAGCCATTCAACCCCATCGAGGGCCCCAGATGTCACGGCTTCGCGGTTAGCGGGGTCCTCGTCGATGATGCACACCTGATGCTTACGGCCCAAAAGTTCTGAGGCGATCGACTGGCCCACCGAACCTCCGCCGGCGATGATGACTCTCATTGCTCCACCTCATCCGTGACGTCTTCAGTGAGTTCTTCTGCAAGTTTCGCAGCCCGCTGCGGTGTTTCTGACAAAATCCGGTCTACATCATCGGCTGCATCCACCCGCATCATCGCGTGTAGCGTGTCAGTTTCTTGGAACAGCATCCCCGTGTTCGGGATGATGCTTTCCCCGAAGCGGGTGATGTAGGCGATGCGCACACCGGTGAGTTCCTCGATGCGGGCTAGCGGCTGCCCACGCCACGCGGGTGCGACGTTGAGTTCGCGCAGCATCACGGTGCCGGTCGAATCGCGGTAGTCACCGTAGAGGGTGTGGGCGGGCAGGATGCGACGCAGCACTTGGTCGGCGCTCCACCGAACGCTTGCGACTGTGGGGATGCCGAGGCGTTGGAACACTTCAGCACGCCCCGGATCATAGATGCGGGCAACCACGTGGGGGACGTTGAACTCTTCGCGTGCCACACGCGTTGCGAGCATGTTCGAGTTATCCCCGGAGGAGACCGCCGCAAAC
Source organism: Pseudoglutamicibacter albus (assembly GCF_031458175.1). Taxonomy (NCBI): domain Bacteria; kingdom Bacillati; phylum Actinomycetota; class Actinomycetes; order Micrococcales; family Micrococcaceae; genus Pseudoglutamicibacter; species Pseudoglutamicibacter albus. Next base: position 1,223,439 of record NZ_JAVDXX010000001.1, on the reverse strand, counting down.
GCGTACGCTTCAGCCACCCGGGCCTCTTTCAACACCTCCAGGTCAAACCCGACGCCTGTCACGCGTTGGCCGTTGAAACCGGCGGGAAGCCTGCGGAATGCGTTGGGGTCCTTGTCGATCACAGCCACGGAATGACCGCCGTCTTCAAGCGAGTGGGCCAGCAGGGCGCCCACGCGCCCGCACCCCATGATGACAAAGTGAGCCATGTTTGATGCGCCTCGTTTCTTGACTGATCTCAGTGTGCCACGTTCGGGGCTAGTCTGGATGGGTGACGTTTTTTGATGCGGTGAAACGCGCCTTTGTGGGTACGGCGGTCGCCACGGGTAAGAGCCCTGAGGCCCGCCTTGCCCCTAAGGATGCTGTGCCCGCGCTCTCCACGAATGCGATCTCGTCGTTGGCGTACGCCCCTGATGAGATTCTTTTCACATTGGCAGCCGGTGGCGTTGCGGCGGTCGCGTTCGCGCCGTGGGTGGGTGTTGCGGTCGCATTGGTGACGCTGATCCTGGTTGCCGCGTATCGGATGACGGTGCGGCGTGCCCCAGGCCAGGGCGACTACCAGATTGCGCGTTCCGAGCTCGGGATGCGTGCTGGTGCGTCAGTGGGTGCCGCGCTGCTCCTTGACTTGACGCTCACAGTCGCGGTTTCGATGGCGGTCGCCGCGAGCTATATCGTGATCGCTTTTCCCTCGCTTGAGCCGGCACAGCCGTGGATCGCGTTGGGTGGCGTCGTGCTGTTGACGCTTCTGAGCCTGCGCGGGCTGACGCGGGCGGTGCGCATCCGCATCGTGAGCGTGTATGTATTCCTCACGATGCTTGTGCTGATTCTGGTGGCCGGCACCGTCATGGTCATGGTCACTGGGCAACTACAACCTTTCGAGAGCGCGTCCACGACGGGCGGGCAGGCCCGGGTGCCTGCCCCGGCTGAGGGCTGGGCCGCGGTGATCCTGGTGCTGCGGGCGTTCTCTACCGGCTCGGCTGCCGTGACTGGCCTGGAAACACCCGTGACGAACGCGTCATCGATCCGTTCCCCACGCGCTAAGACGGCCGGGCGCACGCTCATGTTCATCGGCATCGTCTCCGCCATCGGGATGGTGGGGATTCTCCTGTTGGCTCACGCCTCGGGGCTCGCGCCTGCCGCAAGCGGGTTGACTGGTTCCGGAACGCAGGCGCAAAGAGCCGTCGAGCCAGGCACGTGGCCCACACCTGTCACGGTCCTGTTAGCGCAGTCGATCGTGGGGGCCCACTGGCCTGCGATCCTGGTTGCGTTGGTGACAGTCGTGATCCTGCTCGGGGCGGGGATGTCCGCGTTCGCGTCCTTCCCACGTCTTGCATATCAACTCGCCCAAGACGATTTGCTTCCACGCCAGATGCGCACCCGCGGCGAGCGCCTCGTGTTCTCTAACGGGATTTTGTTGCTGGGTGGTTTCGCGGGCATTTTGGTGGTCGCGTTCGGTTCGCGTGTGACTGATCTGATTCAGCTGTATGTTGTGGGTATTTTCATGGCGTTCGGGTTGGGTCAGTTGGGGCTTGCGAGGCGTGCGAATAAGCATCGCCGGCACGCGGTGCGCGCTACGCGGCGTAGGGATATTAGGCACATGCTTCTGGCCGGGTTCACATCGGCGTTGTCGTGTGTGGTGCTTGTGACGATTGTGGCGACCCGCCTGGCCTATGGTGCGTTCCTTGCTTTCCTACTGATTGCTATGGGGGCGGGGTTGATGCTTGCGATGCGCAGGCATTATTTGCGTGTTGATCGCAGGTTGAAGGCGCCGGCACATCAGGCGGCCGCTCGGCCGGATGAGCTTGCGTGTTCTGATGATGTTTTGCCGAGCCGTGTGCATGCGCTGGTCTTGGCATCGAATACCAACCGGCCTGTGCGTCGGGCGATCGCGTATGCCCGGGGGATGCGGCCGGCGCGGCTGGAATGCATCCTCGTGGACACCGAGCCTGAGCGGACCGCCCGGTTCATCGACAGCTGGGAGGAGGCACACCTTCCGGTCCCGCTGACGGTTCTTGCTTCTCCGTACCGTGATGTCGCGGGCCCGCTCGTGGATCACATCCGGCGGATCAGGGCAGAGAAGCCGCGGGAAATTGTTGCGGTGTTTGTTCCGGAGTACGTGGTTGAGCACGCGTGGGAACGGCTGGTACACAACCAGGTTGTTGCACGGTTGCATTCACATCTGCGGCTTGAACCGGGGATTGTGATCGCTACAGTCCCGTGGCAGATCGGGCTGGAGCAAGATATCTCTGATTCAACTGCCGGTCAGGTCGGTGCCGCACAGGAAGGTTCACAAGCATGACTCATAATGACAATGAGCTGTCACAAGCCGAGCCGTCACCGGTTGAGCCGTTACCGGTTGAACTTGACCTGGTCCTGACGGGGATCGCCCACGGCGGTGAGTCCGTAGGGCGCGCCGATGATGGCCGCGTGGTGTTCGCCCGTTACGGGATTCCGGGGGAGCGGGTCACCGTGCGGGTTAGCAACCCGGACCCCGAGGCTCGCATGTGGCGCGGCGACGTCGTAGCCGCGCATGAGGCCTCCCCGCACCGTGTCCCACACGTGTGGCCGGCAGCCGACCCGCTCAGCCGCGGCACTACAGAAGCGGGCAGGGTGGCCGTGCCGGGCGGTGCGGACTTCGGGCACATCGACTTAGCTCACCAACGCGAGCTCAAAACCCGCATCGTGGCAGAACAGCTAGCGCGCATCGGCGGGATCGACGTCAACGAAACCGAATACAGCGGCGTGCTACCGCCACTGACCGACACCGCTGGCGGGCTCGGCTGGCGCACCCGCATGGCCTATGCGATCGATGAACAAGGCCGCATCGCAATGCGCCAAGCCCGCAGCCACGCACTCATCCCAACCCCCACCATGCCGCTAGAACACCCGAAACTTGCGGCGCTGAAACTCGGCGAGGTTGATCTGACGGGGCTAGAGAAGATAGAGCTCGCCGTCTCCAACACCGACGAGCCACCCCTCATCCTCGCAGTACCCACACTCACCGAGACCGGGGAAGAAACCCGCGCAGCACGCTCAGCGATCAAACGGCTCAGCAACCACATCGCTAGCAACACCACCGCCAACCAAGACCACGATGCGCCAGCCGCCTCGATCGCTCTGCTCAACCAGGTTAGGGGAGCAGCCAGCGACGGCCGCGGCCGCGTCGAACGCATCACCGGCCGCACGTGGCTCACCCAAACCGTGCCCACGCAAACAGCCCAGACACAGCTGGCGCAGAGACAGACGGGCCAGAGACCTACCGCCGGCTCCTACAGCTACCGGGTCACAGGCGAAGGGTTCTGGCAAATCCACAGCTCCGCGCCCGAAACCCTCATGCACGACGTCATGACCTATGCCCAAGCCCAACCTGGGCAACGCTGGCTCGACCTCTATGCAGGAGCAGGACTGTTCACCGCCGCGCTCGCCGACGCGATAGGGGAGCGCGGCGAAGTTATCTCGATCGAAGGCGCCCCAGGAACCCACAGGGACGCCAAACGCAACCTCAAGGACGCCCCACAAGCCCGCATCGTGCAAGACCGAGTAGAACGCGCCCTCGCACAGCTGGGCCACAACGGTGGCGGCGGAAGAAGCCGAGGCAGCGGAAGAAACCGACGCCACCGCAAGGCCGCTATCGACGGCATCGTGCTTGACCCGCCGCGGGCCGGGGCAGGCAAGTCAGCGATCAACCGGATGCTCGCGCTTGAGCCGGGTCGCATCGTCTATGTTGCATGCGATCCCGCGGCATTCGCGCGCGATGCACGCCAGCTGGTCCGCGGAGGCTACCGGCTCGAATCCCTCACCGGCCGCGACCTCTACCCGCACACCCACCACATCGAAATCATCGCGCTCTTCACCCCAACCCCATAGCCACCCGGAAATGTGCCTGCCCGCACGCGGCTAGTTTGTGTCACAGAAACCAAACAGCCCGAGCGAAACGGTAGGCTTAGACATAACTGCGTTGAGCCGAACGGCGCCAACACCAGCGCCGCCGCTCATGACAGATCACTTGCGAGAGGAGATCCATGACAACCGTGGACAGCTTCGGCGCCAAGGACGTACTCAACGTCAAGGGCACCGAATACGAAATTTTTCGCCTGGATGCCGTAAAGGGCTCTGAGCGTCTTCCATTCAGCCTCAAGGTCCTGCTTGAGAACCTGCTGCGTACCGAAGACGGCGCGAACATCACCAAGGAGCACATCGAGGCCCTTGGCAACTGGGATCCAAAGGCACAGCCAAACACGGAGATCCAGTTCACCCCAGCCCGCGTCATCATGCAGGACTTCACCGGTGTCCCGTGCATCGTGGACCTGGCAACCATGCGTGAAGCCATCCAGGATCTGGGTGGGGACGCCAAGCGAGTCAACCCTCTCGCACCGGCAGAGCTGGTTATTGACCACTCCGTGCAGATCGACAAGTTCGGTAACGAAGCCGCGCTCGAGCGCAACATGGAGATCGAATACGAACGCAACGGCGAGCGCTACCAGTTCCTGCGCTGGGGCCAGACCGCGTTCGATGATTTCAAGGTTGTCCCTCCAGGCACCGGTATTGTCCACCAGGTCAACATCGAATACTTGGCACGCACCGTCATGACCCGTGAGGTTGACGGCGTTGTCCGCGCATACCCAGACACGTGTGTTGGTACTGACTCCCACACCACCATGGTCAACGGCCTGGGTGTTCTGGGTTGGGGCGTTGGCGGTATTGAGGCTGAGGCCGCGATGCTCGGCCAGCCGGTCTCGATGCTCATCCCACGCGTTGTTGGTTTCAAACTCTCGGGCGAGATCCCAGCTGGCGCGACCGCTACCGACGTGGTGCTCACCATCACCGAGATGCTGCGTAAGCACGGTGTTGTGGGTAAGTTCGTTGAGTTCTACGGCAAGGGTGTTTCCGCTGTTCCGCTGGCTAACCGCGCGACCATCGGTAACATGTCGCCAGAGTTCGGTTCGACCGCGGCGATGTTCCCGATCGACGAAGTCACCCTGGACTACCTGCGCCTGACCGGCCGGCCACAGGAGAACATCGACCTGGTTGAGGCTTATGCCAAGGAGCAGGGTCTGTGGCATGACCCAGAGAACGAGGCGGAGTACTCCGAGTACCTCGAACTTGACCTCTCGACCGTTGTTCCGTCCATCGCTGGCCCGAAGCGCCCACAGGACCGCATCGAGCTGACGAACGCGAAGGAGCAGTTCCGCAAGGACATCGAGAACTACTCCGATGGCCGCGATCAGGCTGGCAAGGGCCGCCCATCGGCAGCAGTGGATGTGAAGATGGACGACGGCCGCGAGTTCACCCTCGACCACGGTTTCGTCTCGATCGCCTCGATCACGTCCTGCACCAACACCTCCAACCCATCCGTGATGCTCGCGGCAGCGCTGCTGGCACGCAACGCGGTAGAGAAGGGCCTGACCTCCAAGCCATGGGTCAAGACGTCCGTGGCTCCAGGCTCCAAGGTTGTCACCAACTACTACGAGAAGTCCGGTCTGATCCCGTACCTCGAGAAGCTCGGCTTCTTCGTGGTCGGCTACGGTTGCACGACCTGCATCGGTAACTCCGGCCCGCTCGAGGCAGAGATCTCCAAGGCTGTTCAGGACAACGACCTCACCGCGGTTTCGGTTCTTTCCGGTAACCGTAACTTCGAAGGCCGTATCAACCCTGACGTGAAGATGAACTACCTGGCGTCCCCGCCGCTGGTGATCGCTTACGCGTTGGCAGGCACCATGGACTTCGACTTTGAGAACGAAGCCCTGGGCCAGGACAAAGACGGCAACGACGTCTTCCTGAAGGACATCTGGCCTAACCCAACCGAGGTTGAGAAGGTCATCTCTGAGTCGATCGACTCGGACATGTTCAAGAAGGACTATGCATCCGTCTTCGACGGCGACGAGCGCTGGAAGTCCCTGGACACCCCTGAAGGCAACACCTTCGAGTGGGACGCAGAGTCCACCTATGTACGTAAGCCTCCTTACTTCGAAGGCATGGGCGAGAAGCCAGAGCCAGTTGAAGATATCGAGGGCGCACGCGTTCTGCTCAAGCTCGGTGATTCGGTCACGACCGACCACATTTCGCCTGCAGGTTCCTTCAAGTCTGACACCCCAGCCGGTAAGTACCTGCTGGAGAACGGTGTTGAACGTAAGGACTTCAACTCCTACGGTTCCCGCCGCGGTAACCACGAGGTCATGATTCGCGGTACGTTTGCGAACATTCGCCTGCGTAACCAGCTGCTGGATAACGTCGAAGGTGGCTTCACCCGCGACTTCACCCAGGCTGACGGCCCACAGTCCACCGTGTACGACGCGGCTATGAACTACAAGGAGCAGGGCACCCCGCTCGTTGTTCTGGCTGGCGCCGAATACGGTTCCGGTTCGTCCCGTGACTGGGCTGCGAAGGGTACCGCCCTTCTGGGTGTCAAGGCAGTCATCGCCGTCTCCTACGAGCGCATCCACCGCTCCAACCTGATCGGTATGGGTGTTCTGCCGCTTCAGTTCCCTGAAGGCGAGTCCGCTGAATCGTTGGGCCTCACCGGCACCGAGACCTTCGCAATCGAGGGCATCAGCGAGCTCAACAACGGCTCCACACCTAAGACCGTCAAGGTCACCGCTACCGGTGAAGACGGTAAGGAAACCACCTTCGATGCAGTGGTGCGCATCGACACCCCAGGTGAAGCTGACTACTACCGTAACGGCGGTATTCTGCAGTACGTTCTGCGCAACATCGCCGCCAACAAGTAACTCACTTGAGGGCACAACTGGCTGGCGTGGTGGCAGGCTAAAGCAAGTGAGCCCGCCACCATAGAGCCGGTATCGCTCATAGGTAGCGACGCATAGCAGTGGGATGGCCCAAGCTACGTGCTTGGGCCATCCCCGCGTTTAAGCGCTGTGTTCATTTGGCAGTCATATTCAAGCCACCGGCGGGCTAAACTAGTACGGATGCCTCTCAGCCGCGCCGCTTGCCTTGCAGGTTTTCGGCTTGCGGCAATTTAGACAACAGAAGTGGAGGACGAGCCGGGTGCCACACCTCAGCAGCATCACCTCACCTGAAGATCTGCGGGCCTTGGATCGGGAAGAGCTGATTGATGTCGCGGAACAGATTCGGCAGTTCCTCATCACGCACGTAGCCAAAACCGGTGGGCATCTAGGCCCTAACCTTGGCGTCGTTGAATTGACGATGGCGCTACACCGCGTTTTCGAGTCCCCGAAAGACACCCTCGTGTTCGATACGGGCCATCAAAGCTATGTCCATAAGTTGCTCACGGGCCGCCAGGATTTTGATCAGCTACGCCAAAAAGGTGGCTTGTCTGGCTATCCTTCGCGTGAGGAATCTGAGCACGATGTGGTGGAGTCCTCCCACGCCTCAAGCTCGCTTTCGTGGGTTGATGGAATCTCCCGTGCCCGAGTACTGGCGGGTCAAGACGACCGCTGGACTGTGGGTGTGATTGGCGACGGCGCGTTGACTGGCGGTATGGCGTGGGAAGCGCTCAACAACATCGCAGGCGATGAGCGCCGGAAAGCGATCATCGTGGTCAACGATAACGGCCGCTCGTATGCACCGACGGTGGGTGGGCTCGCTAAGACTATGGATGGCGTGACCGCTCAGGTGCGTAAGAAGATCGACCAGGTGCGGGTCTCACGCAAGTATGTGCAGACCATGCGGTTCTTGAAGGAGAAACTCAAGCACGGCAACGCGTTCCAGCGAGGAACCTATAAGTCTCTGCATGCGATCAAGGAGTCTTTCAAGGACTATTGGGCAGCGCAGCCGATGTTCGCTGACCTCGGTTTGAAGTACATTGGCCCGGTCGACGGGCACTCGATTGAGGATCTTGAAGACGCGTTGAAAGCCGCTCGGGCGTTCAACGGCCCGGTTCTGGTGCATGCGCTGACACAGAAGGGCCGCGGCTATGCACCGGCCCGTGAGGATGAGGCGGATCAGTTCCACACTGTCGGGGTGATCGACCCAGAGACGGGTCTTCCGGTCAAGAAGTCTGACGCGCAGAGCTTCACGGATGTGTTCGGCTCTGAGATGCTCGCGCTTGCTCGAGAGCGTGAGGACATCGTGGCGATCACTGCGGCGATGCTTCAGCCGGTTGGTTTGACCGCTATGAAGCAAGAGTTCCCTGAGCGGGTCATCGACGTAGGCATCGCCGAGCAGCACGCGATCGCTAGTGCCGCTGGCCTTGCGTTCGGTGGGGCGCATCCGGTGGTCGCGTTGTATTCGACGTTCATGAACCGGGCGTATGACCAGTTGCTGATGGATGTCGCTTTGCATCAGGCGGGTGTCACGATCACGCTGGATCGTTCGGGTGTCACGGGCCCTGATGGGGCGAGCCACCACGGCGTGTGGGATATGGCGTTGGTTCAGTCGATCCCGGGATTGCGGCTTGCCGCCCCGCGGGATGCTTCGAGTCTGCGTGAGCAGTTGCGGGAAGCGGTCGCGGTGCAGAACGCTCCGAGTGTGGTGCGTTTCGCTAAGGGTGCAGTGACTGAGGAGCTGACGCCGGTGCGCCGCACCGAAGACGGCGTGGATGTTTTGGTTGAGCCGGCTGAGGGCCAGCGCGATGTGCTGTTGGTTGGTATCGGTGCGTTGGCTCCCATGGCGGTCGAGGTCGCGCAACGGTTGCGTGAGCACGGGGTTGGCGCGACGGTGGTGGACCCGCGCTGGGTGCTTCCGTTCGCCCGTAGCATCGCTGACTTGGCGGCTGGGCATCGCTTGGTGGTCACGCTTGAGGACGGTATCCGAGCCGGTGGCGTGGGTTCACGCTACCGGCAAGAGATGCGCGCTGTGGGCGTGGACACTGGCTTGAACGAGGTGGGTGTGCCGGATCAGTTCTTGGCGCACGGAACCCGGGACCAGATACTCGCAGACGCGGGTATCACGGTCGATGGTGTGGTGAACCAGGTCCTGGAATCCATGCGCGGCGAGAGGGTGCCTCGAGCACGCGAAGCCGACGCTGCGGAAGCTAGCACGGCGGAGGCTGAGGCTACCGCCATGGACCGCGGGCGGCGCGAGTGAAGGCGGGCATCCCGGAAGGTTTAGCCCGCAACCCGGAAGATGTTGTTGTGGGCGAACCTATTGTGACGCGTGCGTGGAAATTCGATGGTTCCCCGCATTGGGTCACGTATGGAATGTGCTTAGGCCAGGATGAGCATGGTGTGTGGGTGTATCAGCCCCACGGGATTTTTGTGTCCAAGCCCGGGGTCGCGTTCTTCGCACACGAGGATGCCGTGGTTTTGATTCCAGGCACCGGTGAGTGGGTCGCGACCTTCTATCCGGGCGGGCATCGTCGTGGCTTGAAGCTGTATATCGATGTGTCCACGGGGATCGGCTGGCGTCGCTTGAGTGATGGCGGCTGGGAAGTCAACTCGATTGACATGGATTTGGATGTCATCGACCGCACTACGACTGGCGTGTATCTTGATGACGAAGACGAGTTCGCCGAGCACCAGGTGAGCATGGGCTATCCGCGGCACTTGATTGCGGCGATGTCACGTGAGGCTTCCGGGCTCCTGGAGCAAGTGGGACAGAAGCTGGCTCCGTTTGATGGACGTGTTGAGGAACGGTTCTCGCAAGGGCGGGCCATGGTCAAGGCTTAGGGCAACGAGGAGAAGCATGCCGATCATTCGCGCTTATAACATTCCAGAGTCCGGACCGCAGCTGTTCCGTGAGGCCTGGTGGGATGAAGAAACAGGCCAGTTTGTGGTGAACGCAGGCAAGGTCGGTTTTGAATCGGACACCCCGATCGTTCAGGACAGTGTGGAGCCTGAAGAAGGGGAGCGGCTACTGGCGGCGTTCGCGCAGCAGTGCGCCGAAGACGGTTACCGCGAAATCCCGGAGTCTGAGCAGTTCTATATTGTGGTGCGCTTCCCACTGAAAGCCGCGCAGCCGGGCGTGCGAGAGAAGACCCGTGGCGCACAGGTCGCTGACGCGTTGCGCGGGCATCTGGCATGGCGAGGCTTAGGCACGGTTGAAGAACCAGAATACGAAGGCCGGGAACAGTTGATTCGCGTGGTCACGACCGCGCCGAAGCCCGCGGTCAAGGCGATCGCGACGTGTGTGCGTGAGAATGCACGCCCCGACTTCAACAAGATGACGATGACCCAGGCGCCAGCCGCTGAACCCGGCAAGCAACGCACGGTGAACTTCTAAAAACGCGGTGAAGCTCTAACAGTGCAGTGAAGTTCTGACGGGTCACATCAAAGCTGTATTTCTGGTGTGAATGAGCTAGGTTCCAGCTCAACACGCCTGGGTGGGTCACAAAATGGTTACAGTTTCGATCTATGATTGAAGCTCGGCGTGAGCTTCCCCGACCCATCGCCGGACCATGAGGGCCGTGCGCCGACGGCCGGTTCCGGTTGCGAGCCTTTAATGATTCGTTTTGACCATGTGACTAAGGTCTATGACGCGCCCGATAACCCGGCGTTGCGTGATGTCGATCTGGAGATCGATCGCGGCGATTTCGCGTTTCTGGTGGGCGCATCGGGTTCCGGTAAATCGACGTTTATCCGTTTGGTGATGCGTGAAGAGCGCACAACCCGCGGGTCTGTTCACGTTGCTGGTGTCAATGTTGATCGCCTCCCACAGTGGAAGGTGCCTAAGCTACGCCGCAATATTGGCGTGGTGTTCCAGGACTTCAGGCTGTTGCCGAATAAGACGGTGTTTCAGAATGTCGCGTTCGCGATGCAGGTGATTGGCCGTTCCCGCGCCATGATCCGCCAGACGGTCCCTGAGGTCTTGAAGATGGTGGGCCTTGAAGGCAAGGGGAGCCGTCTGCCGCATGAGCTTTCGGGTGGTGAACAGCAGCGCGTGGCGATTGCACGCGCCGTGGTGAACCGCCCTGCGATCCTTCTGGCTGATGAGCCCACGGGTAACCTCGACCCGGAAACCAGCCGCGGCATCGTGGATATTTTGGACAAGATCAACCAGAACGGCACCACAGTGGTGATGGCTACCCACGATGACGAGATCGTCAACCGTATGCGTAAGCGCGTGATTGAGCTATCCAATGGGGAAGTGATCCGCGACGAGCACGGCGGCGTGTACCACGCGAAGGGCGATGACGTGCCTGCGATCCCGTCTCAAGCATCGCAGGCGTTCGCGCCGTTTGATTCTGAGGAGGACGAGCTGTGAGGTTGTCTTTCGTTCTCGGTGAGATTTTCTCTGGTCTTCGTCGCAACGTGACGATGATCGTCTCGGTTGTTCTGGTGACCTTGGTTTCGTTGACGTTTGTGGGGTCTGCGATTTTGTTGCAGTCCCAGGTCTCGAAGATGAAGGGCTACTGGTACGACAAAGTGCAGGTAGCGGTTTACCTGTGTAATTCGTCTTCCGATTCGCGTAACTGCGTGGTGGATGGCGATGGCAATGTTGCCTCGGTGACGGATGCTCAGAAGGAAAGCATCGAAGAGATCCTGAAGTCGCCGGACATGAAGCCGTATGTTGATGAGTTCTATTTCGAGTCTCAAGACGAGGCTCTCAAGCACTTCAGGGAGCAATACGACGGCACCGCGCTGGCAGAGAACGTGACAGCGGATCAGCTGCCGAGTTCGTACCGGATCAAGTTGACGGACCCTGAGAAGTACGAGGTCATCAACGAGAGGTTCTCCACGGTTGCCGGCGTGGATTCGGTTGCTGATCAACGCCAGATCCTTGAACGCGTGTTCTCTTTGATGAATGGGGCATCGATCGTGGCGATCGTGATTGCGATCGTGATGATCGTGACTGCGGTGCTGCTGATCGCTACAACCATTCGTCTCTCGGCCTTCACGCGCCGCCGTGAGACCGGGATTATGCGCCTGGTGGGTGCCTCGAAGACGCTGATTCAGTTGCCGTTTGTGCTTGAAGGCATGATCGCGGCAGCGCTCGGTGGCCTCTTGGCGTCGGGTGTTCTGTGGGCGGTTGTCCAGTTTGTGATCCAGGACCGGTTGGCCGTGGCTAATCCGACGATCGCGTACATTGACGCCTCCGTGATGCTCTGGCTTGCGCCACTGTTGATTCTGATTGGTGTTGTATTGGCCGGCTTGAGTTCGCTCATAACGCTGCGCCGTTATTTGAAGGTCTAGTTCGGGTGCACGCAGAAACCAGTTCTGTTGGCGCCGTTGCGTACAAGGTGAATGTCTTCTCCGAGTGGGGCATTTTATGGAAGGACGTTAGCTCTTATGAAACATGATGTTTCTCTGACTGGCCGCGGCAAGCTCGCCGCGGTGATTTCGGCTGGTGTGGTGGCCGGCCTGACAGTATCGCTGGGTATTGTGCCGGCTAACGCTGACAAGCTTGATGACCGTAAGGACCGCATCGAGAAACAGATCGCAGGTACCGAGAAGGACCTCGAGAGTGTCAATGCGATGCTGCAGAAGAACGGGGAGAAGCTGCGGAAGTTCCAGGACAGGCTTCCTTCGGCTGAACAGGCGGTGCAGGACGCTGAGGCGGCCGAATCCGCTGCCCGTTCGGAAGTCCAGCAGCTCCAGGGGCGTTTAGCGGCCGCGGAGAAATCCCGTGCGGAAATGGTTGAGGCCCAGGAGAAGACCAAGGCCATGACCGATGAACAGCGCAAGCTCACCGGCCAGCTTGCGGCGCGCGCGTATCAGTCCGGTGGGCTTGAGGGCTCCGATTTTGGGTTGTTGGTGCGCGGCAATGATTTGAATAAGTGGGCGAACTCGGTTGAGGTTTCCTCGCGTTTAGCTCGCGCCCAGAACCGTGAACTCAACGAACTTCTGGGCCGCGGCGCGGAGCAGCGGAACGCTACCGCCCGTTTGAGTGCTGTTGAAGATGAGATCGCTGGTTTGAAGAAGCAAGCTGATGCTGCACTCGTGCGTCAGACACAGGCGCGTGAAGCCGCCGATGCGGCGAAGGCTGATCTGGAGAAGTTGCTGGCTGATACGGAGAGCGCGCAGAGCGAGCTTGAGGACGCGAAGTCCAAAGCGCATCAGCAGCTTGAAGATCAGAAGGCTGAACAGCAGAAGATCAACCAAGCGATCAAGGAACGCCAGGAACGTTTGAAGCGTGAAGCGGAGGAGCGGGCCCGGAAGGCGCGAGAGGCCGCTGAGAGGGCTAAGCGTGAGGCAGCTGCTGCAGAGCGGCGCCGGGCTAAGAACGCTGCCGCGTTGCGGGCTAAGGCTCAAGCCGCGCAAAAGAAGGCGACGGTTGCTACAACTAACACGAAGCCGTCGAAGACCGTTTCGAAAGGAACCTGGGGCCTCATAGTGCCTGCGAGTGGACCGATCACCTCAGGTTTCGGATGGCGGCCAACCCCTGCTGGGACCATTGATTATGGCGGCTTGGGCGGCTACCTGCACGCAGGTATCGACTGGGGTTCAGCGTGTGGCTCGCCAATTGTTGCTTCGGCTTCCGGCCGCGTCATGCAGGAAGGCTGGAACGGCAGCCACGGCATCACCGTGTCTGTTGACCACAACATCGTGCGCGGGCATGCGTTGACGACCAACTACAACCACATGACCCGCACAGCGGTTCGGGTGGGGCAGCAGGTCAAGCAGGGCCAGGTGATCGGCTACGTTGGAACCACGGGTAACTCGACGGGCTGCCACTTGCACTTTGAAACGGTGGTCGATGGCCAGCACCGCAACCCAGCCGGCTTGCTCTGGTAGCAGACGAGCTACGCCCCGGCTTGTGGGGTGAGCGATTGGCCGGGGAGCACCGCCGTGTCAGCGGTGGGGTGCGGGATTCGCTAAGCTTGATCAATCATGGCGAATAAGAAGAAGACTAAAGATCAACGTAATCACGTGGTCGCGACCAACCGTAAGGCGCGGCATGATTACGAGATCCTGGATACCTATGAAGCCGGGATGGTTTTGACGGGTACTGAGGTGAAGTCTTTGCGTGAGGGGAAAGCGTCTCTCGCGGAGGGTTTCTGCACCTTTTACCGGGGTGAGTTGTGGGCTGAGTTGCTCTATATCCCGGAGTACCTGAATGGTTCCTGGACTAATCATGCTGCGAGGCGGCGCAGGAAGTTGTTGCTGCACCGTAAGGAGCTTGTCAAGCTCGAGCGCCGCGTGGACGAGGCGGGACTGACGATTGTGCCGCTGAGCCTGTATTTCAAGGAAGGCCGCGCCAAGTTAGAGATCGCTTTGGTGCGCGGTAAGAAGGAGTGGGATAAACGCCACGCCTTGAAGGAGAAGCAGGACAACCGTGAGGCGCTGCGCGCGTTGCGTGCACGGAACCGCCGTGCGGGTGTCGCCTAGCGAAGCATCGTGTAGTATAGATTCCTGCACTCATCGCGGTGAGTGCAATGTTCAGCCCACCGAGGCATCCGACAGGCGCACGAGTTTTGTGTGTGATGTTGGTTGTGTAGGTGGGGTAATTGAATATGGGGGCGACTTGGTTTCGACGATGTGAGTCGCGACAGGGGAAGCGGGCCGAGAATGTAGAGTCATCTCGTTAACGTTCTCTGCAAAACAATAAGTGCCGAATCTAAGCGCACTGACTTCGCTCTCGCTGCCTAATTTCAGTGACCGAGTCCGTCAGCCCGGGGCTGCTATCGCCCCGGTTTTCTGACGTCAGCTAGATAGCCACTGGTGAGCACGCTTGCCGTGAGCGCGCTCGCGACAACTTCTAGCGGCTGAGTCCACAGGGTAACCACAGACCACTTGCACTGGTGATGGTCTCTGGGACTGAGAAGCCCTGAATCAGTGCTGCGCCCGGAGAAGTCCTGGCAACACCACATCGGACGCGAGTTCGATTCTCGCCGCCTCCACTCTGATAAGTCTCGGGACATCGCTTATGCGGTGTCCCGAGACTTTTTATTTGGCGCTATTCAACAGCCGTCGGCCAGCGTTCCAGTACGCCTAAGCCCTGCAAGGGGTTGTGCTCAAAGCCGGTACAGGTGGCCTTGTTCATGGTCTGCAGTTTCCAAGTGTAGACCGAGCTTTTCAGCCAGCTTGGCAGACGGGGCGTTGCTTGGATCGATGATCGCCACAATTGGACGCTCGGGGTGCATCTGCCGTGCCCAGTCGCTGGCGGCGGCCGCGGCCTCGGCCGCGTATCCCTTTCCTTGGGATTCGGGCGCAAAACGGTAGTAGAGGTTGAGCACCTGTTCGCCCTGTTCTTCTGAGAAGCGCAGGCCGGTGAAGCCGATGATGTCGGCTGAATCGCGGGTGACGACAAAGTAGCCGATTCCGTCCTCTGACCAGTTGCGCTGCCATGCGGCCAGCAGCTCGGAGGCTTCTTCGCGATTCTTCATCGCCAGTTCAGGGCGATGCTGGTAGGTCCTTGGGTCCGAATGGATAGTGAAGACGGCGTCTTCATCTCCATCCTGGGGCGGGCGAAGTATCAGCCGCTCAGTCGTGAGTGCAGTCATTGTTCCCTTCCTCCGCAATTGCTTCGCGGAGTTCTTGTAGGTCGCAGGAGTCTTCGATTTTATCCAAGATCGCTGACCGGGCGAAGTCAGAAATCGTGACGCCTTCAAAGTCGGCATGCTTGCGAACAAGGGCTGCGTCTTCATCGGACAGTTCGACAGTTATCGTGTTCATGCCGTGTTCCTCTCGCTGTTCGAAGAAAGTGTATTCAGCAGCACTGACACAACCGTTCGAAAGCCGCCCACCTACGCCCCAATGAGGTGTGCTGCGAGCCCTGTCACTGCGCCGATCAGCAACAACAGCCCACGCCGGCCACTTAGCCAGCATGAGCAGTGCCAAACAAGCCAGTGCAATCAGCAGGGGAGCGAGCCCCGTAATAGCTGAAGTGACAACCGGGGTGATGGGAGCGCCTGCGAGGATCCCGACAACAGCGGCGTTCGCCCCCGCGACACTAGAGCGGGCCAGCGGGCTTGTCTGTACCGCAGCCCAGAACGGCAGCGCGGCGACCACCAGCAGCACTCCGGGGAGGAAAACAGCAATCAGCGCAAGTGCGGAGCTGAGCCACGCCTAGGCCCCGGCTTCCATGTTGAACCCCAAAAATGCCACGAATGTGAACAGCGGACCGGGAACTGCCTGCGCCGCCCCATAGCCAGCAAGGTACTGATCTTGGCTTACCGCCTCGGCAATTGCGGGCTCTCCCTGCAGCATCGGCAGCACCACATGCCCACCCCCGAAAACCAGCGCGCCAGACCTGTAGAACGCCTCGGCAGTTGCAACCCACGGGTTCGCAGCCATGCCGGCCAGCAGGGGAAGCCCCATCAGCAGGACCGTAAACAGACCAGCGCTGATCAGACCAGCGGTCTTCGAGACGGGCACACGCAGGGGGTGGTCAGCGCTGAGTTCGTGTGTGTGTATTCGTCGCTGACTTCGATCCTGGAATTATCTACGGCTTGGAAGCGGCTTCGGGTGAGGAAATCGAGGCTGAGGTAGCGTCGGCCTTCGGCCCATTCATCAGTCTGCTCTGCAAGGACTGCGCCGACAAGGCGAATGATCGCATCGCGGTTGGGGAAGATCCCCACCGAATCGGTACGACGCCGGATCTCACGGTTGAGGCGTTCGTTGGGGTTGTTGGACCAGATCTGGGCCCACACCGCGATTGGAAATCCAGTGAGCGCAAGGATAACTGGCACGTGCGGCATCCAGATGATCATGAGCAGCAGACAGCTTGTCGCTAACGTAGTCCAAGAGCCGGTCGAACTGGGCATGAACACTGGCCTCCTCGGGCTGCTCGTAGACCGAGTGCAGCATCGCTTTGACTGCCGGCCAGTAGCTCTTGGGGCGCACACTCATGAGGTTCGCCGCGTAATGCGTGCGGCACCGCTGCCACGAAGCTCCAGGCGGGTTTGCCGCGACCGCCTCGACCAGGCCCGGGTGAGCATCAGAAGTCACTAAACGCACACCGGTCAGGCCGCGCGCGACGAGGTCGGCTAAGAAGCTGGTCCGCGCTGCCCCAGTCTTACTGGTTGGGCCCGTAGGCCGAGGACTTTCCTACGGCCGTCAGCATTAACACCGGTGGCGATGAGGGCGACCGCGTTGATCACCCGTCCGCCCTCACGGACCTTAATGGATAGCGCATCAGCAGCAACGAAGGTGAAGGGACCGGCCTCATCAAGGGGTTCGTGACGGAACTGGTCTACGTGCTCGTCGAGCTCGGTGGCCATGCGTGAAACCTGCGACTTCGACAGGGAGTCAATGCCGAGGGTTTTGACGAGTTTATCCAGCCATCTGGTGGAGACGCCTGCGAGGTAGCAGTCGGCCACGACGGTGATGTCGGCTGACGGCGATTTGATTACGTCTCCGACGTTGTGAGTTTCGACCCTGTTGTCGTCCTCTTGCAGTAGATCAGCAGAATCGTCTACAGAATCCGAGCCGGAGTTCTCGAATGAATAGGTCGCAAAGGGGTCGTTAAAGTCAGAAGCTGGATTCTCCGAGGAATCACTATAGAAGGGGTCATCCTAAGCTGAAGTTTCAGTGGCCGAGTTTTCTGGAGATGGAGTGTCGGGGGAGTGCCCTTGTTTGCTCTCAGCGCTGCAAGCGGATAAGCCCAGTACAAGGGAGAATGCTACGCAAGCGGAAATGCTGCCACTGATCCAGTTTTCTTCATAAAGAAATCATGGGTATGAAGAGCGGAAACTCCTAAGCGTTGATGACACAATTCTGACTTGTACAAGTTTCCGAGGGTTAAGACATATCGCAACGCGGGGCAACCCTCGAAAGTGCCCAGAATGGCAGTAGTATGACATATATCACGAAAAATATTCAGGAAGGTGAGACCTATCTAAAGCAGGGTTTGAAGATCCAATAAACAAGATCAGTTGATAGCAAGATGCATTAAAACTGAAGTGTATCTCTCAACGGTTGAGGAATGTCAGGATCAAATACTGCCGATGAGCGTGCATCATTAACGCAATGACTGTAAGGTGGCTCATTGGCCTCAGCACAAGTGCTTCCTCAAGTGTGGACGCTGAGAACTGAACATTGGAAATATTGTCAAAGGCTGTTGGACGGTTGTCCGGAAACGATGACGCGTCTGTCCAGTCACCAACGGAATAAAACCCGATGCATCAAGCATGACGAGAGGATAAACCGGAGGAACACATGGACTTATTCGGATTGGGTCCTGACGGCTCATACAAACTCATCGCCGTCATCATCTACTTCATAGCGATGCTCTTGATCGGCTACTACGCCTTCAAGAAAACCGACGACGGCGACGACTACATGCTCGGCGGCCGCCGCCTACACCCCTTCACCGCAGCACTGAGCGCCGGCGCATCAGACATGTCCGGCTGGCTCATGATGGGCTTGCCTGGTGCCCTCTACATGATGGGTATGTTCCAGGCGTGGATGGCGATCGGCCTCACCATTGGTGCGGCACTCAACTGGATCTTCGTCGCGCCACGCCTGCGCCGCTTCACCGAAGTCACCAACGACTCCATCACCATCCCGAGCTACTTCGAAAACCGCCTCGGCGATAAGTCACGCATCCTGCGCATCGTCTCCGGCATCGTGATCCTAGTGTTCTTCACCTTCTACGTATCCTCCGGTATGACCGCTGGCGGTAAGTTCTTCCAGTCCGCGTTCAACGGCAGCTACCTGACCGGTATGTTGCTCGTCGCAGGCATCACGCTCGCCTACACGATGTTCGGCGGCTTCCTCGGTGCAACCTACACCGACACGGTTCAGGGCCTCATCATGCTCGCGGCCCTCTTCGTCGTCCCAGTGCTTGCCGTGATCTCCGTTGGCGGGCCACAGCAAGTCATTGACGGCGTGCTGAGCGTCAACCCAGACTTCGGCTCCCTCATGAAGGGCGGGACTATCGTCGGTGCAGTCTCCGCCGCCGCGTGGGGGCTTGGCTACTTCGGCCAGCCGCACATCATCATCCGCTTCATGGCGCTACGCTCCTCCCGCGACGCCCGCTGGGGTGCCGCGATCGGTGTCGGCTGGATGGTGCTCTCCGTGATCGGCGTCATCGTGACCTCGATGGCCGGTATCGCCTACTTCAACCTCAACCAAGACAAGCAGCTCACCGACACCAAGAGCGCTGAGACCGTGGTCCTCGACCTCGCGCAGAACCTCATGCCGTCACTTTTGGCAGGTTTCGTACTCGCAGCTGTTCTCGCAGCGATCATGTCGACCATTTCCTCCCAGCTGGTCGTGACCTCCTCTGCACTCGTTGAGGACCTCGCGCTGGTGTTCAAGCCAGGCATGTCCAAGACCACGAAGCTGTGGCTGGGTCGCCTCGCAGTCCTGATCGTCGCGATCATCGCGGCAGTGCTTGCGCTGGAAGAAAACGCGACCGTGCTCGGCCTCGTCGCATTCGCGTGGGCAGGCTTCGGCTCCGCATTCGGCCCAGTCGTGGTGCTCAGCCTCTACTGGAAGCGCCTCACCAACTGGGGTGCGATGGCCGGCATCGTTGGCGGCGCGACCGTCGCGTTCGTCTGGAGCAAGAGCGAAACCCTCTCCACCTTCGGCGGAGCACTCTCCGAGCCGCTCTACGAGATCGTCCCAGGCTTCCTGACCTGCCTCGTGCTCGCGGTAGTGGTTTCCCTGCTCACGCCAGCACCAGGTGAGAAGGAACTCGCCGGCTTCCGCCACATGGAAGCCCCAACCCAGGCAGTGCCGATCGTGCAGGCCGCCGGCGCCAATGCGGCCGGTGACACTGCGAACCCTGGCCAAGCCGAGCCTGGCATGAAAGCATAGGGACCATGATCCTCATCAACGTGAAATACAAAGTGAAGCCCGAGAAAGCCGAAGACTTCCTCGACGCCGTCGCGGAGTTCACCCAGGCAACCCGCAGCGAGCCAGGCAACCTCTGGTTCGAGTGGTACCGGGCCCCGCAGGACCCAACCGTGTTCCTGCTCGTTGAAGCGTTCAAGGACGATGCGGGCGAAGCCCACGTGAACTCCGAACACTTCGCGAAAGGCCTGGAATCCATGAAGCCATTCCTGGTTGAAACCCCAGACATCGTCTCCCGGCAAGTCGAAGGCGAAGGCTGGGACAAGATGGGCGAACTGCGCATCGACTAGGCTCTACGCCTGCTAGCCACGGCTCAATACGCGAGGGCGGGAACGTGTTCCAGACACGTTCCCGCCCTCGCGCTATATGCATCAAGCAAACACGTACGGTGCGCTTACAGGAAGGCAGCCTTACCGATCACTAGGCCGAGATACGCCGCCGGAACAGCCAGACAAAGGATCGCGGCAAGAATCGCAAAACTCCTCAGCCACGCTCTCTCACGTGCCGAGGAAATAGCGGTGGTCGCAACGGATGCGATCGTGGAGAACCCGCCGCAGAACCCCGCCAAAACAGGCACAGCCCACGCTTGATCCGCGAACCCACCCGTGAACACGCCAAAAATGAAACACGACAGCGTGTTGGCAATTGACATCCCCCATGGGAACTTCGAAGTGATCCTCCCGTCTGCCCGCGCCTGCTCTTCCTGGCGAATAAACCACACCCTAGCCACAGAACCCAGCCCGCCAGCCACGCTCACGGTCAGAATGGTCAACCACGCACTCACCGGTCATCACCACCAGAAGTCCACAGTTCTGGCCGCATATAAGAGCCGCGAGGCTTCCAGAACCTGGCAAGCCAGAAACCGATACCAGCGCACACGAGGGCCGCGCCGACGTGAAGCGAGAGCACACCGAGATCGCCCACGATATCCGAGGCGAGCAGCGTCACCGCGGACACCGAACCGAAACCGCCCACAAAACCCGGGCTAATGAAGGAACGCCACCTCAAGGCCGCCGAGTTCCCGCCGATGCCGCGGCCGCGATCCCACATGCCGGTAGCCCACCCCAGAAACAGTGAGGCCACGCAATTCACTACAAGAATCATCAGGTTCTCAGGCCACTGCGCTGCCTCGCCAAACAAAACTAGGGACTCACGCACAGCCGCACCCAACGCGCCACCGAAGAACACGGCCATATAGATCGGCCATGCAGCAGTAGTAACGCGACGGGGAGAGCTCATGTAACTAGGAACGCTTACGTGGGAACGCTTATCTGGGAAGGTGGGGTCTGGAAGAAAGTCAGAGACGGAACCGGGGCACAAGGCACGGTGGGGCAAGAACTGCGTGGCACAAGGGACGGCAGGTCAGAAGAGAACTCGGAGAACCGTTATTCAGCGCTGTGCTGATGGTTCGGCAGGGGAGTAGGGGTGCGCTCCGCCCCGCGGGTTCCCAACACGTCCAACGCCGCATCATGCAACAATCCATTCGAGGCGATCGCGTTACCACCCCACGGGCCATCCTCGCCCTGTAAGGAAGTGAAGACACCACCAGCCTCACGCACAATCGGCACGAGCGCGGCCATGTCATATAGATTCAGCTCTGGCTCGGCCGCGAAGTCCACGGCCCCCTCAGCGACCAAGCAATACGAGAAGAAATCACCGTAAGCACGCGTACGCCACACGGTATCGCTGATAGCCAGCACGCCATCAAGCCACCCGCGGGCCTTCCAACCCGTGAGCGAAGAATACGAAAACGAAGAATCCTCAAGCTTCGTAACACCTGAAACCCCGATGCGGCGAGCCTCATCCAGCGAAGCACCCGTGAACGCGCCGCCGCCTACAGAAGCCCACCAGCGGCGGCCCAACGCCGGGGCCGAAACAAGGCCCACCACAACCTCGCCGTCCTCAACCAACGCGATCAGCGTGGCCCACACCGGAACACCGCGCATAAAGTTCTTGGTGCCATCGATCGGGTCAATAATCCACACCCGGTTCGAATCCCCCGTGGAACCGAACTCCTCACCGAACACCGCGTCCCCCGGACGCGCCTGGGAAAGGCGTTCACGGATCAGCTGCTCAGCCTGTCGATCTGCCTCCGTGACAGGCGTCGCGTCAGGCTTGGTCTCAACATACAGATCAGCGGCGCCGAAACGTTCCATCGTCAAAGCATCCACGGCATCGGCAAGCTCATGCGCCAACGCAAGATCATCAGCTAGGGTAGCGGCGTCAGGCAAGGCAGTGGCATCATGCGAGGCAACGGTGTTATGCGAGGCAGAACCCCCAGATAGGGAGGGGTTATCGGTTGTGTGGGTCATATTCATACCCTAGCCACCCAACGTCTTGAGGTCCTCATCGTTGACATCCCCTTGACGAGACGCGAGTAAGCGACGCAACGAAGCCAAACGGGCGTGGCCGCTCGGGCCGGCCTTCCCAGCGGCAACCCACGCATCCAGCGCGCACTCCGGCTCATCAGCCGCATGCGTGCACCCGCGCGGGCAGTCTACCGTCGCGGGCACAAGGTCAGTGAACGCGTTGAGGATGTTCTCATCATCCACATGCCCCATCCCGAAAGAGCGGATCCCAGGCGTGTCCACGATCCATGAGCCCGGATCACCGCCACTCAAATGAGCCGCAACAGCGGACGAAGATGTGTGACGGCCGCGGCCCGTCACAGAGTTCGTAGCCCCCGTCTCACGCTCAGCATCGGTCAGGGCGTTGATGAGCGTGGACTTGCCCACACCCGAATGCCCAATCAAGGCAGACAGCCGACCATCCAACAACTCACGCAGCCGCTGCTGTGCCGCCGCATCCAGGGGCCGCGAGGCGACGTCGTCTGGGTGTTCGGCCGAACCGGACGTCACAACCTGAACGCCCAGCCCCTCATACGTTTCAACCAGCAGCGACGGGTCAGCAAGATCCGTCTTGGTGATCACCAACGCGGCATCGATCCCCGCATCCGAGGCCGCGACCAACGCTCGATCAATGAAACCCGTCCGCGGTTCCGGATTCGCCGCCGCCACCACGATCACCAGCTGATCAGCGTTGGCGACAATCACGCGCTCAACCTGATCAGAATCATCCGCGCTACGCCGCAGCAACGAGGACCGTTCCTCAACACGGACTAAACGCGCCAACGAACCTTCACGGCCAGAGACATCCCCTACGAGCCGCACACGATCGCCCACCACGATCGCCTGCCTACGCAACTCACGAGCACGCATCGCCGTCACGACGATGCGGCGCCCACCCTCAGCCTGAACTTGCTTCTGGCGCGCACGCTGGGCCTTCTTCGACCCGGACCCACTAGCACCTGCGCCGGGCTCATCTAAGAGCACGCAACGGTAGCGGCCGCGATCAACGCCCACGACCATCGCCAACACCGCATCAGCATGTGCCGGCCGGTCCTTGGTCCGCGGCCTGGTTCCACGCTTATTCGGACGGATGCGGACGTCCTCCTCAGACCATTCGCGCCGCGCCATCACTGCCCACCGCCCTGGGTGTCAACTGACGCTTGGCCGGCTGAGGGGTCCTCGGTGCCGGGGAAGTCGATAGCCTTCTGTGAGAGCATGTCAGACCACATTCCAGGGAAGTCGGGCATCGTCTTCGAAGTGGTCTCGATGTTTTCGACCTTGAGGCCATCAACGGCCAAGCCGATGATCGCGCCCGCGGTAGCCATCCGGTGGTCCTCATACGAGCCAAACACGGTGGGCCGCAGCTCGCCTGTAGGGCTGATCACCAACCCATCCTCGGTCTCCACAGTCGGCGAACCCACCTTCGAAAGCTCCGTCGCTAACGCAGCCAAACGGTCCGTCTCATGCCCACGCAAATGAGCAATACCACCCAACCTGCTCGGCCCATCAGCCAGCGCACACAAAGCCGCAGCCGTCGGCGCCAACTCAGCTAGGCCATCGGCCTCAACCCCAGAAATCCTCTCCCCGCCAGTCACCACCAACTGTTCAGTCCCAAACGCATCCGGCTCCCGGTGCACGCGTGCCCCAAAACGCGGTAAAAGCCTCTCCCACTCAGCGCCAATCTGTGTAGTCGACGCAGGCCAGCGCGGAATCGCAACCCGGCCACCACACACCAACGCCGCCGCCAAAAACGGGCCAGCATTCGATAAATCAGGCTCCACCACAACATCACCCGGCGAGATCGAGCCAGCAGCCACCGACCACGAAACACCGTCAGCACCCACCGAAGCATCCACGCCGGCAGCACGCAGAGTCTCAACCGTCATCTCAACATGCTGCGGCGAGGGCACCGCGCCACCGGCATGCCGCACCACCAAACCACGCGGCAAACGCGCACCCACCAACAACGGGCCCGATACAAACTGGCTCGAACCCGATGCGTCCAAGGAAATCTCGCCACCGGCAACCCGGTCAGAGCCGGTCACCGTGAACGGAAGGAAATCATCCTCACCACCCGCGACATCCGCGCCAAGGGCACGCAAACCCGCGATCACAGCATCCATCGGGCGTACACGAGCAGCCGCATCCCCATCAAACGTCACTGGCCTACGCAACAACGCCGCCACATACGGCACAAAACGCATCACCGTACCTGCAAGCCCACAATCAATCGAAACCGGGGACCGCTCCTGCAACGCCTCCTCACCCAGAGGCGTGACCAACAACGTTGAAGAATCCACCCACTCAAAACCGACACCCAACGCTGAGAGCGCCTCAACCATCAAATCGGTGTCACGTGAGCGCAAAGCCCCCACCACACGCGTTGGCGCATCAGCCAACGCCGCCAGAACCAGGTGACGGTTCGTTAGAGACTTAGAACCCGGGATCTCAACAACAGCATCCAGCGGGCCATCCTTAGCGGGAGCCAGCCACAACGTCGAGTGCATGGAAGCCAAATAAAACCCTTCAAATAAAAAGCGTCCCCTCAACCAGCAACCGCCAGCCGAGGGGACACCCCATGATTAGGACGACAAACCAGCCGCGTCAGCAGCCTTCTTAGCCTGCTTCCGCGCCTTCTTCGAAGCCTTCTTCGATGCCTTCTGTGTGCGGTAGGCGAGTGACGGCTTGCCATCAGTATCAACCACAGCCAATAGCGCGCCACCTGTCAGGCCCAGTTGCGTGGTCACAGCCAGGGCACGCGAACCATCCTTATGCTGTGGAACACCGTCAGCCAACAACGTGGCTGACTGAGCCGCAACGATCAAAGCCGAAGCCAAACGCGGCATACGGCCCATCGCCAACAACGCGCCAGCACCCACCTGAATACCACCCAAAACCCGGGCAGCCAGCTCAGGCTTCTCAGCTACAGACTGAGCCTGCGGCACAACATCTGACACCTTGTCCAAAAGCGGACGCAAGCCGTTACCGGTGCGCTCTGGTGCACGAAGATGCGCCACACCAGCAGTAATGAACGGAGCCGCCAACAACGGGCGGGCCACACGGCGTACAAGGCTCATATTTCCTCCAATACGCAGGTGCCGGCGCACGCATGCAACGTGCACTCACCACCCGCAGGGTAGATATGTGCTCCATCTTTTCATGAGCACACCCCGCAAAGCACATAATCCACGCACAAACCCAGCAACAATAGGGCCGCCACACAGCGTTAGGGAATACTTTGCACCATGTTTCCGTTATGTGCATTGACAACTAAGGCGGTGTTCGTGCCAGCGACGGCATAAGGAAGGGGAGTGCACATGGTTTCAACTATGGAAACACCAGAAACATCCCCTCCGGCGTTGCCAGTACAGGCAGTGACGACAACGGCGCCAGCTCACGCTGGAACTCCGGCAAACCAAGTAGCATTAGCCGGGATGGCACGCACACACAACCACGAAGCGCTCGAAAGCTACGAAGCCGAAGACATCCAACCAGGCGATGTCTCACAAGCCGGCGCCTCGGAACACCACTCCACGCACGCTGAAGAAACACAGCAAACCGAGCCAACAGCGCAGCCTGATCCAATGCAGGCGGATTCGGGCCCGGTGGATCCTGACCAGGAGACTACTGAAGAGCGTCGTGAACGTTTTGAACGCGACGCCTTCAAATATGTTGATCAGCTGTATTCGGCTGCTTTGCGTATGGCCCGGCACCCGGCTGATGCTGAAGACCTCGTGCAGGAGGCGTTCGCTAAAGCGTATGCCTCCTTCCACCAGTACAAGCCCGGAACTAATTTGCGTGCCTGGCTATATAGGATCCTCACCAACACCTACATCAACCTGTACCGGAAGCGGCAACGCGAACCGATCCGCTCCGGAACTGACCAGGTGGAGGACTGGCAACTAGGTGCGCAGATCGAACGCGGCGATCAAGCGTTGCGTTCTGCAGAAGCCCAAGCACTCGACTCGTTACCGGATTCAGAAGTCAAGAGGGCTCTGCAGGAGATCCCGGAAGAGTTCCGGCTCGCCGTGTACTTCGTGGACGTAGAAGGTTTCCCCTATAAGGAAGCAGCTGACATCCTCGGTGTGCCCATCGGCACCATCATGTCCCGGCTGCATCGGGGCCGCAGACAGCTGCGAGAGATGCTCAGCGACTATGCGGTGGGCAGAACCGAATCAACTACAGGGGCTAAAAAGAACGGAAAGAAGTCGACCAAGAAGGTCTCGGATAAGGAGCAATCATGACTCAGGGCTGCAACGAACTCGGTGGTTGCACTGAAGCCCGGCTTGAACGCATCTACGAATACCTCGATGGTGTGCTGGAAGCCGACGGCGTTGACGCAGTGCGCGCCCACCTCGAAGGCTGTGAAGAATGCCGTAGCGTCTATGACCTGGAATGCATCATACGCAACGTCGTGCGCCGCAGCTGCCACGACGCCGCCCCAGAGCAACTCAAGACGCGCATCTTGGACCGGCTAGAAGAAATCAAGGACCCGGTGCAAGAAGGTTCGATGCAAGAAAGCGCCTAGCGAATAGGTGTAGCAGACGGCAGTAGCGCCGTTCACAGCTAGCGCCAACAATAAACGCGTGTGGGTCTGCATTATCCACGAAAAGTGGAACGCAGACCCACACGCGTTTAATGATCAATCACGATCAGGTGTTAGGGCGCTTACCGTGATTCGCCTTGTTCCGGCGGCGATCCTTGCGCTTACGTGCACGCTTGCTGCTCATCGCGTCCTCCTTACAACCTCATACATCTGTGAACACTTCGTGACGCTCATGTACCGCGCACATAGTGCTTGCATCTGCGACACAGAGCGTTTGCGTCTGCGATACAGGGCGATTCCGTCCATTATCGCATGATTCGGGGGCGAGTATGAAAGTTAGCGGGTCGGCTCGGGAACACCAAGCCACGTGAACCAGCCGCGGTGCATCACAAGCCACGCCATCAAACCGTGGCCCTGCTGGCCCACCTCGCCGTTATTAGACGTCAAATCCGCGCGGTACTGTTCATGCTTCTCCAGCGGACGGAACGTGTCCACATAGAAGTGGTTGCGGCGCGTCGTAACGTCAGCGAACGCAGCAGACAACCGGGCGATCTCCTTGTTGTGGTCAGGGTCAAGCCGCGGGGGAGGGCCCACCACAAACGTGCTCAATCCCAGTTGGGTTGATGCATCCAAGATGTTCGCCAAGTTCAGTCGAGACCGTGCCGTGGTCACCCCGTAGGTTGCATCCGCATCGGAGAGTGCCAGCACCAAACGGTTTTCGCCATCATCATCGAAGCGGCGCTGCGCTTCACCCAGCCAGCGCTCGGCAAGCTGCTCGGTGGTCTCGGCAGGCGCAGGTAGAGCAAAAGGGGTCACCTGCGCTGACTCAGACGGCGTGCTGGCAAGCACACGCCCAAACCACCCCAATGCACGGGGGTCGCCGTGGCCGGCCAGCAACTCATCGCCAACAGCGACTAAACGGATGGCTCGGGAATCCACGCCAACATCCTTTCGACTGGGTCTCATGTTCCGTCTACTTCAACGGAAAGAGCGAAACTATGTGCTCCGCCGTGTTCACTCTACCGGCGTGCTCGGCTGCAAACGTGCAACGGCGCGGAGAAGAGCATCACAAAACCCTCAGGAGCCGCAGTAAAGCGGCCCAGACGGTGATGCTTTCTCTAAAGCAGTCACGATAGAGCGCTAACGCAGTCACGATACAGGACCAAGGTATAACGGCGCTGTGAAAACAGTGAGCCTCAACCGGAGGTGTTAGACCACTGGCGTTAAAGCGGTGGTGTCAAAGCGGTGGGCCCGCCACATCCTGTCAAGGTAAGTGGCGGGCCCACCAAGCCGGTGACATGTGCAGTGCCTCCGGTGCTGCTCTAGCTGAACGCGCGGTCCAGAAGGTCCGAGTTCTCCTGGGCGTGCACCTTGGAAGAACCAGTCGATGGTGCTGCCGCAGCTGGGCGGGACACCACGGTGACCTCGCGATCCAGGCCTGGTACCAGGTTGATAGCCATGAACGGCCATGGGCCCTGGTTCTCTGGCTCGTCCTGAACCCAGCGGACATCCGCGTTCGGGTACTTCGCGAGCTCAGCTGCGATCTGCTCTTGCGGCAGCGGGTAGAGCTGCTCAACGCGGACGATCGCGGTGGTCTCGTCCTTGTCCTTCTTACGGCGTGCCAACAGGTCATAGTAGAGACGACCAGAGACCAACATGACGCGCTTGACCTTCGAGGCTTCGACATCGTTGTCTGGGATCACTGGCTGGAACGTCTGTTCGGTGAACGCCTCGACCGGCTGAGCTGCAGCCTTCAAACGCAACAGCTGCTTAGGCGTGAACACGACCATCGGCTTGCGTGGGCGCAGGTATGCCTGGCGACGCAGAGCGTGGAAGTAGTTTGCACCCGTGGTCGGGTTGATCACGCGCATATTGTCTTCAGCGCACAGCTGCAAGAAACGCTCGATGCGTGCCGAGGAGTGGTCTGGGCCCTGGCCTTCGTAGCCGTGAGGTAGCAGCATCACGACGGAGGAGCGCTGGCCCCACTTCTGTTCACCTGAGGAGACGAACTCGTCGATGATGGTTTGGGCGCCGTTGACGAAGTCGCCGAACTGCGCTTCCCACAAGACGAGTGCGTCAGTGCGTTCAACCGAGTATCCGTATTCGAAGCCGAGAACCGCGTACTCCGAAAGCGAGGAGTCATGGATCATGAACTTCGCGGCGTTCTCGCTGACCTGGTGCAGAGGTGTCCACTCGTCATCGTTGGTGCGGTCATGGAAGACTGCGTGACGCTGAACGAAGGTGCCGCGGCGGGAATCCTGACCGGTAAGGCGCACAGGGATGCCTTCGGCGGTCAGCGACGCGAATGCGGTGAGTTCTGCGAAGCCCCAGTCGATGCCGCCATTGACAGACATGTCCGCGCGGCGCTCGAGCAAGGTCTTGAGCTTCGGGTGAACGTGGAAAGCCTCTGGAATCTCCGTGTGAGCATCCCCGACAGCCTTGATGAACTCCTTGGTGATCGCCGTGTTATCAGCACGTGGATCGGAGACGTCAGCGTCTTCAGCCTGAGCCTTCGGCATAC
The DNA here is from genome assembly GCF_031458175.1 of Pseudoglutamicibacter albus. NCBI lineage: Bacteria > Bacillati > Actinomycetota > Actinomycetes > Micrococcales > Micrococcaceae > Pseudoglutamicibacter > Pseudoglutamicibacter albus. The sequence continues at coordinate 1,194,429 of NZ_JAVDXX010000001.1, read as the reverse complement.
CGAGGGTACCATTTGCGTCGATCGCTGGCATAGGGGTTGTCTGAGCCTTGTGAGTCTCAGAGAACGCGGCCTCAAGAAGGGACTGGTATTCCTTGAGCGCGCCGTCTGCTTCTTCCTGGGTCAGGTCGCCACGGCCCACGAGAGCTTCGGTGTAGAGCTTGCGGGTCGAACGCTTACCGTCGATCAGGTTGTACATCAGTGGCTGGGTCATCGATGGGTCATCGCCCTCGTTGTGGCCACGACGGCGGTAGCAGACCAGGTCGATCACGACGTCGCGGTTGAACTTCTCACGGTATTCGAACGCTAGGCGACCAGCGTGCACAACCGCCTCTGGGTCATCGCCATTGACGTGGATGACAGGGGCCTGGATAGCCTTCGCGAAGTCGGTCGGGTAGATCGAGCTGCGGGACGAGCTTGGTGGGGTAGTGAAACCAACCTGGTTGTTGACAGCAACGTGGATGGTGCCGCCGGTGCGGTAGCCACGCAGCTGCGAGAGGTTGAGGGTCTCAGAGACTACGCCCTGACCGATCATCGCCGCATCGCCGTGGACGAGGATCGGCAGGACCGTGAAGCCTTCTGGGCCGCGGTCGATGATGTCCTGCTTAGCGCGGACGATGCCTTCCAGGACCGGGTCGACTGCCTCAAGGTGGGACGGGTTTGCGGCCAAGTAGATCTTGGTTGTGTTACCGGATTCGGAGGTGAAGGAACCCTCGGTGCCGAGGTGGTACTTCACGTCACCCGACCCCTGGACGGTCGAGGCGTCAACGGTGCCTTCGAACTCGCGGAAGACCTGACCGTAGGTCTTGCCCGCGATGTTGGTGAGTACGTTGAGGCGGCCACGGTGAGCCATGCCGATCGCGGCTTCGTCGAGGCCGGCGTCTGCGGCGTCGGAGATGATCGCATCAAGCAGTGGGATCAGCGATTCGCCACCCTCAAGCGAGAAACGCTTCTGACCGATGTACTTGGTCTGCAGGAAGGTTTCGAACGCTTCAGCCTGGTTGAGTTTGCCGAGGATACGAATCTGCTCTTCGCGGGTCGGCTTCTCGTAGGGGCGCTCAAGCTTGGACTGGAACCATTCGCGCTCTTCCGGGTTCTGGATGTGCATGTACTCGATGCCGGTGGTGCGGCAGTACGCGTCACGCAGAATACCGAGGATGTCGCGTAGCGGGAGGCGGTTGTGTCCACCGAGGCCTCCGGTGACCCATTCGCGGTCCAGGTCCCACAGAGTCAGGCCGTAGGTCTGGACATCGAGGTCGGGGTGGAAGCGCATCTGGTAGGTCAGCGGGTTGGTGTCCGCGATGAGGTGACCAGAGGAGCGGTAAGACTCGATGAGCTGCTGGATGCGAGCCACCTTGTTGATTTGGAAGTCAATATCAACCTGGTGGTCAACCGCCCAGCGAACCGGTACGTATGGGATGCGCAGAGCTTCGAAGATCTCATCCCAGAACTCGTCAGCGAGCAGCTGGTTTTCAATCTCGCGCAGGAACTCGCCGGATGCTGCACCCTGGATGACGCGGTGGTCATAGGTCGAGGTCAGCGTGATGATCTTGCCCACGGCATTGCGTGCTTTGACCTTTTCGCTGGTGCCGCGGTATTCGGCCGGGTAGTCGAGAGCGCCCACACCGATGATGGTGGCCTGGCCCTTGGACAGGCGCGGGACGGAGTGGACCGTCCCGAGCCCGCCTGGATTGGTCAGTGAGACGGTGGTGCCGGCGTAGTCCTCGGCAGTAAGCTTGCCTTCGCGGCCGCGCTTGACGATGTCTTCGTAGGTTTCCCAGAAGGTCGAGAACGTCATGTTCTCAGCGCTCTTGATGTTCGGTACCACAAGCAGGCGGGAGCCGTCAGGGCGTGGCAGGTCGATTGCGATGCCGAAGTTCACCTGTGCGTTGTGGACTGCGACTGGCTTGCCGTCTTCTTCGTCATAGCTGACGTTCATCGCTGGGTTGAGCTTGAGTGCCCGGCAGATCGCGTAACCGATCAGGTGGGTGAAGGACACCTTACCGCCGCGTGCACGGCGCAGATGGTTGTTGATCACGATGCGGTTGTCGATCAGCAGCTTGGCTGGGACAGCGCGGACCGTGGTTGCGGTTGGGACGCTGAGGGACTCGTCCATGTTCTTGGCGATCGCACGTGCTGGGCCGCGCAGACGCTCAACCTTGGTTGCGCTTGGCTCGCTCGGAGATTCTTCCTTAGCCGGCTGAGCTGGCAACTGGCTCTTCTGACGCGACGGGCGCACTGCTGGGGAGGCCTGCGCCGGGGTTGCGGCTGGGGCATCCTTCTTGGAGGCGGAGCTAGCCTTCTTTGACGTGGAAGCCGGCTTCGTCGGTTCCTTCTTGGCTGGCTTGTTAGCGGCTGGTGCCGCTTGCTTGGTAGAAGTCGCTGCGGTGTTCTTTTCGTTCTTCTCGGGTTTCACCTGTTCGAAGAGGGAACGCCACTTTTCATCGACCGACGACGGGTCAGAGAGAAACTTTTGGTAGAGCTCGTCAACGAGCCACTCGTTTCCCCCGAATTCCTCTTTGAGCTGGTCGATAGACACGTCAGACACTAGGGATACGCCTCTTTCCGATGTTTCGGCTCGGAGTGTTTGATGGTGCTTCTGAGACTGTTTAGCAGTGTTCTCTGGGAACACGTGTTGTGAGCGCACAGTTCAGGAGCGTGATTATTCGACTCAACATCATACCGAACACCGCGCGCTAGCGCAGTTGATCTTCGCCACTGGTTGCAGCGGATGTTTCGCGGCTAGATTTTCAGGTAATTCCGAGGGTCTTTCCCCGGTTTGGGGTGGGGTGCTTCCTGTATAGTGGAGCCACTATGACGCATAAGAATTACCTGGGTGTGCGAGCCTCCGCGGCCGGCACTGCTCAACGATCGGAGCCTTCTAGTCCGGGCTCCGGATGTTTCTTCTATAACGCTAATGTTTTACCCAGCGCCCGATCATTCTATTGCGCTGAGTGCGGAGCCGGCATCTGATGTCGTGGCTCATGCTTCTTCTGGGTCTTCTCTTGGTCTTGGGGACCGCGTTTTTTGTTGCTGTTGAATTCTCGCTTGTCGCACTAGATTCCACCTCTGTTAAAAAGGCCATCGACGAAGGCGATACGAAAGCCCGCCCGCTCTATAAAGCGTTGAAGTCGCTTTCCACTCAATTGTCTGCGGTTCAGCTGGGTATTACGATTACGACGTTGCTGACCGGTTATGTCATTGAACCTGCGTTTAGTGCGTTGTTGGGTCCTGTCTTAGTCGGGTGGGGAGTTCCTCAGGCTGCCGCGGGCGCTATATCGCTGGTGGTCGCGATGGTGGTTGCGACTCTGTTGTCGATGATTCTGGGTGAGCTGATCCCTAAGAACATGGCGATCGCTGATCCGTATCGGATTGGTCGCGCGCTGGCTCGCCCGCAACTGATTTTCACAGCGGTTTTCAAGCCTGTGGTGATGGGGCTGAACGGTTTTTCGAACTGGATTCTGGGCTTGTTCGGGATCGAAGCAAAAGAGGAGCTCTCTGGCGCCCGTACGCCTGCTGAGCTTCAGAGTTTGCTTGCGCGTTCTGCTCAGCAAGGGACTATGGATGCCAAGACCGCTAAGTTCTTGGCGCGCACCTTGTCCTTTTCGGAACGTACGGCAGCCGATGTCATGACGCCTCGCATCAAGGTCGAGATGATCGAGGACGAGGTCCCATTGCCCGCCTTGATCGATCTTGCACGCCGCACTGGTTTCTCCCGTTTCTTGGTGATCGGTGAGGATGCTGACGATGTACTGGGCGCGGTGCACGTGAAGAAGGCTGTTTCGGTTCCGCGTGAGCGCCGCGATGAGCTGGTTGCCGGAACGATCATGCAGGATGTGATCCGGGTTCCGGAGACGGTGCAACTGGATGACCTGATCGGTGAGCTGCGTGAGGCCCCGCTGCAGATCGCTGTTGTGGTCGATGAGTATGGCGGCACCGCCGGCATGGTCACGTTGGAGGACTTGGTTGAGGAGATTGTCGGTGAGGTCGCCGATGAGCATGACCGCACGTCTCCTGGTGTTCTGCAGACTGCCGATGGCCGCTGGTTCTTACCTGGCTTGTTGCGCCCGGATGAGGCAACGGATCAGATTCCGCGGCTGAAGGTTCCAGAAGGTAACGCGTATGAGACGGTGGGCGGCTTTGTGATGTCGACGCTGGGGCGTCTGCCGGTTGTGGGCGACACGCTGGGCGTTACAGGTGGCGTGCTTCGGGTGACGCGCATGGAGAAACGGCGGGTGGATCGGCTCGAGTTCTCTCCCGCGCCGGAGCCTTGCGAGACGGATGAGCAGGCCGATGCTGAGGAGGTGCAGGCGTAATGGACTGGTGGGGTCTTGTATGGCTTGTGGTTCTCTTAGCGGCTAACGCGTTCTTTGTCGCGAGTGAGTTCGCTGTGATGTCGGCTCGCCGCGCCCAGATCGAACCGAAAGCTCAGGCCGGAAATAAGCGTGCGAAGACGGCTCTGCAGGCGATGGAACACGTCACGATCGTGCTTTCGGTGTGCCAGCTTGGCATCACGGTGTGTTCGCTTCTGATCCTCATTGTTGCCGAGCCTGCGGTGCATCACCTCTTTGAGATTCCGTTGCATGCGATCGGTGTGCCGGATGCGGCGATCTCCATCATCGCGCTGGCTATCACGTTGATTGTGGTGACGTTCTTGCACGTGACGCTCGGTGAGATGGTTCCTAAGAACTTCTCGGTTTCGATGGCTGATAAGGCTGTTGTGATTCTGGCGCCGCCGCTGATGTTGATCGATAAAGCGTTGCGCCCCATCGTCCTCGCCTTGAACGGGATCGCCAATCACTCGGTCCGGGCTCTGGGCCTTGAACCCAAGGATGAGGTTGCCTCCTCCTTTACGGTGGATGAGGTCCAGCGGATCGTTGAAGAATCCACGCGTACTGGCCTGGTGGATGACGAGGCCGGGTTGCTCTCTTCGGCTTTCGAGTTCTCCGATCAGGTGGTGCGTGACCTTGCGGTGCCTATCGACGAGGTTGTGACTCTCGATGTGGACATCACTCCGGAGGAGTTTGAGCGTGCCGTTGGCCGTACGGGCTTTTCCCGTTTCGTGATGGTCGACGAGGACGGCGACTTGATGGGGTATCTGCACCTGAAGGACGTTATGGGGGTCCCGCTGGAGGATTCGCACCGGCCGATGCCGATCACTCGCGTTCGATCGTTGGTCAACCTGGGCGCCGATGTGGATGTTGAGAAAGCGTTAGCCGTGATGCAACGAACAGGTTCTCACGTGGCGCGCGTCCTGGACGAAGCAGGGGAGGCGACCGGGATTCTTTTCTTCGAGGACGTCTTGGAGACTCTTGTTGGTGAGATTCGAGATGCGACCCAGCAACAGGGCCAGCGCCGCCGGAATGTGCCTACAGAATCGGAGGAGTCGGCCGACGCCTCCTGAACCCGTTGTTTCCGGTGTGGGTAAGGCATTTCACTTTCCTCAGTTTGCTTATGCCCTGGCGGCGTGCGTTATTGTTACTGAGAATAGTTTGCAATAGCGATGTGGGGCCTTGTGGTGTCCATCGCGCTCACACGGAAGGTTTCACGCATGGCGTTCGCAACCCCAACGCGCACTCGAGGCGCTAAAGTCAAAGGCCTGATCGGCTTGGCTACCGCTATCGGTTTCGGCTTGGCTGTCTCCGGTTGCTCAGCAACTGGCGACGAGACGGCTACGGAGGAAAACTCCACTGATCAGCTGAACATCGTGGCAAGCACCAACGTCTACGGCGATATCGCATCGAGCATCGCGGGTAATCACGGTGAGGTCACCAGCATCATCAGCAATGCGGCGCAAGACCCTCACTCGTATGAAGCCACCGCGAAAGACAAGCTCCTGATCAAGAAGGCCGACGTCGTGGTTATTAACGGCGGCGGCTACGACTACTTCGCTGAACAGATCATTGAAGAACTGGGCGATAAGGCCCCAACCTTGATCAAATCATTCGATGGCGAAGGCCACAGCCATGACCACGGTGACCATGACCACGGCGAGAAGGGCCATGATAAGAAGGGCCATGACCACGATCATGGCGAGAAGGGCCATGACCACGATCATGATCACGGCGAAGAAGGCCACGACCATGACCATGGAGAGCACGACCACGGTCATGAGGGCCACAGCCACGATCACGGCGGGGAGAACGAACACGTGTGGTACGACTTGGATCACATGGAGGAGTTCGTAGGGGACCTTGGTAAGGAGCTTGCCAAGGCTGATTCGGATAACGCCAAGACCTATGAGGCCAACGCCGGCAAGCTGGCTGAGGAGATCGCTGGCCTGACTGACTCGGATGAGTTCAAGGCCGCTAAGAAGGCCCTTGACGGTAAGTCCTTTATGATGACGGAGCCAGTTCCGGAGGCGCTGTTGAAGGAGCTCGGCATGAAGGATGCGACTCCAGAAGGGCTTTCGGCCGCGGTGGAAGCAGGCCAGGAGATCCCTGCCCTGGTGATTAAGCGTGCTGAAGATTCACTTAAGCAGGGTAAAGTTCAGCTGTTCGCTTTCAACTCGCAGACTGCTGACCCGCAGACCAAGAAGCTGTACGAAACGGCTAAGAAGGCGGGCGTGCCAACGGTTGATGTCACTGAGACGATTCCGGAAGGTAAAACGTTCGTTGAATGGATGCAGGACAACATCGCTGCCATCGCGAAGGCTGTGGACGCGAAGTAGTCTTCACCTGAACTAGTCCTGAACTGGATTAGTCATGACTTAGGAAATCTGGAGTACACCTCACTTATGTCCGAGAACACCAAAGCTCCCGCAGTTGAGCTGATCGATGCTCACCTGCGCTTTGGGGACCGCGTCATTTTCGATCGGCTCAATCTCACGATCGAGGCGGGGGAGTTCGTCGCAGTCTTGGGGCCTAATGGCGCCGGGAAGACCACACTGTTGAAGGTTCTGCTGGGAATGCAGAACCTCACGAGTGGTCAAGCGCGCATTGCCGGGCATGGAGTGAGCGCGAACGCCCACGATGTTTCTGTGATCCCTCAGCAGCGTCCCATCCCCGAGGGGACTCCTCTTCGGGGATGGGACATGGTTGCCCAGGGGTTGGATGGGCAGAGGTGGGGGCCGCGGCTGTTCGATCCCCGTCGGCGTAAGTTGAAGAAACGCGTGGATGACCTGATTGAACGGGTCGATGCGTCCTCATACGCGATGCGGCCTGTATGGCAGTTATCGGGTGGCGAGCAGCAGAGGCTACGTGCCGCGCAAGCGTTGGCGAGTAATCCGGCGTTGCTGTTGTGCGATGAGCCTCTGTTGTCCTTGGATGTGGTCCGTCAGCAGGAAGTGACCCAGCTGATTGCGGAGCAGGCCCGCCAAGAGGATTCGGCGATCATTTTCGTAACACACGAGATTAACCCGATCTTGCCTTATGTTGATCGGGTTCTTTACCTGGTTGAAGGCCAGCACCGCATCGGTGCCCCGGAGGACGTCATCAACACGCACACGCTCTCTGAGCTTTTCGGCCGCAGGATCGATGTTGTTCGTCTGGGTGGGCGCGTCGCGATCCTAGGCAGCGAGGATCACGCCCATCACGATCACGGCCACAGCCATGGTCACTACGGTGAGGAGTTGCGCCGTGGGGCCTGAGTTATGGGAGCGGATCTTTTCATTCGAGGATTACGGCGAGCTTCTCGCGCTCGTGTGGCCAAGCATTATCGCGGGCGCACTGCTCGCGGTGATGGGCGGTGTCGTCGGCGTCATGGTCATGACCCGCGATATGGGTTTCGCGGTCCACGGGATCGCGGAGCTGAGTTTCGCTGGAGCCTCGATCGCGTTGTTGCTCGGCTACGACGTGGTGACAGGTTCGATGGTCGGCTCGATCATGGCGGCCCTCATCATGGGCTTGCTGGGTTCTGGTGCGCGTGAACGTAACGCGATCACGGGTGTGATGATGCCGTTCGGCTTGGGTCTTGGCATCCTCGCGTTGGCCCTGTATCAGGGACGCAGCGCAAATAAGTTCGGTTTGCTGACTGGCCAGATTGTGGCGGTGGATGATTCGCGTCTGCCGTCGATCGCGATCGGAACCTTCGTTGTCTTGGCTTTGCTAGCGCTGATGTGGCGGCCATTGATGTTCGCTTCGACTGACCCGTGGGTTGCTCGCGCCCGCGGTGTTCCGGTAGCGGGTTTGTCCACAGCGTTCATGATCGTGTTGGGTGTAGCGGTCGCGTTGTCGATCCATGTCGTGGGTGCGCTGTTGGTTTTGGCGTTGCTGATCACCCCGGCTGCGGCGGCGATGCGGCTGACGGCTAGCCCCGGGAAAGTCGTGGTGCTCTCCGTTATATTCGCTGAAATTTCGCTCGTAGGAGGGATATTGCTTTCCCTGGCAGGATCGCTTCCGGTGAGCCCCTACATCACAACGATTTCGTTTGTGATCTGGCTGATCGCCAGGGCCGTGGGGTCACGCACGATGGCGTGGAAACAGTAACGCTGAACGCGGGCGGAACACTGGAGGCAACAACACCGGCGTTGTTTACCGGTTGCGGGAGCACGTCGTTTATCGGTTGCGGGAGCACTCAGGGCAGTAGCCGTTGAGCTCGAGGTTGTGGTCTACGCCGGTGAAACCGTAGGCGGCGGCGAGCTCGTCGGCCCATTCTTCGAACTCGGGGGCGTCAACTTCTTCCGCGGCGCCGCATTGGCGGCATACGAGGTGGTGATGGTGGCCTTCGTCGTGGCAGCGGCGAAAAGCCATCTCGCCGCTTTCAGTACGGACCTGGTCAACAACCCCGTCTTCATGCATTTGGGTGAGCGACCTGTAGATGGTTGCCAGCGAAACCGTATCGCCATGGCTGAGCATGCACTGGTGAATCTCTTGTGCGGTACGGAAGTCTTCGTGACGGCGGAGCTCTTCCTCAAGAAGCGCGCGTTGACGAGTGTTACGACGCACAGTTGTTGCCGGTTTCTTCGACATGCGTTCTCCTAAACTCACAACCTGGTCAGGGTTACAGCTGCATAGGTTACAGCCTCGATGCTCTTTCAGCATGACAGTCATCTACAGGTGCCACCAGTTTAGTGCGCCCGTGTAGTGCACGTGCTTGCACTGGGAGTTCTGCAACACTCCTAGGTGTAGTTCCCCGTGAGGTTGTGAACGCGTTGGGCGGGGGTTTGGCCTCCGATTCCGGTGTGGGGTCGGTGGTGATTATAGTGATGTAGCCAGGCTTCGTAGGTCGCTGCTCGGGCTTCGTCACTGTAATAGGTCTTAGCGTAGGCCCATTCTTGGGTCAGAGTACGGTTGAAGCGTTCGACTTTGCCGTTGGTCTGAGGCCGGTAGGGCTTGGTGAACTGGTGTTTAATCTTTGTCCCGAGCGTGTTGTTGAACAGGCGTGAGCGGTAGCAGGCGCCGTTATCGGTCATCACTGCCTGTACGGTGATCCCAGCTTGAGCGAAAAACTCCTGAGCGCGTTGCCAGAACCCGGCCGCGGTCTGTTTCTTCTCATCGGTAAGGATCTCTGAATACGCGAGTCTCGAATAGTCATCGATGGCGTGATGTAAGAAGGCATAGCCCCTGCCGTGTTTTCCATACCCACCGTTCTTGCGCGCCTCGGGTCCAAGCATACGGTGGCCACCACCATCGGGGATCCGCCCAAGTTTCTTGATATCAACATGCACCAGCTCACCTGGGGCTTGTTTCTCATACCGCGCGATGTGCGGTGTCCTGATGGGCAGTCCTGTTCCTCGATCGATATGGGCCAGTAACGGCATCTGGTACCGGGCCAAGACTCTACCAACCGTGGACCGTGGGATACCCAAGTGGTAACTGATCCGGTGTGGGCCCCACTGGCGGGTGAACCGCAGCGCAATAATCCGGCGTTCTCGGCGAACAGACAACCGGTTAGGACAGCGACGTGGCCTGCAGGACCGATCCGTCAGTGGGGCGCCGACGAGGTAGCGTTTGGCCCATTTCGATGCGGTAGCCGGTGAGACTTGGAAACGTTCGGCGGCTCGACGAATCGTCCAGCCTTCCTCGACGATAAGCACGGCAAGACGCCGGCGACCCTCAGCAGTCAAGGGTGCATTAGGGTGAGACATGAAGACCTCCGGGTCAGGCAGGAGTTGTGGTAACCCCATACTGCCCGGAGGTCTTCACCTACCGCGAACGTTCACAACCTCCCGAGGAACTACACCTAGGCTTCAAACAGGGCTTGTCCCACATATCCTTCCGGGCCAACGCCGGGTGGTATCAAATACACTCCGGAGCCGGTGGTTTTAAGGTATTCGACGAACATCTCATCGCGTGACATGTTTCTATGTACCTGAGCGAATCGAGCGGGGTCGTTGACGAACGCAATGAAGAACAGGCCTGCGTTGAGGCGTCCTTGATCGTCGTTGCCATCCACAAAGTTGTAGCCGCGGCGCAACATGCGAATGCCGTTGTTGTTGTCTGGGTGCACACGAGCCACATGCGAGGTCTCCTCGACTAACGGATTCCCTTGGCTATCGAGCTTGTGGAAGTCCACGGCAGTGAACTCGTCGCCGCCAGAGAGGGGAGCGCCGTCATGCTTGAAACGGCCGGTGACCCGTTCCTGTTCGGCTAGTTGGAGTGTGTCCCATATTTCGATCGTCATATAGATACGCCTGGCGACCAGGTAGCTGCCACCGCGTGCCCATTCGGGCCCGGAGGTAATCCACACATGCTCGTTGAGGGCATCGGTGTCTTCGGCTTTGATATTGGCCGTACCGTCTTTCTGCCCGAAAAGGTTGCGCGGCGTTTCCTGGCTACGCGTGGTTGAGGAGGTGCGCCCGAACCCTAGCTGTGACCATTTGATGCGGGTTTTGCCTACCCCTATCCGGGTGAGGTTGCGGATCGCATGCACCGCCACTTGGGGGTCGTCCGCACAAGCCTGGATGCACAGGTCGCCTCCGCAGCGGTGAGGATCCAGAAAGTCATTGGTCATCACGGGCATGTCGATGAACTCTTTGGGCATGTGCTTACGCAATCCGAAGCGGTCTTTCCCGTCTGCGGTAACGAACAGTGAGCGGCCAAACCCGAAAGTCAGCGTCAGGCCGGCCGGGTCGAGATCGTATGCTTCACCGGTGTCATCTGGCGGGAAGTTCGGCCCGCCCCCAAAAGCGCCTCGCGCTGTTGTCTCACCACCCAAGACGAGGCGACGTGCCGCTTGGGTCCAGTCTTTTAAGACCGCGATAACGTCCTCGCGTGTGGCTCCGTCCACCATGTCGAAAGTGGCGAAGTGCATGCGGTCTTGTGCTTCGGTGGTGATTCCGGCTTGGTGCTCGCCTTCGAAAGGATATGTACTCGCTATCTCGGTGGGTTCTGTCTGGGAACGAGTTTTTCCCCAGGTGAACCCTGAAGCGCCTCCCAGGGCCAGTCCGGCGGCCCCGGCGCCGATCGCGCCGAGCAGACTGCGACGTCCAACGTTTCGGCTCGGTTCTGACTGTTCGGTTTCCGCCGATTTCTTATCCGGTTCGGTCATCACTTGATCTCCAAGACGGTTCCGGTGAGCTTGGATAGGGGTTCACGGAGTTTGTCGATCTGGTGGGTCAGCTCGGCTTGCTGTTCCGCTGTGACGGTGTCGTAGCTGACGAAGCCTTTGTCCAAGCTTCCGTATTTACCCAGTAGACGGTTGAGTTCGGTATATTCCTCCTCAATTTCTTTTATAAGCTTTTCGCCTTCGGCACCCTTGCGTTCAGCGATGGGTTTCACGAGGTCAAACGCAATCTTGGAGCCTTCGACGTTCGCTGCGAAGTCGTAGAGGTCGGTATGCGACCACCAGTCTTCTTCACCGGTGACCTTGCTGACGGCTACTTCTTCCAACAGATCTGAGGCCCCGTTAGAAACAGTTGCGATGTTGATCTGCTGATCTTTGATGAAAGTATCGGCCTCGACGGTCTTGCGAAGTTTCTTTACATCGGCTTTCAAAGAATCCGCAATCCGCTTGCGGTCCTTAGCGGTGGATGGTTTCCACTCGGCAAACGCATCAGAGCCGTCTGCGTTCTTCTCACCCTTCTTAGGTGGGAAGAGGTCTTTCTCCATGCGGTGGAAGCCGAGCCATTCAGTGAATGTCGGGTCATCCTTCTTGAGGATGTCGGCTTCGGCAAGGTAGTCGATTTCGCGGTAGTCGATGCGCGGATCGAGCACGCCCAAGGCTTCCGCGATAGGTTCGATGCGTTCGTAGTGCGTGCGGGTTGGCGCGTACAGCTTGCGCGCCTTGTCGTCTTCACCGGCTGCGTAGGCTTCAGCGAACTCGGTCACTTTAGGCTCAAGCTCGGTGACTTCCTTCTTCACGAACGCGACGTAGTCTTTAACGGCTTTGTCAAAGAGTTCCTTGTCCTCACCGGAGACCTCCACAGGTTTACCGGTGACTGTGAACTGAGCTTCACCAATATTGGCTCCACGTAGCCCAGGCTTACACGCCGTGAAATATGTTCCTGGTTGGAGTGAAACGGAGAGTGTGGCTTCGGCGCCGGGAGCGATGTTTTCCTTTTCCGCCACGATGCGCAATTTGTCTTCGCCTAAGAGGTAGAACTCAGTGACGATATCGCCTTCGTTCTTGATCGTGAATTGGCGAGAACCTGACTCCGCAGTATCGCTGGATACCGAGCATTCCGTATTCGTTGCCTTGACGTTGAGCGCACCATCAGATGCGTTAGGCTCACACGCCGTCAGCGCGGCCATCGTCAGGGCTATAACAGGCACGGAAGAAACGCGGATGATCTTTTTCATAGGTTGTCCTCACTCGTTGAGACTGATTGGGGATGTGGAACTGGTTTGGACTCGTTGGCCTCAGTGCGCCTCGGGTTCTTGGCTTCGCGTGCACGCCGAATAAACCTCGGGATCACAAGGACCATGTAGATAAACCATGCGAGTACTTCGAGCCACGACATTTGCGGAACGAATCCGACTGTTCCTTTGAGGAATGTGGCGAGCACACCGGAGGGGTCAAGCACATCGGAGATGTCGAAGGCCCACCCGAAAGGGAAAGCCGCACCCCAGAACGGGTAGGTGAAGAATCCGGTCAGGACTTCGCCGGTACGCGGGTGCGTAGGTGTGATGGGTGCACCGGAAAACGGTCCAGGCAGCACCGCGGCTTCCTGCAGGTCATGGATGCCGTATGCCAGCACACCGCCAGCCACCACGATGAGGGCGGCGCCTGACCACGTAAAGAAGGTGCTTAGATTGAAGCGGACGAGCCCTTTGAAGAGCGCCCAGCCCAGCGCAACCGCGACAATCACACCTGTCAACGCGCCCATGATCGCCAGTGGTTCGTTGACCCACCCCCACAAAATAATGGTGGTTTCGATCCCTTCGCGGCCCACGGAGATGAACGCGACAAAGAAGACGGCATATCCCACACTTTTGCGGCGGGCACGCAGCTTGTCGATGTCGCCTTCGAGCATCGAGTTCATTTTCTTGCCCGCGTTGAGCATCCAAAAGATCATGCCGGTGATCATGACAACGGCCAGGATCGACATCGAGCCGCCGATGATCTCCTGCGTGCGGAAGGTCAAACGCGAACGGCCAAAGGTACTCACTGCACCAATTGCTGCGGTGAGCACGAGGGCTATGATCACTCCGCTCCACATGGGGCGCAGGCTGTCACGGCGACCCAGTTTGCCGAGGTAGGCAACTAAAACGCCGATGATGAGCGAGGCTTCCAGGCCTTCGCGCAATCCAATCAACAGTGAAGCTAAGAACATTGAAATCCGAACTCGAGAACGGGGCACGGGGTCAAAACCCGCAGCCTCATCTAATTAGCGGATGATTCTATTCGCTAATTAGATGAGGCTAACCTATATCAGGCTGTTGGGTGAAAAAAGTCGGTTACGTTACACAGCCCAAGGGCTACCAAGCTCAGAGCCGAGTTGTGGGTCCAACGCAACGACTATGCACGGGTGGAATCAAATAAAGTAGAGACATGACTCCTGCGAAGATCCCTTCCGTAGCCGTTCTCGCTGAAGCGCGCCGCCGCGCTGAACAAGCCGCCCACGATGCCGACGCCGCCAACAGCACTCAAGCCACGAGCGTTGATGCGCAACAAGACAAACCCAGCCCAGCGGCAGGGGAGCACGAAGACGAACCTGACCCGCGCATCGGGCGTAAGGACAAGGTTCTGCCAGCCCGTTTCGCCCAAGCAGGACAGCAACTCTTCACCTCTCAGGAATGGGAGGCCCAGCGGCTCGCCGCCTTCCAAGGCCACGCACACGAAGCGCTCGCCGTGGGCGTGCGGGAACTGGGTGGTCCGCTCGAGCAGTTCGCGATCCCGCGTCGTGCGGCCGGGCCTCGGGACATCGTGATCGACCTCGAATACTGCGGCCTGTGCCACTCGGACGTCCACACCGCCCGCGGCGAATGGGGTTCCCGCGCGCTACCGCTGGTGACGGGACATGAAATGGTCGGGCGTGTGTGCGCGATCGGTTCTGAGGTCTACAACCGGCAGGTCGGCGAGCGCGTGGGCGTGGGGTGCATGGTTGGTTCGTGCCGTGTGTGTGAACCGTGCAAACGTCAAGATGAGCAGTTCTGCATTCATAACGCGGTGGGCACCTACGGTGCATGGGATGCCCCGCATTCGGAGCGGACGCAGGGCGGGTATGCGACGAGCATCGTGGTGCCGGAGGATTTCGTGCTGAGCATCCCGGAGCAGATCGGCCCAGCGCACGCCGCGCCGCTGCTGTGCGCAGGGATCACGATGTATGCGCCACTTGAGGATCTGCGTGTGGGGCCGGGGGACAAGGTTGCCGTAGCTGGTATCGGCGGTTTGGGGCATATGGCGATCAAGCTGGCAGCCGCGATGGGTGCGGAGGTCACAGCGTTGACGCGGACTCCAGCGAAAGCTGAGGACGCCCGTCGGCTAGGTGCCCACGAGGTCGTGCTCACAACGGATGAAGACGCTCTGGATGCTGCCCGTGGCCGATTCACGGTGCTGGTGGACGCGATTTCTGCGCCGCACGATGTGGGTGCACTGTTGGATCTGTTGGCTCCGCGAGGCACCGTGGTGCTCGCGGGCCTGCCGGCAGATACGGATGGGGCGGCGATGCCGTTGGTTGATCCGCGAACGCTAGTGAACCGGGGCCTGCGTTTGGCTGGCACTAAGATCGGCGGGATCGAGCAGACTCAGCGGATGCTTGAGTTCTGTGCCGCCCACGGTGTTGTCCCGGACGTCGAGATTGTGACCGCAGCGGACATGAACGAGGCATGGGACCGGATGGTCGCCGGTGAGCTCCACTACCGTGGGGTGCTCGATATCGGTAGCTTGGATTCCAACCTGAACGCCTAGCCAGGGCGCGAGGGTTCACAGCCCGCAATTCAGAGTAGACACTAAAAACTAGACGGCCCGCGGGGGCGGGTTGTTGGAGAGGACGTTCCGTGGCAACGTTGTTTACCCGCATCATCAATGGAGAGCTTCCCGGCCGTTTTGTGTGGTCGGATGAAACGTGTGTGGCGTTCTTGTCGATCGGCCCCATCACCCAGGGGCACACGCTCGTGGTCCCGCGTGAAGAGGTCGATAAGTGGACGGATGCCTCGCCGGAGTTGATCGCGCATCTGTCTGCGGTTGCGCAGACGATCGGTCAGGCGCAGCTCAAGGCCTTCGGTGCCGAACGCGCGGGCCTCATGATCGCTGGCTTCGAAGTCGATCACTTGCACGTGCACGTGTGGCCGACCAACTCGCTTGAGGACTACAGCCTCGATAACGTCCAGAACGATGTCGCGGACGAGGTCTTCGATGAAGCACAGCGCAAGATCCTCGATGCGCTCAAAGCGGCGGGCCACGAGGCTAATCTGCCTCAGTAGCGTGGCGGATTGCCGCGGCAACTACCGCAATAAGGCGTGGCGTTGCCTTGGTTAGCGTTGGGCTTCTCGCAGCGCGGTTCGGATCCGTTTAGGGGATACGGACCGCGCTGTTCCCAATTCTTGGGCGAACAGTGAAACGCGTTGTTCTTCGAGCAACCATTTGATGTCCAAGAGCTTCTCGGAAGGTTCCGCACCCTGCGGGACGGCATCGAGGGCGTCGTCGTAGGCGTCTTCGAGCTCTTGGATGATGTCTGTGTTCTCAAGGTCGCGGGCCAGCGCCCCGGCCTCAACCTTCTCCAGCCGCTTCTCAATCGCCTCCATATAGCGCGGCAGGTGCATCACGTTGTGCCCGCCCGCCGCGGCAACGAACCCGGGATACAGCAGCCCGCGCAGTTGGGAACGGATATCCGAGACCGTGTCGGCGAGCGCGTTCGAGGTGATCGAATCGAGGCGCGCCTGAACCCGGTTAGCGCTCGCAAGCGTCTTCTCGAGGCTCTTGATGAGCCCGAGCGTGGCCTCGATCAGTTCGCCACGCACGTGGTTGAACAGGGACGTGAACCCGGCCTCATCCAGAGGCGCGTGCGGTGGGGTCAGCTGGTCGATCGCAGCATAAACGGCGTCCTTGACGAACGTGTCCACGTCCCCGTGCGGTGTGCGTGCGAATGCTATCTTTTCGCGGCTGGTGAGGTGGTCCATGACGTAGCGCTGAGGTGAGGGCACCGTGAGCGCGAGCAAACGGATAGTCCCGCGGCGGTGACCCGTGACGCGTTCGGCCTCGGAGCGGTAGATCGTAACTCCCACGGCGTCCGTGCGGTCGCTCAGCCCCGGATAGCCGGTGATGTCACGGCCACGCACGGATGCTGAAACCTCGTGCGGGAAGCGGTTCTCAGGTAGCCCGGTTGGCCACTGTGTGAGGCCGCGCTGCTCCCACATGCTGGATGCCTTATCAGCCCCCGTTGCGGTGCCCGGGCGCGGTTTGGGCCCGGGCTGAGGCGCTGGCTTGCCGGCAGGTTTGGGTGCTTGCTTACCGCCAGAGCGGGCCCGCTGGCCCGCACCCTGTTTCTGGGTCGCGTCCTGTTTCTGGTTGCCGCCTGCGCGCCGCTTCACCTCACCGAGTTGCTCGGCAGAAACCCCGAGCTCGGATGCGATCGCTGCCCGGTTCTGGCTCGCAAGCTGAGCCTGCAGGGCGCCAAGGTCCTTCGAATCGCCCAGGACCTTGCCTCGGGAACCGATCACCTGGAACGTCGGTTTCAGATAGTCCGGCACCCGGCCCCAGTCCCAAGACCCTTCAGGGATCACCTCGCCGCGCAGCCTGCGCAGAACCAGTTCGAGGCTCGGAAGCAACGCATCGGTGGCCGGATCAAAGCTTTCAGCCAACGCATCAGCGGCGGCGTGGGCAACATCGGGCGCTGGGACGAAAGCCTTCCGCACCTGTTTAGGCAACGAACGAATCAAAGCGGTGATCAACTCGACCCGGAAACCAGGAACATGCCACTGGAACGGCTCGGGGCTCAGCTGGTTCAAGAACACGATCGGCACGCGAACATACACGCCATCGCGGCCGGTGCCTGTGGGATCGAACGCATAACGCAACTCAAGCGAGAGATCATCATCCACACGCCACTGCTGCGGGTAGGCATCGTGATCAAGCCGCTCACCATCGGCCTGCAGAAGCTTCTCCGGATCGAAATCCAGCAGGTGAGGATCCTCGCCGCGGGCGCCCTTCCACCAACGGTCCAGAGCCCGCTGATCAGAAACATTGGCCGGGATCCGCTGATCATAGAAGTCAAAAAGCGCATGATCATCAGCCAACAAGTCATGGCGGCGCATGCGGGTCTGCATCTCCTCGACCTCACACAAACGCCTCAGATTACGGCGGAAGAAAGCATGGCGGGTATCCCAATCACCCTCAACCAGCGCATGCCGGATGAACAGCTCGCGGGCAAGGGCCTTATCAATGCGGGATAACTGCGCCCGGCGGCGAGCAACCACCGTGACACCGAACAGCGTGACCTTCTCATAGATCAACGCCGCCCCCTGCTGACGCGACCAATGCGGCTCCGAATGCGAAACCTTGACTATGTGCGGGGCGAGCTTCTCAACCCAGTCCGGATTGAACTCAGCGACCGTGCGCGCCCACAAACGCGAGGTCTCCACGAGTTCTGCGGCCATCGCGAACTCCGGCTTACGTTTAGCCAACGCAGAGCCAGGGAAGATCGAGAACCGTGTACCGCGGGCGCCAGCGTATTCACGCTTGCGTTCGTCCCACGAACCGATGTGGGAGAGCAGCCCGCTGAGTAATGACATGTGGATCGCATCGTGCTTGCCGACCGGGTCCACATCCCGGTTCGGTACCGAAATCCGTAGCGGCTTCACAAGCTTGCGCAACTGCTCGAACAGGTCCTGCCACTCACGCACCCGCAAGAAGTTGATGAACTCCGCGCGGCACAAACGCCGGAACGCGGAAGATGACAACTCACGCTGTTGCTCCTGCACATAACGCCACAGATTCAGCAAGCCCGTGAAGTCCGAGGTTTGATCCGAAAAACGCGAGTGCATCTCGGCGGCTTTAGCGCGGTTGCCAGATTCCTCCGATGGCCGCTCCCTCGGATCCTGAATCGACAGCGCGGCAGCGATCACCAGAACCTCGGTTGCGGCCGAATGCTTCGCAGCCTCCAGGATCATGCGGCCCAAACGCACATCCACCGGTAGACGCGCAAGATCCCTCCCGATGCGCGTCAACGGACCCCGCGGACGTTGAGACCCGCGGCCGCGACGGCCGCGTGGCTTGCGCTGTTGTTGCTGGCCTGCGTTTTGTTGGCTTGCGTTCTGCCGGCCGCTTTGATCCTGTTGCCCTGGCTCGGTGAGCGTGCCAAGCTCACGCAACAGGGTCACACCGTCACGCACCGCACGCGCCGGGGGAGCCTGGACGAACGGGAACTCGGCGATATCGTCCGGAGTCTGGATGACCTTCATCGCCGCCATCTGCAAAATCACAGACGCAAGATTGGTGCGCAGAATCTCCGGGTCTGTGAACTCCGGACGGGATTCGAAATCCTCTTCCGAATACAAACGGATAGCGATACCGTCAGCAACACGGCCCGAACGGCCCGAACGCTGCCGGGCAGAAGCCTGCGAAATCCGCTCGATCGGCAAACGCTGAACCTTGGTGCGGGTCGAATACCGCGAAATGCGAGCCAACCCCGTATCCACCACATACCGGATCCCAGGAACCGTCAACGAAGTCTCCGCGACGTTGGTGGCCAACACAATCCGCCGCTTGGAACCCGGCGCGAAAATACGGTGCTGTTCCGCCATCGACAACCGACCAAACAGCGGCAAAACCTCACTGTTACGCAACCTCGGCGTAGAACCAATGACCCCGTTGAGAGCTTGCTGCGCGTCCCGGATCTCACGCTCGCCGGAGAAAAACACCAAGATATCCCCGGGGCCTTCCGCGGCCAACTCCTTGACCGCATCGACCACCGCCGAGGTCATATCGACATCAGCCGCCGCCGAATCCGGATCCAACTCATCCGCGCCGTCGTTCGGGTCTTCACCCACAGGCCGGTAGCGGATCTCCACGGGATAGGTGCGGCCTGAAACCTCGATGATCGGCGCCGGAGTGAGCTCACAGGCGTCATCTTTGGTGGCGAAGTGCCGGGCGAAAGACTCCGGGTCGATCGTCGCCGAGGTAATGACAACCTTGAGGTCCGGCCGCTCGGGGAGGAGACGTGCGACGTGACCTAAGAGAACATCGATGTTGAGCGAGCGCTCGTGCGCCTCGTCAATGATGATGCCCGAATAACGCGACAGCTGCGGATCGCCCGCGATCTCTGCGAGCAAAATGCCGTCCGTCATGAGCTTGATGCGGGTCTTCTTAGAGGACTCATCCGTGAACCGGACCTGATAACCCACGTCATTGCCGATGCTGGTGCCCAGCTCCTCAGCCAAACGCTCAGCCACGGAACGCGCGGCGATACGGCGAGGCTGGGTGTGCGCGATCATGCCGCGCTCACCCGGACCGGCGTCGGCAACACCCAAAACCTCGGCGAGCATCTTAGGGAGCTGGGTCGTCTTACCCGAACCTGTTTCGCCCGCAACCACGATCACTTGGTGATGCGTGAGTGCCTCAACGATCTCGTCGCGTGCAGCAGAAACCGGAAGCTCAGGAGGGTAAGAAATGCTCATCGACATGGTGAGACCATTCTAAGGTCGGCGCGGGCTGCAAAGGCGGCAGGCCTGCGGTCTGCAACTGTGCGCAACCACGCTAAGCGCCCGGCAGGGAAGCCTCGGCGGCGGCCTCCCACGAGAAATCAGAAGAGATAGGGGAGCGGCGCGTATGAGCGAGCGCCCACGGGCCACCCACCTCGATCAACGCGGACTCCTCGATCCCACCGATGATGCGCGGGGCGAAACCCATGCGAGTCAACAGATCCAGGACTGTGTGAACCCGGGGATCGCTCGCTGGCGCGGAAGCCACGAGCGGCAATGCCTCAGGAGCCGAGCCGTCGGCCCCGAGCGCGGCAACCTCGGCCCACACCGAGGCATCAAGGTGAGTCAAACCGTGAACATGAACACATCCGGCAGGCAATCGCTGAGCAAGCTGTTCGCCAGCGGAACCAGCCGGAACATACATCGCCTGCTTAGGGCCCAACGCGGTCATCTCAACAGGATTCGAGATATCCACCACCGCAGCACGAGCCAACGCCTCACCCAGGCCAGTAACAACGTCGTTGATCGCCGAACCAAACGGCAGAGCAAGAAACACAACATCAGCCGGCGGGACAGCCGCGCCATCCTGAGTGAAACCGGCAACAGCGCTCGCCGCATCGGGCGCCTGGACCACCGCGTCGTCCGCAAGCACCACATCGTCTGCAACCGCCACATCGTCGACAACCACGCTGTCTTTCACCGCATCGCGGGCATCCTGAACAACCCACCCCAGCGTCTCAGCGTTACGCGACCACACCACTAAACGGCCACGCCCCGCCAACGCACGGGCACACAACGGAGCCAACTCCTGAGCCGCAAACCCAGAACCCAACAACGTAACCGTCGTCACGAAACCACCCTGCACAAACAACGAAACCCCATGCTTAAACGAAAAAGCGCCCCCGAAAGGATTCGAACCTTCGACCTTCCGCTCCGGAGGCGGACGCTCTATCCACTGAGCTACGGGGGCACAGCCATACAGAATGTAAAGCCGTCCTCGACAATAGCACCCCAGCGGGCGCCCGAGCGAATACGCCTCACCCGCAACCGTCATAACCGGTGTGCACTGACACATCCGCAATCCGCGATGCAACCGGTGCCAAGCCTCGGTAGGATTGAGCTTTGTGACTCCAGAACAGCTTTCCGCGCACCTTACCGAGATCCTCAACACCCTCAGTAACGAGGGGCGACTGAATGTCGAGCTACCAGAAACCGTCAAGGTAGAGCGACCAAAGAACCGCGATCACGGGGACTGGGCGACCAACATCGCCCTCCAACTCGGTAAGCGAGCCGGGCTCGCACCACGCGAGCTCGCCCAGATGATCGCCGAAAAGCTCACCGCAATCCCAGGTGTCGCCGCCGTCGACATCGCGGGCCCAGGGTTCATCAACGTGACCCTCGACACCGCGGCGGCCGCCGAGATCGCCCGCGGAATCGTCGAAGCGGGCGCAACCTACGGTCACAACGATGCGCTCGCCGGCCACAAAATCAACATGGAGTTCGTCTCCGCTAACCCGACCGGCCCGCTACACATCGGCCACACCCGTTGGGCGGCACTCGGGGACTCGATCGTGCGGATGCTGCGCGCATCCGGCGCCGATGTGACCGCCGAGTACTACATCAACGACGCGGGCTCCCAGATGGACGTATTCGCGACCTCGATCTACCGGCGCATGCACGGCCTCGAAGTCCAAGAAGGTGGCTATCCAGGCCAATACATCGCTGATATCGCCGAGCAGATCCTTGCAGAAGACCCCAGCGTCAAGGAGCTCGCCGAAGCCGAAGCGATACCCGTGTTGCGTGAACGCGGCTACACCCTGCAGATGAAAGACATCAAGGACACCCTCGCCGACTTCGGTGTGTACTTTGACGTCTACTTCCCAGAATCTGAACTGCACAACCAAGGCAAGGTCGAAGAAGCAGTCGCCCGACTGAGGGAACAAGGCCACGTGTTCGAAGAAGACGGCGCAATCTGGCTGCGCACTTCCGAATTCGGTGACGATAAAGACCGCGTCCTGATCCGCTCCACCGGGGCGCCGACCTATTTCGCCGCCGATGCCGCCTACTACCTCAACAAACGTGACCGCGGCTTCGCCGAGAAGATCTACCTGCTCGGTGCCGACCACCACGGCTACATCGGCCGCCTCAAAGCCATCGCAGCCGCCGCCGGCGACGACCCTGCTGTCAACCTTGAGGTGCTCATTGGCCAGCTCATGAGCGTCAACGGCGCACGCCTCTCCAAGCGTGCCGGCAACATTATCGAGCTCAAAGACCTCATCGAATGGCTCGGGACCGACGCGCTGCGTTACTCGCTCGGACGCGTACCGGCTGACTCGCCGATCGACCTCGACCCAGAGGTTCTGCGCACCGCAACCAACGAAAACCCCGTTTTCTATATCCAGTACGCCCACGCACGCTCCCGCCAAGCCGCCCGCGCGGCAGCCGACCGCGGTGTGGACCGCTCCGTGTTCGACGCGAGCCTGCTGAACCATCCAACCGAAAACGACCTGCTGGCAGCGCTCACCGCCTATCCGTCGGCCGTGGCCGCGGCAGCCGAGCGCCGCGAACCGCACCGTGTAGCCCGCCACATCGAATCCGTCGCGGCCGCCTACCACACGTGGTACGCCGCATGCCGCATCACGCCAGTAGGTGATGAGCCAGTCGAAGACGTGCACCGCACCCGCTTGTGGCTCAACGACGCCACCACCACGGTGATCGCCAACGGACTCGAACTGCTCGGTGTGAGCGCGCCCGAAAAGATGTGACACTACTAGAGCGAGTGCACTAGCAGACGTGACAGCACATTCGATGCGAAGGACCTTGATGAGCACGACACACCCATCGCCGCTGGCCCCTGACTGGCTGGCAGTCCCGGAGAACTTCAGCGACCTGGCGCGCGCTAATGGGCCACGCTTGTTCCCGCGTTCAGCGCGGCGCGACCCCTCGGGCCAGGTGGTGATCGGCGGGGTTGCCGTTGAGACGATCGCGCGCACCTACGGCACACCGATCTATGTGATCGACGAGGACGAACTGCGTACCCGTGCCCGTGCCTTTAAAGAGGCCTACGATGAGGCCTTCGCTGACCTGTGTGGCGGCGCGGACGTCTACTATGCCGGGAAAGTGTTGCTGACCAGCGAAGTGGTCCGCTGGGTCACCGAGGAAGGCTTGCGCATCGACACCGCCTCGGGTGGGGAGATGGGACTGGCACTAACGGCAGGCGCGGACCCAGCCCACATCGGCCTGCACGGCAACAACAAATCCGATGCCGAACTGCGGCGCGCGATCGACGCGGGAGTGGGCCGCATCATCGCGGACTCACTCGAAGAGATCGAACGCATCAACCAGATCGCCCACAGCCGAGGCGCAACCGCGCCGGTCATGCTGCGACTCACACCAGGCGTTCACGCCTCGACGCACGAGTTCATCGCGACCGCGCACGAAGACCAGAAATTCGGGCTCTCGATGACACCACGGCCCGGCGCCGACCTCTCGGCAGCTGCGCAGGCGGTGGCTCAGGCCCTGGACGCCGAAAACATCGAGCTGATCGGCTTGCACTGCCACATCGGCTCACAAATCTTTGAATCCGCAGGCTTCGAAGAAGCAGCCCGCCGCTTGCTGGGCTTCATGGCGTGGATCAAAGAAACCCGCGGCGTTGAGCTTGGCGAACTCGACCTCGGCGGCGGCTACGGCATCGCCTACACCGAAGCCGACACCCCACGGGAACCACACGAGATCGCCGCGGGAATCGCTCACGTGATCCGTGAGGAAACCGAACGCCTCGGTATCACATGCCCGCGCATCTCGATCGAGCCAGGCCGCTCCATCGCAGGGCCCGCCGGTGTGACTCTCTACACCGTCGGGACCATCAAGGACGTCACGGTGGAAACCGAGGCGGGGGAGTCCGCCGCCCGCCGCTACATCTCCGTAGACGGCGGAATGTCAGATAACGCCCGGCCGGTTCTGTATGACGCGGACTATTCAGCGGTGCTAGCCTCCCGCACATCGCATGCACCTGGTGCGCTGTCTCGCGTGGTAGGAAAACACTGCGAATCCGGTGACATCGTGGTCCGCGACGTGTATCTACCCAACGACGTCATGCGAGGCGACATCCTGGCTGTGCCGGCCACCGGCGCATATTGCTTCGTTTTGTCATCGAACTACAACATGCTCACTCGTCCTGGCATTGTGGCTGTTAAGGACGGTAAGCACAGGCTGATTGTGCGCGGGGAAACAGTGGACGATCTCTACGCGCGCGACCTAGGTTTGCAGGACTAGGACTGCACACCTAGGCCTGTACAGCTGAACCGTCACCGACCAGGCCCGTGTCCGTACATACCGGGCCGGACACTCTTCTGCTGAGGAATTGAGGAACCAACAACCTATGACCACCACACTGAAAGTAGCCTTGCTCGGCGCCGGAACTGTTGGGGCCGAGGTTGCCCGGATTCTGCGTCAAGACCACGAGGTTTTGCAGGAGAAGACCGGGGCTGCACTCGAGCTGAGCCACGTGGTGGTTCGTAACACTGAGGCTGATCGTGGCCCGTGGATTGACCGCGGCATCATTTCGGACGACGCTTCTGCCGCGATCGCTGATGCGGACCTCGTGATCGAACTCATGGGCGGGATCGAACCAGCCAAGACCTACATCGTCGAAGCGCTCTCAGCCGGCAAGGATGTGGTCACAGGTAATAAGGCGCTCATCGCGGAGTCTGGCGCTGAACTCAACGCGCTGGCACGTAAGAAGGGCGCTCAACTGTTCTACGAGGCCGCTGTGGCCGGTGCGATCCCGATCCTGCGGTCCATCTACGAGTCCCTAGCCGGTGACAACATCACCTCGGTCATGGGGATCGTCAACGGTTCCACCAACTACATCCTCGACAAGATGGACCGCGAGGGCGCATCGCTGGAAGCCGTGATGGAGGAGGCTTCAGCGTTCGGCTACCTCGAAGCGGATCCGTCCGCCGACGTCGACGGCCACGACGCAGCAGCCAAGGCCGCGATCCTTGCGACCTACGCATTCGGAACCCCATACACGATCGATGAGGTCTACACCGAAGGCATCCGCTCGGTGACCGCCGCTGACGTCAAAGCCGCGCAAGAGAACAACCAAGTCATCAAGCTGCTAGCCATCGTCAACAAGACAGAGACCGGGGTCAGCATGCGGGTCCACCCCGCACTCATCTCACGCGAACACCCACTCGCTGCCGTACACGAGGCGTTCAACGCGGTGTTCGTCGAAGCCGAAAACGCAGGCCAGCTCATGTTCTACGGTGCCGGGGCAGGCGGAGCCCCTACCGCATCGGCTGTCATGGGGGATGTTGTGACGGCCGTGCGGCAACGCATCAACGGGACTGCCCTCCAGCCGTTCACCTTGCCGGAAGGGCTCCCGGCACTGACGATCGACGAAACCGTAACCCGCTACACCATCGGGATCGAGGTTGAGGACACCACGGGTGTGCTCGCCCAGATCGCCCAGACCTTCGCGCAGCACGGTGTTTCGATCGAATCGATGAAACAGGAGTCCCTCGCCGCTACTGACACCGCGAACTCTGGTGATCCGCGCGCTCTGTTGCGGCTCATCACCCACGCCGCCCAGGAATCCGGTTTCACAGCGACCGTGGAAGACCTTAAGAAATTGGACGTGGTCCGGGGCATCTCCTCGGTTCTGCGCGTTGAAGGAGGGGAAGCCTAAATGGCTCACCAGTGGCGCGGGGTCATCCGCGAATACGCTGACCGTCTACCGATCAGTAAAGACGATCGCATTGTCACGCTCGGAGAAGGCGGCACACCGCTGGTGTATGCGCCGGCCTTATCGCAAGAGACGGGCAATGACGTCTACCTCAAGGTTGAGGGCATGAACCCGACTGGTTCCTTCAAGGACCGCGGTATGACGATGGCGATCACGGCCGCAGTGAACGAAGGCGCCAAGGCTGTCGTGTGTGCCTCCACTGGCAACACGTCGGCTTCCGCGGCGGCTTATGCCAAGCAGGCGGGGCTGACGTGCGCGGTCTTGGTTCCAGACGGCAAGATCGCGATGGGTAAGCTCTCCCAGGCGATCGCGCACGGTGCGCAGATCATCCAGATCGACGGCAACTTCGATAACTGCCTCGATGTTGCCCGGAAGCTCTCGGAGTCATATCCGGTGTTCCTCGTCAACTCGGTCAACCCGAACCGCATTGAGGGACAAAAGACGGGTGCTTTCGAGGTGGTCGATTTCTTGGGCGACGCCCCTGACTATCACCTTTTGCCGGTCGGTAACGCCGGCAACATCACCGCGTACTGGAAGGGGTACAAGGAGTACGCGAACAAGGCCGAGAACCACCACGGTGAGGTCATGGAACCGGTCGCGACCAAGACCCCGATCATGTGGGGCTTCCAAGCAGAAGGTGCAGCTCCCATCGTCAAGGGGCACCCAATCCTTGAACCAGAGACCGTTGCGACAGCCATCCGGATCGGTAACCCGGCATCCTGGAAGCAGGCTGAAGCGGCGCGCGACGAGTCTGGCGGCCTGATCGATTCCGTGACCGACCAGGAAATCTTGGAAGCCCACCGCTGGTTGTCTTCACGTGAGGGCGTGTTCGTTGAGCCGGCCTCCGCATCGGGCGCTGCGGGCCTTTTGAAGATGCATCAGGCTGGGAAGGCCCCGGAAGGCAAGACGATCGTGATCACCGTGACCGGCCACGGTTTGAAGGACCCTGAGTGGGCCGTGAAGTCCGCACCTGCTGAGGAAGCCGCCCCGCGCAAGCTGCCGTTCGATGTGCACACGGTCGCTGAAGCACTCGGCTTGGTCTCTTCCGGCGGCGCTACATCTTCAGGTGACTCCGCCGGCGCAGACGGCGCCAACACCGGCGACGCATAGTTATGGCGAGCGGATGTGAGCCGGTTCGTGATGAGTGCGGCCGCTTGAAGCTGGTTGCTGGCCGTTCCGTGACGGTCAACGTTCCCGCCACGAGCGCGAACCTTGGGCCTGGTTATGACAGTTTGGGTTTGGCGTTAGGTTACGGCGACCGCCTGGTGGTCCGGACGCTCGCCAAACCCGGTGTTTCGGTTGAGATCACCGGCGAGGGCACTGAGACGCTCCCGCGGGATGAATCGCACCTTGTGGTCAGGACTCTGCGCCGTGCATGCACTGACCTTGGGGTGGCCGACGATGTGCTCGATTGTGTGGGCCTTGAGCTGATTGCCGAGAACCATATTCCGCACGGCCGCGGGCAGGGATCTTCGGCCGCGGCGATTGTGAGCGCGGTTTTCGCAGCAGCTGGCCTGTTGGGGCTGGATGTTGACCGGGAACGTGACGTTTTGTTCCAGCTCGCAGCCCACTATGAAGGGCATCCGGATAACGTTGCGCCGGCCGTGTACGGCGGCTACACGATCTCGCTTGCCGAAGACGCGGTGGATGCATCAGAACCGGTGAGCGTGGATGCGGCCCGGGAAGAAGACAGTGAAGACCACAGAGCGGTTACTGCGTGCGGTGCGACGCTGACCCCAGTCGCTGGGGTTGAGTTCTCCACGGTGGTTGCCAGAGTTCATCCGCAATTGACGCCTGTGGTCGCGGTTCCTCAAACCACGTTGTCCACCCACGCCGCCCGTAGCCTGTTGCCGGCGGTCGTGGATCACGCGGATGCCGCCGCGGATGCTGGCCGTGCAGCACTGCTGACATACGCGCTCACGAAGGATCCGCGCCATCTGATGCGGGCCACGCGGGATTGGTTGCATCAACGTTTCCGTGCTGAGGCGATGCCGGAGTCAGCCCGGCTGGTGCGTGCTGCCCGAGCCGCGGGGTGTGCGGCTGTGATCTCGGGCGCCGGTCCAACGGTGTTGGTGCTTGCCAACGGTGAAAACCATGCCGATGCCGCACTTGAGGTTTTGAAAGACGTCACATCGGGAGGCGGCTGGGATGTCTTCATGCCAGGTCTTGACGAACGAGGTGCTATGGTAGAGGTGCATCGGAACGCTTGTTGAGCGTATGAGATGCACGTTCCACCGAAGTATCGTGTCTAAGGCGCATGTGCGTTGACGTGTGTAGAAATGTACATCGGATGGATGGGAGTCTTGCTCTATCCCGGCTTCGATACCGGTCGAGGTATCAAGCGAGTCGGCGTGAGGCCACCGTCAGCGGTTGCTGGAAATACTTTGGTTTCTGTAACTGGTTTGGTTTCCAGGCCTACTGTCACGGTGCTCCTGGCAAGAATCCCGTTGCTGTGACCACCGTTCCGGGGTGCAGTATGACCAAATTTTTCCCAATAAGCACAGCTTCGAAAATGTTTCATGTGTGAAGTGTGCATGTGACGAGGGAAGGAACCTTCGTGTCCCAATCCACCGCCGAGAACACCGGCGCATCTGTTGAGCAGACTGAGACGAAAGCTAAAGCTCCAGCTAAGAAAGCTTCAGGGGGTTTGGCATCGTTGAAGCTCGCTCAGCTTCAGGAATTGGCTTCGCAGCTGGGTATCACCGGCGCTCGTCGCCTCCGTAAGGCTGATTTGGTGGCCAAGATTCAGGACCATCAGCGTGGTGGTGCCGTCGCTGATCGTGAGGCCGCTAAGAAGAAGGATGAAGCTCAGAAGGCCCAGAAAGACGCGCAGAGCCAAGCGCGCAAGGGCGCTCAGAAGAAGGACGCCGACAAGGCTCCGGCTGATAAGGCTGGGGCGGCTGAGGGTGATTCCGCTTCCGCTAAGAGCTCTGACGCAACAGATAAGACCGCCGATGCGGCGGATGAATCTTCACGCTCGGGCCGTGGCCGCCGTCGTCGCTCTTCCTCCGCTGCAGCCGGTGCACCGTCGAAGAACGATCAGCACGCCGGGGAAGAATCCTCTGCGCACGCAGATGATAAGAACCGCGACGAGAACAAGAACAACAGCGATAAAAATCACAGCCACGACACAAACCGTGGCGGCAAGCACGAAAGTGATAAGCACCGCGGCGATAAGAACAACGCTGAGAAGAAGCACCGCGATAAAAACAGCGCTGAGAAGAACAACGGCGAGAACGACCGCTCCGAGAACGAATCCGGTGAGGACTCTTCCGAGGATTCGCACAACGAAGGGGGCCGTAACCGCCGCGAGACCCGTAATCAGCGCAACCGCCGTAACCGGCGTGGGCGCGACCGTGATCACAACGACTCCAATGAGGACTCTCACGAGGACTCGGATGATCGTGGTTCGCGTAACCAGCGCAACCGCCGCAACCGTAATCGTGACAACAACAACGACGATTCGCGTGGTAACCGCCGCGAACGTCAGCGCAACAACCGCCGTAACCGGGGCCGTAACCAGATCGAGGTTGAAGATACCGAGCTGACCGAGGATGATGTGCTCGCACCAGTCGCGGGCATCCTCGATGTGATGGATAACTACGCGTTCATCCGCACGTCCGGTTACTTGCCTGGCCCGAACGACGTCTATGTGACGATGAAGCAGGTTCGCCAGTACAACCTGCGCAAGGGTGACGCTGTTGTTGGTGCGATTCGTGCTCCGCGTGAGGACGAGAACAACAACCACTCCAACAACGGCAAACGTAACCGCTACACGCCGCTGATCAAGCTCGCGACCGTGAACGGTCTTCCGGCTGATGAGAACAAGGACCGAGTGAACTTCAATAAGCTCGTTCCGCTCTACCCGGAAGAGCGTTTGCGTCTTGAAGCCGGCGCTAAGTCGGTTGGTCCGCGCATCATCGACCTTGTTGCCCCGATCGGTAAGGGCCAGCGCGGCCTCATCGTTTCCCCGCCGAAGGCCGGTAAGACGATGATCCTGCAGTCGATCGCTGATTCGATCAAGAAGAACAACCCTGAGGTTCACCTCATGATGGTTCTTGTTGATGAGCGTCCTGAGGAAGTCACCGACATGCAACGCACGGTGGACGGCGAAGTCATCGCTTCCACGTTCGACCGCCCGGCTGAGGATCACACCACTGTTGCAGAGCTAGCGATTGAACGCGCTAAACGCCTCGTTGAGCAGGGCCGCGACGTCGTGGTTCTGCTGGACTCGATGACCCGCTTGGGCCGCGCCTACAACCAGGCCGCCCCGGCATCGGGCCGTATCCTCTCCGGTGGTGTCGATGCTGCAGCGCTCTACCCGCCAAAGCGTTTCTTCGGTGCTGCCCGCAACATCGAAAATGGTGGTTCGCTCACGATTCTTGCGACAGCACTGGTCGAGACCGGGTCCAAGATGGACGAGGTCATCTTCGAAGAGTTCAAGGGTACCGGCAACATGGAGCTGCGTCTCTCACGCAGCCTCGCTGAGAAGCGCATCTTCCCGGCAGTGGACGTCAACGCGTCCTCGACCCGCCGCGAAGAGAACCTGCTCTCGCCTGAGGAATTGAAGATCATGTGGCGTCTGCGCCGGGTGCTCTCAAGCCTCGAACCGCAGCAGGCGCTCGAACTTTTGACGACCAAGATCAAGGAAACCGAATCGAATGCGGAGTTCTTGATGGTGGTCAACCGCACCACGCTGGACGGCAAGTAGCCGCGTAACAACGCTCCTTATGGCAGGCACGTGAAGGGCCTGCCATAAGGAGCGTTTGTTCTACCCTGGTGTTCTAAGACCTGGCGTTTTGAGACTGGGTGTTCTAAGACCCGGTGTTTTAAGAGCCGATCACCGTGAGCCGACCTACGTAGGAAACATGATGAGTGAAACGAACGATCCGATCCAAGCGATCCTGGACGAATACGAGCAACTACAGACCAGGCTTTCTGATCCGGACGTGTATTCAGATCAGGGGATGGCGCGCAAGCTAGGCCGCCGTTCCGCCGAATTGCGTCCGATCGTGGAGACGCACAACAAGCTGGTGCAGGCGCGTGAAGACCACGAGGCCGCTGCCGAGATGGCAGAACTTGATGAAGAGTTCGCGGCAGAAGCCAAAGAGCTCGAAGCCCAGATCCCGGAGCTTGAAGAGAAGCTGCGTCGTTTGTTGATCCCGCGTGACCCTAACGATGGCCGCGATGCGATCCTCGAAGTCAAAGGCGGTGAAGGCGGTGAGGAAGCCGCGTTGTTCGCTGGAGACTTGTTGCGCATGTACATCCGCTACGCGGAGAACCGCGGCTGGAAGACCGAAATGCTCTCGGCTACCGAATCCGACCTGGGCGGCTATAAGGACGCCCAGGTTGCGATCAAGGGGACCGGCAGCGAACCCGCCGAGGGCGTCTACGCCGCGTTGAAGTTCGAAGGTGGCGTCCACCGGGTCCAGCGTGTTCCTGTCACGGAGTCCCAAGGCCGCGTCCACACGTCGGCCGCTGGCGTCTTGGTGTTCCCGGAAGTCGATGAGCCGGAAGAGATCGAGATCCACGACAACGACCTCAAAATCGACGTCTACCGTTCCTCCGGCCCGGGTGGACAGTCCGTGAACACGACCGACTCTGCGGTGCGCATCACGCACTTGCCGACCGGCATTGTGGTTGCGATGCAGAACGAGAAGTCACAAATCCAGAACCGTGCCGCCGCGATGCGCGTTCTACGCTCGCGTTTGCTCGCCCACCAGCAGGAGCAGATCGAGGCGGAACAGGCTGATCAGCGCCGTTCGCAGGTGCGAACTATGGACCGTTCCGAGCGCATCCGCACCTACAACTTCCCGGAGAACCGCATCGCGGATCACCGCACCGGCTATAAGGCCTACAACCTCGACGCCGTGCTTGATGGCGACCTCCAGGCTGTGATCGACTCCTGCATCGAGATGGATGAAGCCGAGCGCCTCGCCCACGTAGGTGAGGGCAACTAAAACATAGGTTGTACCGAGATGTCTCTTCCTTCCGATGACGGCCGGGCGCCTTCGAACCCAGGAGCATCGCCTCCAGATTTATCGGCAGCGCCTTCAGATCTAAAGGCTGCGCTCGGGTGGGCGAGTGCCCGTCTTGCTGAGGCGGGGGTTGCCTCACCGGCAGCCGATGCCCAATGGATTGCCGCGCACGCGATGGGTGTTTCGCGCGGTGAGTTGATGGCGGCTTCGCTTCGGGGTGCCCCCACACCAGAGGGGTTCGAGCGCCTTGTTGAGCGGCGGGCACACCGCGAGCCATTGCAGCATATCCTCGGGACTGCCGGTTTCTATGGGCTTGAGCTTGAGGTGGGGCCGGGCGTTTTCGTGCCTCGGCCGGAAACCGAAACGCTCGTTGAACAGGCCTTGGAGATCTTGCACGGGTTGGTGGCGCGTGAACCTGCGCCTGAGAACGATGTGCCAGCTACCTACGATGCACAAGCTGCTTCGCGGCAGGTGCGGATCGCTGACTGGTGCGCAGGTTCCGGGGCGATCGCGGCCGCGCTCGCGTCTCATGTCACAGAAGCGAAGGGGCAGGCGCCTGTTCATATCGAGGCGGTGGAGGCCAGCGGCGAGGCCGCGAGCTTCGCACGCCGGAACCTCGCCAGGACCGGCGTGGAGCTGATCGAGGAAGATGTTTTCACCCATTATGCGGCCAAGCCCGGGTGCTTGGATATGGTGTGCGTGAACCCACCTTATGTTCCCGATGCCACGCCGATCCGTGATGTTGAGACCCAGTTCTTTGACCCTCACACCGCGTTATATGGGGGAGGGGGAGACGGCTTGAGCATCCCGTTCGCTTTGATCGAGCTCGCTGGCCACACCTTGCGACCGGGCGGAGTGATACTGATGGAGCATGCAGAAGAGCAAGGCTCACCCTTGCGGCATGCGGCGTGCGCCACCGGGGCATTCAACCGCACCCAAACGAGCACTGACCTGACGGGCCGGGACCGCGTCACGATCATGTGGCGCAATGAGGCAGAAGCGGCTGTGTAAATAAACCAGTCGTGGGAATGAAAGAATAGAAGAGTGAGCACTACATATGATCTGACCGACCCTGAAGCGCGCGCTGACGGTATCGCGCGAGCAACCGAGGCCCTTGGCGCTAGGGGTCTGGTCGTCATGCCCACTGACACCGTCTATGGTGTCGCAGCGGACGCTTTCAGCCCACAAGCTGTCGCGACCCTTCTGGCCGCTAAAGGGCGGGGGCGTCACATGCCACCGCCCGTGCTCATTCCACGCCCCGAGACACTTCAGGGGCTTGCCACGGACATCCCAGAGGGGGCGAGCGCGGTTGCCGAGAAGTTCTGGCCGGGCGCACTGACCCTCATTTTGATGGCGCAACCCTCCCTGACGTGGGACCTCGGAGAGACCCGGGGCACTGTTGCGTTACGGATGCCTGATCACAAGGATGCGCTCGAACTGTTGTCGCAGACCGGCCCGTTGGCGGTCTCAAGCGCTAACCGTTCCGGGATGCCGGCCGCGATGAGCGCGCAGAAGGCACACGAGATGCTGGGGGACTCGGTAGCCGTCTACCTTGAGGGTGCTGCAACGAAAGAAGACGCCGCATTCAACGAGGATGAGCCGGCCGAGTCTGAGCTGTCCGAATCCGCGCCGTCCGAGTCCGAGCCGGCTCCGCCATCGACCATTGTCGACTACACGGTCACACCACCCAAGGTTGTGCGCGCCGGGGCGTTGAGCGTTGAACAGCTGCGTGAGGCGGACCCGAGCATACTCGACATCGACGGAAACCCCGCACCGAACACCGAACCGGCAACAAACACCGTGGCAGAGGAGACGCCCGAACCATGAGGGTCTATCTTCTGCTCGCGGCTCTAGCGTTCGTGGTGTCTACAACGCTGACTCCGGTTCTGAGGGCCATAGGTAAACGCACTATGGCCGATATCCCGGTCCGTGCCCGTGACGTCCATTCCGAGAAGATCCCTAAGCTCGGTGGCGTGTCCATGATCGTTGCGTTCCTGGTTGCGTTGGCGGCCTCGGCTCAGGCACCGTTTCTGACCGGCGTGTTCATCCGGCCCGATGTGGTGGCGGGCTTGGTTCTGGCGCTCATCGTGATCCTGGTGGTCGGGGTCGCCGATGATCTGTATGAACTGCGGTGGTACTACAAGCTGCTAGGTCAGCTGTTGGCTTCATTCATCATGGCGGTTTCCGGGGTGAGGCTTGAGGTTTTGCCGGTCGGTTGGGTTCAGATCGATTCATCGGTGTGGCAGATCGGTGCGGCGATGTTCCTCATGATCATGATGATGAACGCGATCAACTTTGTTGACGGTCTCGACGGCCTCGCCGCCGGCATCGCAGCGATTGGCGCGAGCGCGTTTTTCATCTACTGCTATACGCTTGCCCGTCAGGTCAATCAGTACGATCACGCGAACCTTGGTGCGCTGCTGATGGCGATCCTGTTGGGTTCATCCCTTGGGTTCTTGATCCATAATTTCAACCCCGCCAAGATTTTCATGGGGGAGTCCGGTGCGATGATGATCGGGCTGGTCATGGCTGTTGCCACGATTGTTGTCACGGCAGACTTGCGTGCCCTTGATGGTGAACGTTTCAGGAACATCCCCGCATATATGCCGATCGTGCTCCCGATCGCGGTGATCGCCTTGCCTTTGGTCGATTTGTTCCTCTCGGTTTTGCGGCGTGCCGCACGCGGACGCTCACCTTTCACAGCAGACCGTGGACACCTGCATCACCGGCTGATCGACGGCGGCTACACGCATCGCGGCGCGGTCTTGTTGCTGTATTTGTGGAGCGCGATCGTCGCGTTCGGCGCCATCCTGATCAACCGGGTCCCCGCACCGATCATCTTGCCGATCTGGGGCCTTCTGTTGCTTGGGGCGGGGATCTTGACGATCCACCCGTGGATCCGTCGCAAGCTCGCCCACCGCACTGAAGCTGAACACAAGAAGCTACATATACGTAGGAAGGGCCGAGTCTAGATGTCGCAACAACAGCCGCACCTCATCACCGAAGCCTCGGATTCCATTTCCTTTCCGTGGCTGAGAGTGCTGGCTTACTCCGCGGCTGCCGGCTCAGCTGTAGCGGTAGTGATCACTGTCCTCGGGGCGGTCTTCGCGGGCTTCCCGGGCGCGTTCTCAGCGTTCGCCGCGGCGGCCGTCGTCATGGTGTTCTTCGCTATCTCCTTGCTCGTAGCTCACGTGGTGGGCAAGACAAAGCCCGATGCGGTTCTTGCCGCATTCATGATCACCTACGTGATCAAGGTGATAGCTTTCGGTTTCTTGCTTCTCATCCAACCCGATGAAAGCTGGTTCTCACGCGGATGGGCCATCGCAGGTGCAGTGGGGGCGTTCATCGCCTGGCAGGCTGCAGAGATGTGGGCGATGATGAAAATCCGTCTCCGGATCTACAACTAACGAAGTGGTGACAATGACAAAAAAGAAGCTTAATTCGACCCAGCGTGGCTATGGTCCATCAGATGCCGCAGAACATCCGGTGCGTGAATACGTGACCTATCTGCTCGGCGGGATCATCGCCTTCGGTTTGATAGGATGGTTGGCGGGTATGGCCCTGGACCGTTCATGGCTACTTTTTGTAGGAGCCGGATTCGGTGCCGTGGCCGGGCTCTATATCGCTTGGCGTCATCACGTTGACCGTCGTAGGGAAGCCGGACGCCTGAAATAAAGCCACACCCCAGCACGAGTCTCCGAATATCACGAAGATCATTCCGATGTTTCTTCGTGCGGTGACAGCCGTACAGCTTCTAGAGAGGAAACGCGTTGATCGCGCTTGCGCTTTCCACAGCCGCCGGTTCCGACGGTTTCATCCCACCAACCATCGATGACCTCCACCTTCCGGAGATCATCCCGTGGGGCGCCGAATACGGCACCGGGTTCGGCAAGCAGATGCTTGTCGTACTGCTTACTGTTTTGCTCCTCTCGTGGTTCTTTGTCGCTGCAGCACGCAAGCGTCAAATGATTCCAGGCCGCTTCCAGTTCTTCGGTGAAGGGTTCTACTCCTTCGTCCGGAACTCAGTGGGCCGTGACATGCTCGGCGAAAAGGAATTCCGCAAATACACCCCACTTTTGGTGGCGTTGTTTGCATTTGTCCTTGTCAGCAACCTGATGGGCGCTGTGCCCTTCATCCAACTGCCCACCACGTCACACGTCGGTACAGCGTACGCGCTAGCCGGCATCGTGTACGTCTACTGGATCTACCTGGGTTTCAAGACCCACGGGATTGGCTACTTCAAGGTCGCACTCATGCCATCGGGTGTGCCGTGGCCTTTCTATTTCCTTGTGATTCCGATCGAGATCGTTTCGACGTTCTTGGTTCGTCCAATGACGCACTCGCTGCGTCTGTTCGCAACCATGCTTTCGGGTCACATGATCGTTGCGCTTGCTGGCTCAGCGATGAACTTCATGTTCCTGAAGATGGGTGAGTGGTATGGATATCCACTCGGTGTGCTCGTCTTCATCGGTGCAGTAGGTATGTTCCTGTTCGAGATCTTCATCATGGTTCTGCAGGCTTATGTCTTTGCCCTGCTGACCGCGGTGTATATCCAGAGCTCGATCGCGGAAGCCCACTAGCACTATCCAACAAACTGCCCTGTAGCGAGACGCTAGAGGGACAACCATCCGCCCTTGTCCGTGGATCCACAAACCAGTTCACAAACCGCGGACACCGTGAAAGGAAAATCATGCAGATCTCCGGAAACCTCAACGCCATCGGCTACGGTCTCTCCGCCATCGGTGGTGGTATTGGCGTGGGCCTCGTGTTCGCTGCCTTCATCCAGGGTGTCGCACGCCAGCCGGAACTCCAGAACAAGCTGCAGCCACTCGCCTTCATGGGCCTGGCGTTCACCGAGGCACTTGCAATTCTGGGTCT
Source organism: Pseudoglutamicibacter albus (assembly GCF_031458175.1). Lineage (NCBI taxonomy): Bacteria > Bacillati > Actinomycetota > Actinomycetes > Micrococcales > Micrococcaceae > Pseudoglutamicibacter > Pseudoglutamicibacter albus. The sequence goes on along the minus strand of NZ_JAVDXX010000001.1, from coordinate 1,157,866 downwards.
CGTCTTCGCGTTCGTCTGGAACTAATCGCGTGAATTCCCCTTCCAACCCTTAAGGGGTGAGGGAAAACCACGCTGATGGACCATTACGCAAGAAAGACGGGTGAAACATGGATAACGCAGTGATCCTCGCGGCAGGTGCCGCTAATCCGCTGCTGCCGAACTGGTGGGAGGTGCTCGTCACCCTCGTCGGCTTCCTGGTTCTGCTGATCATCGTCGGCAAGGTAGCGACCCCGATGTTCGAGAAGACCTTCGAGGAGCGCACCGCCGCTATCGAAGGTGGCATCCAGAAGGCTGAGGCCGCACAGGCTGAAGCTGAAGCTGCCAAGGCTGAATACCAGCAGCAACTGCAGGAAGCCCGCACCGAAGCAAACCGCATCCGTGAGGAAGCGCGCGCAGAAGGTGCACAGATCCTTGCTGAGATGAAGGCTAAGGCCGCTGAGGATGCAGCACGCATCACCGAGCAGGCGCAAGCCAGCATCCAGGCAGAGCGTGTTGCAGCACAGGCCTCCCTCCGCACTGAGGTTGGCTCGCTGGCAACCGACCTCGCTTCGAAGATTGTCGGCGAAGCCCTTGAAGATGACGCACGCTCGCAGCGCGTTGTTGACCGCTTCCTGGCTGATCTTGAAGCACAGCAGCAGGGGGCGTCGAACTAATGGCAACTGCGACGAACGAGGCGCTGGCGAACGCGCTGGCAGCACTCGAGTCTTCGGCATCCACTGCCGAGCTTTCGTGGGCGACCGACCTGTTTGGCGCTCTGAACGTCATCGACGAGAATGCAGCTTTGCGTCGTGCGCTGACGGATCCTTCACGGGAGCCGGAAGCCCGTGCCGCCCTGGTGCGCTCCCTGTTCGGGGAACGTATCGGTGATAAGGCTCGCGAGGTCCTCGAGGGGCTGGCGCGCTCGCGCTTCTCCACCGAACGGGACCTAGGCGACACCCTCGAACTCGTCGCCGCCATCACCGCGACGACCGTTGCCGAAAAGGTAGACGGCGCCGCCGGACTGGACAAACTCCAGACCGAGCTGCTCGGTTTCGTTGACCTGGTCGCTTCCGATCACGAGCTCCAGTGGGCTCTGACTGATCCACAAGCACCAGTCGACGCGAAGGTTGAGCTCGCACAGAAGCTTGCACCACAAGCCTCTGATGTGGCCCGCGCACTGCTAGCGCAGGCGGTATCTCATCCTCGCGGCTTGCGACCTACCGCACTGGTAGAGCGTTTCGCTGAAATCGCGGCACACCGGCAGCAGCGTTTCATCGCTACGGTGAGTGTGACCCGTCCGCTGACCGATTCGCAACGCGAGCGACTGCAGGCCGGGCTGAACTCGATGTACGGTCGCGAACTTCGCCTCAACGAAGTGATCGACCCAAGTGTCGTAGGTGGCGTCCGGATTGTTGTAGGCGACGAAGTGGTTGACGCAACCGCTGCAAGCCGCCTGGCAGATTTGCGCCGCAAGCTCGCAAGCTAAGTCCGCAACCGAGTAGTTTTAAAAGCATGACGTCCCAGCGACCGGTCGGAAACCGGTAGGGACCACCAATCTAGAGAGCAGGGAGAGGCAGATGGCCGAGCTGACCATCAATGCCGAGGAAGTCCGTAACGCACTCAACAGCTTCGCAGAGTCCTACACCCCGGATTCCGCAGAGCGTGTAGAGGTCGGACACGTTGTCTCGGCAGCTGACGGCATTGCCCACGTAGAGGGTCTTCCCTCCGTGATGGCGAACGAACTGGTTCGTTTTGAAGACGGAACCCTGGGCCTGGCCCAGAACCTGGACCGCCGTGAAATCGGTGTTGTTGTCCTGGGTGACTTTGAAGGTATTGAAGAGGGCCAGGAGGTCCACCGCACCGGAGAGATTCTCTCCGTGCCAGTCGGTGACGAATTCCTGGGCCGTGTAGTTGACCCGCTGGGTCAGCCAATTGACGATCAGGGCGAGATCAAGGCTGAAGGCCGCCGCGCGCTCGAACTGCAGGCCCCAACCGTGACTCAGCGTCAGTCGGTTAATGAGCCGCTGCAGACCGGCCTGAAGGCGATCGACGCGATGATCCCTGTCGGCCGTGGCCAGCGTCAGCTGATCATTGGTGACCGCCAGACCGGTAAGACCGCCATCGCGATCGACACCATCTTGAACCAGCGTGAAAACTGGGCATCCGGTGACGTCACCAAGCAGGTCCGTTGCGTCTACGTCGCAATCGGCCAGAAGGCGTCCACGATCGCAGCTGTGAAGTCCACCCTGGAAGAGCACGGTGCGATGGAATACACCACCATCGTTGCTTCCCCAGCATCCGACTCCGCAGGCTTCAAGTACCTCGCACCATACGCGGGTTCCGCAATCGGTCAGCACTGGATGTACGGCGGCAAGCACGTCCTCATCATCTTTGATGACCTCTCGAAGCAGGCTGAAGCCTACCGTTCCGTGTCCCTCTTGCTGCGCCGCCCACCGGGCCGTGAAGCATACCCAGGTGACGTCTTCTACCTGCACTCCCGCTTGCTCGAGCGTTGCGCGAAGCTCTCGGACGAGATGGGTGCCGGCTCGATGACCGGCCTGCCGATCATCGAAACCAAGGCAAACGACGTTTCCGCGTTCATTCCAACGAACGTTATTTCCATTACCGACGGTCAGATCTTCTTGCAGTCCGACCTCTTCAACGCCAACCAGCGTCCAGCTGTCGACGTGGGTGTCTCCGTCTCTCGCGTTGGTGGTGCCGCACAGGTCAAGGCTATGAAGAAGGTTTCCGGTACCTTGAAGCTCGATCTGGCACAGTACCGCGACATGCAGGCGTTCGCGATGTTCGCATCGGACCTCGATGCCGCATCCCGCCAGCAGCTGACCCGCGGTGCACGCCTCATGGAGCTGCTCAAGCAGGGCCAGTACCAGCCGTACTCGGTCCCAGAGCAGGTCGCTTCCATCTGGGCAGGTACCAACGGCTACCTCGACGACGTCCCGGTTGAAGACATCAACCGTTTCGAAACCGAGTTCCTGGAGAACCTGCGCCACCGCACCTCGATCCTGACCACGATCGCAGAATCGGGCAAGCTCGAGGACTCGACTGTTGCAGAGCTCGAATCTGCAGTGACCGAGTTCAAGCGTGGCTTCTTCGGTGAAGGCCACGACACCCTGGTGACTGCCGGCAACGAAGAGCATGACGCTCTGGCTGCCGAAGACGTCAACCAGGAGCAGATCGTCAAGCAGAAGCGCTGATCGCACATCCGCTGAAGGTGGCGGCGAACCAGCGAAACCTCGAAGGTTCGCCGCCCACCACCAGCGGGGCATGAAAGGACATCCATGGGAGCCCAAATCCGGGTTTACCGCCAGAAGATCGCATCGACATCTTCGATGAAGAAGATCTTCAAGGCGATGGAGCTGATCGCGACCTCGCGCATTACCAAGGCGCGTAACGCCGTTACTGCAGCCCTGCCTTATGCCAATGCGATCACTCGCGCTGTATCTGCCGTATCCTCGCAGTCCGAAATCGACCACGTACTGACCCGTGAGAAGGAAACCGCTAAGCGTTCCGCTGTAGTGGTGTTCACCTCCGACCGTGGTCTGGCTGGTTCCTACTCCGCATCCATCATGAAGGAAGCGGAAGAGCTCATCACAGCTCTGAAGGAAGAAGGCAAGGAAGTAGACGCATATCTGGTGGGCCGCAAAGCTCAGCAGTACTACGACTTCCGCGGACGCGAGTATAAGCGAGTGTGGACAGGTAACACTGACGCACCTGAATTCGATACTGCTCAAGAAATTGGCGCCGCCGTGCTCGAAGCTTTCGAGCGTGAATACGAAAACGGTGGGGTAGACGAGATCCACCTCGTGTACACCCAGTTCAAGTCCATGGTGACGCAGGAACCAAACGTGACCCGTTTGCTTCCACTCGAAGTCGTTGAAGAGGAAGTTCAGGACGAATCCGAACTCCATCCGCTCTACGACTACGAGCCGGAACCAGAGCAGGTGCTTGACGCACTGCTCCCGCGCTACCTGGACGCTCGTATCTTCGCAGCCATGTTGCAGGCTGCAGCATCCGAGCTTGCAGCTCGCCAGCGTGCAATGAAGAACGCAGGCGACAACGCAGAAGAACTGATTGAGAAGTACACGCGACTGCGTAACAACGCCCGCCAGGCAGAAATTACGCAGGAGCTCACGGAGATCGTCGCAGGCGCCGACTCGCTCGGCGGCTAAGACCCCTCAACCGAAGACCACCCCAGCTATAACAGCGAAGTGAGAGACATGACTGCTCAAGTTACCGAAGCGGCAGCGACCGCGACGCCGGGCGCAACCGGCCGCATCGCTCGCGTGATCGGTCCGGTCGTGGACGTCGAGTTCCCGGCTGACGCGATCCCAGCGATCTACAACGCACTGACCTGTGAGGTCACCCTCGCAGGCGAGACCCGTAAGATCACGTTCGAGACCTCCCAGCACCTGGGCGACAACCTCGTTCGTGCAATTTCCCTGCAGACCACCGACGGCCTGGTTCGCGGCACCACCGTACAGGACACCGGAGCTCCGATCTCCGTGCCAGTTGGCGACGGTGTCAAGGGCCACATCTTCAACGTTCTGGGTGAATCCCTCGACGTTGACCAAGACGAAATCAAGGCCGACGCCCACTGGCCGATCCACCGCAAGCCTCCGCACTTCGCAGAGCTTGAAGGTGCAACCGAGATGCTGGAAACCGGTATTAAGGTTATTGACCTTCTGACCCCTTACATCAAGGGTGGAAAGATTGGTCTGTTCGGTGGCGCTGGTGTTGGTAAGACCGTTCTGATCCAGGAAATGATTACCCGTGTTGCCCGCAACTTCGGTGGTACCTCGGTATTCGCCGGCGTTGGTGAGCGCACCCGTGAAGGTAACGACCTCTGGGTTGAAATGGAAGAAGCCGGCGTTCTTAAGGACACGGCACTGGTATTCGGCCAGATGGACGAGCCACCAGGCACGCGTCTGCGTGTTGCACTGACCGGCCTGACCATGGCGGAATACTTCCGTGACGTGCAGAACCAGGACGTTCTGCTCTTCATCGACAACATCTTCCGCTTCACCCAGGCAGGTTCCGAGGTTTCGACCCTTCTGGGCCGTATGCCTTCCGCAGTGGGTTACCAGCCGAACCTCGCTGACGAGATGGGTCTGCTGCAGGAACGCATTACCTCGACCCGTGGTCACTCGATTACCTCGATGCAGGCGATTTACGTCCCTGCGGATGACTACACCGACCCGGCGCCAGCAACCACGTTCGCGCACTTGGATGCAACCACTGAGCTCTCCCGTGAGATCGCCTCGCGTGGTCTGTACCCAGCTGTGGATCCGTTGACCTCGACCTCCCGCATTCTGGACCCACAGTACGTGGGTAAGGATCACTACGACACGGCTGTCCGCGTCAAGCAGATCCTGCAGAAGAACAAGGAACTCCAGGACATCATCGCGATCCTCGGTGTTGACGAGCTCTCGGAAGAAGACAAGATCGTCGTTGCACGCGCACGTCGTATCCAGCAGTTCCTCTCCCAGAACACCTACACCGCTCTGCAGTTCACCGGTGTTGAAGGTTCGACGGTTCCAATCAAGGACACCATCGAAGGCTTCAAGGCGATCGCAGACGGCGACGTCGACCACCTGCCAGAGCAGGCGTTCTTCAACTGTGGTGACATGGAAGACGTACAGCGTCAGGCACACGAGATCGAGAAGGCCACTAAGTAATTATGGCTACGTTGGATGTGGAAGTTGTCGCAGCAGACCGCCACGTGTGGTCCGGTGAGGCACGTTTCGTGAAAGCAACCACGGTGGAAGGTGAGATCGGTGTCATGCCATTCCACTCGCCACTGATGGCTCTGCTGGCCAGCGGCGACGTGGAGGTAGAGCCCGTCGATGGCGCTCGCATCCACATTCAGGCCGCTGGGGGTTTCTTCTCGGTCGACTCGAACCGAGTGACCATCGTTGCTGACCGTGCGTCGCTCGTGGATTCGACCGAAGCCTGATTCACCATGTCGATCGCACAGGGCTTGCTCCTGCTTGGAGTACTCGTTCTTGTGCTGATCGGCGCCTACTTCGTTGCTATGAGGGTACGCCGCAACCAGTTGCGGCGTACCCTCGGCACGTTTAAAGGTGCATTACACAACGAGCAGGAGCGCTGGACGCGCGTCATCTGCAGATACGGCGACCATCGACTCGATGTTCTACGCCTCTTTTCTGTCAGCCCCATCCCAGTGCTGAAGCTGCAACGGCCGGACATTCAAGTGCTCGGGTGGGAACCGTCCGAGACGGTGCCTGGACGGTTCCCCTCCGACTGGGTTGTGGTCGAGATCAAAAACCGCGAGCAACAGATCAATCTTGCGATGAGCTATGGCGACTACACCGGCCTCGCCTCATGGGTTGAAGCCGGACCGGTTGCCGGTATGGGGACCTGGCGTCAATCGCCATCAAATTAGTACAGAAGGCCGCCGACAGTGGGCCGGAACGGTCGCACTCGGCTTTATACGAGGGATTATGCGAACCTGAGCTCAGAACAGACGCGACTCGACGTCATCGACGCCGCGCATCGCATCGTAATCCAAGACCAAACATTCGATATCGCGGTCCTCAGCGAGAGTGCGGGCCTGAGGTTTGATCAGCTGGGCGGCAAAGATCCCGCGGACAGGCGCCAGATGGGGATCGCGGTTCATCAGCTCAAGATACCGCGTCAACTGCTCAACACCATCGATCTCACCGCGACGCTTCAGCTCGATCGCCACATAGCCGCCGTCAGCGTCCCGCGCGAGAATATCGACAGGCCCGATAGCGGTCATGTACTCACGGCGCACCAGGGCCGCGCCGTCGCCGATGAGATGGATCTGCTCGGCTAAGAGGCGCTGCAGATCAGCCTCAACACCATCCTTGATCAGCCCCGGATCCACACCAAACTCATGCGTGTCATCGGCGAACACCTCGTAGATGCGAATCGTGAGCGCATCCCCGGTCTTGGCGTTGCGGACAATCCACATCGCCTCAACACCTTCTGCGGCATCCACCTCATCAGGTTCGCTCACATGCGTGTGAACAGGCGCGCTCATCCAGTTCAGCGGCTTATACGATCCGCCGTCGTTATGGATCAACACTGAGCCATCGGCTTTGACCATGATGAGCCGCTTGGCTTTAGGTAGGTGGGCGTTCAGCCGCCCCGTGTAATCAACAGCGCATGTAGCAATCAGAAGTCGCATCGTGGATAGTTTAGCCCCCGTGGGTGTTTGTCTCCATCCGGCGGCGTACCTTACATATATTGATCGCGTAGCTACAGTCGTGCCTCACATACTTTGAGCGCGTACTCCTACGCTGAACAAGTATGAACAAGGGTGTGGTCTCAATGTCGACACGTATCGAAGTCACCAAACAACTCAAACGGGCCTACAAAACCGCGACGAGGTCCGAGAAGTCTGTGATTCTGGATCAGTTCTGCGCAACCACCGGGCTGTCCCGAGTATCAGCCAGACGGTATCTCACCAGCCCACACCTGGGCGTGAAGAATGTGACGAAAGTTGATCGTCGTCGGCATCGCCCGACGAAGTACTCGGCAGCCTCGAAACGGGTGCTGGTGTGGCTGTGGCGGGTCATGATGTACCCGTGCGGGAAATACATGTGTCAGATGCTCCCCGAATGGATCAGCCGGCTTGAAGCACATGGCGAACTCAGCCACGGTGAACACGACTACACGCCTGCGGTACGTGCCGAACTGCTTGAGATGTCTGCCGCGACGATCGACCGATATTTACGAGAGCACCGGCAGTCACTGGAGTTGAAAGGGATCTCTGCCACCCGTTCTGGCGCGCTGTTACGCACCTCGATCATGATCCGGAAAGCCGGCGACGAGGCAGAGCATGAGCCCGGCTTTCTGGAGTGTGACACGGTCGCGCACTGCGGCCCCACACTGAAAGGTGAATTCGCCAGAACTTTGACCGCCACTTGTGTGCAGACGGGATGGACCCACCTGGAAGTGTTACGGAATAACGCACGTGTACACATGCTCGCCGCCCTCACCCGCATGGAAGCTGCGTTACCGTTTGATATTGCTGGGCTCGACTGCGATAACGGGTCGGAGTTCATCAACGACCAAGTGATCGAGTGGGCAGGTGACCGGAAGATCTTCTTCACAAGAGCCAGGCCTTACAAGAAGAATGATCAAGCCCTCGTCGAGTCAAAGAACAACCATATTGTCCGTAAATACGGTTTCTACTACCGTTACGACACCCCAGATGAGCGGGACGTGCTGACACTGTTATGGCAGGCAGTGATGCTGAAGATGAACTTCTTCACCCCCACCAAGAAACCTGTCGGTTGGAGCGTGGACGGGCAGGGGCGTAGACGGCGCGTGTATGACGACCCGAAGACCCCGTACCAGCGTCTGCTCGACTCTGGGCTGCTCTCTGTAGCTCAAGAACGAGCGCTGCGGGCGCAGTACGCGAAGCTCAACCCGGTCGAACTCACGCGTGACATTGTCCGGTATCAGGACATGCTCATCACCAAAGCCAGTTGGAAGACTGAGGTCCTCACAGCTGAGGTCGAAGACGCGAAACAGAACCGACGGAAACGACAAACCGGTGGGGTGAAACTCCATACTGCCTAAGTGTAGTTCCCCGTGAGGTTGTGAACGCGTTGGGCGGGGGTTTGGCCTCCGATTCCGGTGTGGGGTCGGTGGTGATTATAGTGATGTAGCCAGGCTTCGTAGGTCGCTGCTCGGGCTTCGTCACTGTAATAGGTCTTAGCGTAGGCCCATTCTTGGGTCAGAGTACGGTTGAAGCGTTCGACTTTGCCGTTGGTCTGAGGCCGGTAGGGCTTGGTGAACTGGTGTTTAATCTTTGTCCCGAGCGTGTTGTTGAACAGGCGTGAGCGGTAGCAGGCGCCGTTATCGGTCATCACTGCCTGTACGGTGATCCCAGCTTGAGCGAAAAACTCCTGAGCGCGTTGCCAGAACCCGGCCGCGGTCTGTTTCTTCTCATCGGTAAGGATCTCTGAATACGCGAGTCTCGAATAGTCATCGATGGCGTGATGTAAGAAGGCATAGCCCCTGCCGTGTTTTCCATACCCACCGTTCTTGCGCGCCTCGGGTCCAAGCATACGGTGGCCACCACCATCGGGGATCCGCCCAAGTTTCTTGATATCAACATGCACCAGCTCACCTGGGGCTTGTTTCTCATACCGCGCGATGTGCGGTGTCCTGATGGGCAGTCCTGTTCCTCGATCGATATGGGCCAGTAACGGCATCTGGTACCGGGCCAAGACTCTACCAACCGTGGACCGTGGGATACCCAAGTGGTAACTGATCCGGTGTGGGCCCCACTGGCGGGTGAACCGCAGCGCAATAATCCGGCGTTCTCGGCGAACAGACAACCGGTTAGGACAGCGACGTGGCCTGCAGGACCGATCCGTCAGTGGGGCGCCGACGAGGTAGCGTTTGGCCCATTTCGATGCGGTAGCCGGTGAGACTTGGAAACGTTCGGCGGCTCGACGAATCGTCCAGCCTTCCTCGACGATAAGCACGGCAAGACGCCGGCGACCCTCAGCAGTCAAGGGTGCATTAGGGTGAGACATGAAGACCTCCGGGTCAGGCAGGAGTTGTGGTAACCCCATACTGCCCGGAGGTCTTCACCTACCGCGAACGTTCACAACCTCCCGAGGAACTACACCTAAGCAGGGCTACGCAATCAATCTCTGTGAGGCACGACTAGGGCTACGCGATCAACTTGACATGAGGCACTACGTCCGGTCAGGTGAGCGAGCGGCTCGGTAGGGTAGTAGCAGATTGTCGGGCCACACAAGGATTAGGCCAAGAGGGGAGAACAGCGTGGGACGTAAAAACCGCAGAGCTCCGCAGGCTCGTGGCGCAAGCCGCAGGAGCTCGGGCTCGCGTTCCTCAGCCGCCCCCAGAGGCGCTCGCCCTGTACGGACCCGTGCATGGGACTTAGATACAAGTAGTGGCTGGCTTCACTACGGCCACGAACCGTTACAGGACTTCAGCGACGGGCTATGGCATGTGCGCGCAGTACCAGGCTATGGCGCGAGTAAACATTACCGTTGCCCGGGCTGTGATCAGCTGATACCACCGGGCATCGCACACATTGTGGCGTGGAGAGCGGACGGTTCACGATCGGACGCGGACGCCCAAGCAGACAGGCGCCACTGGCATAGCAGATGCTGGGAGAACCACGCGCCGCGTCGTTGAGGCCGCGCTAGCGAACCCGAGACGGTAGCTGCACTGGAGGGCCCGATCTGGGTTAGCGGGCGTCTTGCCTGCGGAAGAAGACTTCCTTGATCAGCGTGATGGCGGCAGCAGCGACCGGGATTGCCATGAGCGCCCCCAAAACGCCGAAGAGCGCACCACCGGCGATCACAGCGATCACCACCACAGCGCCTGGAACCTTGACGGCACGCGACATGATCCTAGGTGAGATGAAGTAGGCCTCTACCTGCAGGTAGACGATGTAGAGGATCGCGTATAGCAGTGTGGACTGCCAGCTGAGCGAGAATAGAGAGACGATTACGACTAAGGTTCCCGCGGCCACGCCGCCTACGAGCGGGATGAATGCGAGCATGGCAACACACAGTGCAAGTAGCAGCGAATAGGGGATCCCGAAGATCGTCATCAGGATGAACGAGAAGCAAGCGTTGACAATGGCGACTGTTGCTTGCCCCATGACGTAGTTGCCTACCGAACGCGTGATGTTCTCTGACAACACGGCGACCCGCTGTCTGCTGGAAGCCGGCGCGAAAGAGAAGACAAACAGTTTCAGTTGTGGCAACGAAGCCAAGAAATAGGTTGCCAGAACGAACACGATGAGTGTGCCGAAGAAGAACTCACCCACAAAGTTACCGGCGTTGATCACATTCGCTAGGGTGTCAGGGCTGTTGATGATGGACCTGACTTCTTCACCGACTTTGTCGATGAGGTGGAACTGAGCATCCAGTTTCTGAACCATCGGTTTGGCGGTGACGTCATCAAGGATCGCGGGCGCGCGTCGAGTTAGCTCAGAGATCTGGGTGATGAGCGCGGGGATCAGCAAACTCAAGAAGCCAGCCACGAACGCGAGAAGTACGAGCACGACCACGAGCACACCGACCCAGCGCCGCCACCCGCGGGATACGAAGAAGCGCACGATGGGGTCCATGCCTAAAGCGATGAACAATGCCAGCGCGATCCACGTCAAAAGCTGAGATAGCTCCGCCAGTATCAGCCACGCCATGACGGCAAGCGCTACACCTACTGCAAGACCGAAACCGGACTTCACGGGGGTCTGGAGTGCGGGGCTGTCTGGCGAACTTTTCGCTGTTCCAAGCGCCGAGCTGGAGGATTCGTCCGCTTCAGAATTGCTGGAGGCATCGGATCCACCGCTGGCGGCCTGCGGGGACCCGGGATCATAGGGTAAGGGTCTATCCGTGGTGGTGAGCGCGCGGCCTAGCCAGTGCGGAACAAACTTGCGGAACCGTGCAGACGCCGCGGGGGCAGGGGTAGGGGCTGGTATGGGGCCGGGGTTGAGCGAGTTTGTTGCGTCGATATCGGGCGCTCGCACCGCGAGCGTGTCCTTCTCCGGTTCAGGCCGCCCGGTTTGGCCGGTGGAGGGCTCAGCCTTGCTGTGTTCCGCCGTTACGTCGGGATCCTCGCTGTCAGATGATGCCGGCGTGTCGCTAGAGTCCGGGTCGCTAGGTAGGTCACCGCCGAGGCGTATCTCATCGGGGAGGTCTTCGGGTTGCATGCCCGGAGGCCTGGAGGTTTGGCCATCAAGCTCCGAGGCGTTGGGCTCATCTGAACGCGCAGTCATGTCGGCTAGACTACCTAAGTTTGGAGCGAATTACGGGAAAGACGAGGGTCTACTCGTTAGACTCTTAGTAGACGCGGCATCGCCCGCGATTGTGACTTGACCGAACTGCGGTGCTGTGCGCCGCGGCTGATACGAGGATGATTGACCTATAGTGCGCAAAATTATTAGCACGGCTGCCCTGGTGATAGGCGTGGTGTGCCTCATTATCGGTATCGGACACATGACCTGGTGGTCTCCGCAGGATCGCCTCAGCGCTGAGATCCCGGACAATACCCCGGATGCGCCGATCACCATGATTTCCTCAGAGATTCATTTGGCGCCGGATTCCAACCCAGAGGTCAAACTGGGGGAAGAAGGCAAGTTCACGGTCGCAGTCGCACGCCCTTGGGACATCCAGGAGTGGGCGGGGTCCTCTGCGATGAACGTGATCGAATCTGTGGACACCGGTTCGCGCACGTTCAAGGTCGAGCACAAGAAGGGCGATGCAAAGGCTCCTAATCCTCAGGGCTCTGACCTCTGGATTTCAGAGTCTGAGCAAGAAGGCCGGTGGGATGTGGCCTGGCCTGAGGAGATTCACGGTCCTGTCGCGCTGCTGGTCATTAAGGACGGGACTGAACCTGCGCCGAAGGATCTTGTGGTGACGTGGGATAACCCGGAGGCTGAGATGTCAGCCAAGTGGGCTAAAGCGACCCCGTGGTTTGTTGCCGCTGTCATCTTGTTTGGTCTTGCCCTGATTCTGGCGATGTCTCGTCCGAAGCGGCGCGGTGGCCGTCGCGTTGCTGATTCTCCGCGCCGTGCCGCAGCGGCTCGTCGCGGAGAGGACGCTGACCGGCGGGCTAACCACACCGGCCGCGCCGCTGGCGCAGGTATCGGTGCCGGTGTCGGTGCTGGCGCCGCCGCTGGGCATCCAGACGGCCAGCCGGGGGCAGATGCTGGATACGACGGTGACTCCTTTGAAGGTGCCGGCGATACGGCTGAATACGAGTTGCCTAACTTTGGCGGCAGCGATCCATATGTTCCGCAGTCGGATGACACGATCGTTGCAAGCCGCAGGCACGGCGTGGTTGCTCCCGCTGATTCTGAGGAACATGACGGTAACGACCAGGACCGCCGCGACGACGATGACGACTATTACGACGGCGGGTCTGCCGCACCGGCTCACGGCGAACAATCATGGGGAGACGATGAGCGCAACTGGCAGGAGGGCGATGACGTGAACCCTGAAGAAGATCCACGATTCCGCTCTGTTGCTGAACCTGCTACAACTAAGAGCCTTGGCCAACGTGAGGGTCGGCGCTCTCGTGCCTGGAAGGGCCTGATTGCTGTGGGGGCGGCCCTCGGCCTTGCGCTCCCGTCTCAGGTCGCGTGGGCGGACACCTCGGCCGAGAAGTCTGAGGAGGCCACCGCTAAGGCTGAAGAAGAGGAAGCCTATTCGATCCTGGTCACAACCCAGCTAGAGCGCATCATGAGTGATGTCAGCGACGTTGCTGCTGAGGGCGATAAGAAGCGTGACGCGAAGAAGCTCGAATCACGTTTTGAGGCAGACGCTCTGAACCTGCGCCAGGATCTTTACAGCGCGTTGAAGAAGAAGGTCAAGCTCAACGACAATCTTGTTCCGCCGATTTCGAAGAAGGTTGTGACCGCCGCTGTTCCGGTAGACCGTGGCTTCCCTCGAACCGTCATGGCTGTGACCACGGGTAGCAACAAGGACCTGCCGGTCATTGTGACCCTCAAGCAGGCGAATGCCCGTTCTCAGTACAAGGTTGTGTCCGCAGTCCCGATGGTCGAGGGGGCAACGTTCCCGGGTATCGCTGTGGGGGACCCGGAGGTCCGCGCAGTTTCTGGGGGAGGTAAGAAGGGTGGCCCGATGTCACCTGAAGATGCCTTGAAACAGTTCTCTTCTGCACTGGGTGATGCGAAGTCCGGCGCTGCGAAGAAGTTCGCTAAGTCCCCGATGGTCGATCAGCTGCGTAAAGCAAACTCGGAGACCAAGAAGAGCTACGAGGGCGACGGCAAGGGTAAGTTCACGACCGATTACAAGGTCAACGCGAAGTCTGCTAACGCTTTGAAGATGCCGGATGGCAGTGTCATGGTCTCCGGTTTGGTCACCGAAACCATGAGGATGACCCCGGAGAAGGACGGCGGTAAGACGAAGCTCGCCGGCTTCATCCGCGAGTTTGTTGGCAAGGAAGAGACTGACAAGCCGGTCGAGGCTCGCCTCACGATTCCTGTGGTCATCAACATCAAGGACGGCAAACCAGCCGAGGTCGTTGGTATGTCGTATGTCCCTGTTGGTGTAGAGCTGAAGTAGCGACCGTGCGCCCCGAGGAACCCGCGGGGCGCGACTGAGAGGATGAGGCACGCAGTGTCGATGGATTCTTCATCATTTGATGCACAGCCTGGGCAGGCGCACAACCCGAATGCGAGTGTGGGTGCTTCCGGAAGCCAAGCTGAGTTCGCCGCTCCAGCGTCCTCGGCAGGTGCTGTGGACTTATCATCGCTAGGCCAGCAAACTCCAGGCCAGGCTACTGAGGCATCGGACATGGAAGCCTCGCTGGGCCAGTGGGCCACGATGGTTACGGAAGAGTCGCTGCAGGAGTTCGCGCAGCTCAGCACGCGGGTCCCGGCGTTCTTGGTCGCGTATTCGGCGCGCTCTGAAGCCGCCGACTCCGTGGTCCGGGTTGTGGATGATGCGGTTGAGGCTCAGGCGGGTAAGTTCGTTCTGGGTGTTGTGGATGTCGATGAGCATCCGCGTGTGGCTCAGGCCTTGCAGATTCAGCAGGTGCCGATGCTGCTTGCGGTCTTAGGCGGCCGACCGATGCCGCTCTTCGCAGGCCCCGTTGATTCCGAACAGATGGCGGCAACACTTCAGGAGTTGCAGCAGGTTGCGGTTCAGCAGGGGATGGCTTCCACGGTCGCACCTATTAACACGGCTGGCGCCGAAGCGGCTGGTGGCCGGTTCGCTGAGGCTGATGCGCTGGTTGCGCAAGGGGAATATGATGCGGCGCGGGCTTTGTATGAGCGTGCCGTGGAGGAGAACCCGGCTGATGCGGAGGCTGAGGCCGGTGTGCATCGGGTTGATTTGTTGAAGCGGGTCTCTGGTTTCGATGCGCAGGTGGTCCGTGATGCTGCGGCTTCCAACCCGGATGATGTTCATGCCCAGATCGATGTCGCTGATCTTGACGTCGTGGGCGGGCACGTGGATGATGCCTTCTTACGTCTGATTCGTTTCATCGGAGCGCATCGCGGTGATGACCGTGAGGCGGCACGGGTGCACTTGGTTGAGTTGTTCAGCGCGGTGGGGCAGAACGATCCACGCGTTGCCGCTGGTCGCCGCAAGCTGGCGATGAGCTTGTTCTAGTTGGACCGGTGAAGTAACCGGAGAAAATGTGTCAAGAGCCACACATTCTAGTGTGGCTCTTGATCTGCATTAAATCGCATGGTTCGATTTTTATATGACGCATATTGCAGGCGAACCTTCGCATAACCATGAGCGTGGGGTGGGGCCTACGCATAAAGGTCATGAAACAACATCACATCAGACGCAAGGAAGTTATCAGATGCAAGGTTTAGCGGATCCGTCCTCGGCGGCGGTGAGTTTCCGTGGGCTAGGTAAGAGTTTCGGGGATAAGGTCGCGGTCTACCCGTTCGCCTTCGACGTTCCGCGTGGATCGTTCTATGGCTTGGTGGGGCCTAACGGGGCAGGCAAGACCACAACGCTATCGATGCTGACCGGCTTGCTACGCCCGGATACCGGACATGCGTATGTTCACGGCGTCGATGTGTGGAAGGAACCACTCGTAGCGAAGAAGAAGCTGGGCGTTCTGGCTGATGGTATGCGGCTTTTTGATCGGCTTTCGGGCCGTCAGCTGATCACATACACGGGACGTTTGCGTGGCATGGATGCCGAGGTGGTTAACGCGCGCGTTGAGGATCTCTTGCGGGTCATGGACCTACAAGACGCGGCTGATAAGCAGGTTGTGGATTATTCCGCGGGTATGCATAAGAAGATCGCGCTCGCGTGTGCGATGATTCAGGCGCCGCAGGTTTTGGTTTTGGATGAGCCTTTCGAGGCCGTGGATCCTGTTTCGAGTGCCAATATTCGTGACATCTTGAACAACTATGTTGAGCAGGGCGGTACGGTCCTGATTTCGAGCCACGTCATGGCGATGGTTGAGCGGATGTGCACGCATGTTGCGGTGATCGCGCAGGGGCGGCTCAAAGCTGCTGGGACGGTGCAGGACGTATGCGACGGTATGACCCTTGAAGACCGCTTTGTTGACTTGGTGGGTGGCCGCGGCGAGCAGGAAGGGTTGTCTTGGTTGCACAGCTGATCAAGCTGCGGTGGAGGCTGTTCATTAACGGCCTTATCCGCAATAAATGGCAACTCTTTGGCGTGATCCTGGGTGGGCTGTACATGGGGTTCCTGCTGGTGATCGGTGCGTTGGCGTTGGCGGCGATGACCCCGGAAGATGCGCCTTTTGCCCAGATGATCGTGGTGACTCTGAGCGCTCTGGTAGTGCTGGGTTGGACTGTTGTGCCCGCGTTCTTCACCGGCATGGACGGGGCGATGGAGCCGCAACGCTTTGCGTTGTTCCCCATCAGCGCCGGAAAGCTCGCTCCAGGGTTGTTACTCGCCGGTTTCATCGGAGTCCCTGGCGTGGCAACGTTGATCTTCATGCTGATCGCTGCCTTCTCCTTTAAGTTCAACGCTGACTTGCTCGCGTGGGGGATTGTTGCCGGGCTGTTCTCAGCGTTGGCGGCGCAGCTTTTTGGGCGTACGTTCATGACGTGGTTTAGCACGGTGGGTGTCAAGCGTGGTGTGCGTGAATTAGGGACTGTGGTCTTGTTCCTCCCGGTCATGTTCATGGGGCCGATGATGGCCACGTTGGGTCCGGAGACGGATCACCACCTGATTGTGAACGTTCTAAGCACGTTAGCTACCGTGAGCTCATATTCGCCGTTCGGTGCGTTCTTTGGTGCTGTGTGGGCCTTTGCATCGGGGAACATGGTCCACGGCGTGATCAGTGGCGCGATCGGTTTTGTGAGCCTTGTGGTGTGCTGGGTTCTCTATGTTCGCATCGTCAAGAAGGCCGCGGTGTCTCCTCCGCATACGGCCGCATCGAAAGACGTGAAGGGGCTGGGCTGGATCGGGCGCATGCCGGCAACTCCGTGGGGTGCGATTGCCGGCCGCGCGCTGATCTATTGGCTTAAGGACGCCCGCTATTCGGCCTCTTTGATCATGGTGCCGGTCCTCATCGTGGTGATCGGCATATTCATGCCACTGTTCCAACCGGAGGCTGCTTTCGGTGGCCACCTCGCCGGCATTATGGTTGGCGCGCTCATGGGGTTCAGTATTTCTGCCGATATTTCTTATGACTCAACGGCGTTCCATACACATGTTCTCACCGGGGTGCGTGGCTGGCAGGACCGGCTGGGCCGTGTAGTTGCGGTGCTACCGCTCTCATTCATAGCAGTCGGACTATCCGCGGTGGTTCCGTTGCTGATTCTGGACCGCGTCGAAATGATTCCTGATTCGCTACTGGCTTCGCTGGCAGCACTCGGTGTTTCATTGGGGCTGTCCGCGCTGGTATCGGCACGCTGGATTTATGCGGTTCCACAGCCCGGGGACTCCCCGTTCCAAACGCCACAGGGCGCCGGTATGCGGATATTCATTACCCAGACCCTCTACCTCGTCGCGGTAGCCATTCTGCTCGCGCCTACCATGGTCTTCTACCTCATGGCGTGGAACGAGGCGCGCGTGGTTCCGCTCGCGGTAACCGCCGCGTTCGACATCGTGTGGGGTCTGGTGATCTGTGTAGTAGGTATCTGGCTAGGCGGGAAATGGTATGACCGTTCGACGCCTGAACTGATGCAGACCGTGATCCGCCACGCGTGATCAATCATCTTTCCTCGTGTGCGCTCGGGCGAAGGCGGCATAGAATGGGTCGCATGAGTTCTCTCAACGATCCCTATGCCAACGATCCGGCCTCACCTGACACCGCCTCACCTGGCGGCACTGCTGTGATGGACCGGCAGCTGCAAGAGCAGTTGTCGGAACCAGGGGACCATGAACGTTTTGCGCACTACGTGCAGAAAGACAAAATCATGGAGTCCGCCCTCACGGGTGAACCGGTGATCGCTTTGTGCGGCAAGGTTTGGGTCCCAGGCCGTGACCCGCAGAAGTTCCCGGTGTGCCCGGACTGCAAGGAAGTCTATGATTCGATGATGGGCGACTAAGCTAGCCCAGCATCTGCGCCGGTTGACCCAGCGGTTCACTGTCGCGCTGTTTCCAAGCCGTGTTCGTTGCACGCGATGCTTGTTTTGTTGCGCCCGTTTCCGCATAGAAACCGGTGCTCTGTTTCTGATGGTTGAAGAATGATTGTGGAGTGATGCCTTTATGTCCGATGCCCTGTTTTCCGTGGGCGAGGACATGCCACCGGCGTATCCGGAACGAGCCGCGTGGGGCACAGCTCCTAAGCTGCGGCAGTGGCAGGCAGAGGCTCTTGAAGCGTTCTTCAACAGCCCAGAGAAGGACTTCCTTGCAGTTGCAACCCCAGGCGCAGGTAAAACAACGTTCGCGTTGCGTGTAGCCAAGACCCTGGTTGAGCGCGGCACCATCAACCGCATCACTGTTGTAGCGCCGACCGAGCACCTGAAGACGCAGTGGGCTGACGCCGCCGCCCGCATCGGGCTCTCCATTGACCCGAACTTCAAGAACTCCGATGGCCGCCACGGCCGCGGCTTCATCGGCGTTGCCGTGACATACGCGCAGGTTGCGAACAAGCCGCTGCTGCATCGAGCACGCACTGAGGCCGGGAAGACGCTCGTGATCCTGGACGAGGTCCACCACGCAGGCGACGCGTTGAGCTGGGGCGACGGTATCCGGGAGGCTTTCGAGCCTGCGGTGCGCAGGCTATCGCTTACGGGTACGCCGTTCCGTTCGGATACGGCGCAGATCCCGTTCGTTGAGTATGTAGAAGACGAAGAGGGCATCCGCCGTTCGAAAGCCGACTACACCTACGGTTATGGTGAGGCGCTCAAGGACCACGTTGTTCGCCCTGTCATGTTTATGGCCTATTCCGGTTCGATGCGGTGGCGCACCTCAACAGGTGAAGAGATGGAAGCCCAGTTGGGGGAGGCCGCGACCAAAGACATCACACAGTCCGCGTGGCGTACCGCTTTGAACCCTGAGGGTGAGTGGATCCCGAAGGTTCTTCGCGCAGCGGATCAGCGTTTGACTGAGGTGCGTCGAAGCGTTCCGGATGCCGGCGGGTTGGTGATCGCAACCGACCAAGATAGCGCGCGTGCGTATGCGGCGATCCTGGATCGCATCACAGGCGAGAAGACCACGGTTGTGCTCTCCGATGATGCCGGGGCCTCGCAACACATCGAGGACTTCACAGAGAACACGAAACGATGGATGGTCGCCGTGCGCATGGTGTCTGAGGGTGTTGACGTGCCGCGTTTGGCAGTCGGCGTTTATGCGACCTCCACGTCCACACCACTGTTCTTTGCTCAGGCGATCGGGCGCTTCGTGCGTTCCCGCAAGCGCGGCGAGGTCGCGAGCGTCTTCTTGCCCTCGGTGCCTGTTTTGACGCATCTTGCCAACGAGATGGAGGTAGAGCGCGATCACGCACTGGACCGGCCAAGTAGCGGTGAAGACCAGACAGTGCAGGAAGTCGAGGCGGAACTGGCTCAAGCCAACCGTGAAGAGCGCGCATCAAGTGAGCTCACTCATGGCACCTTCCAGGCCCTTGAATCGGATGCGAGCTTCGACCGTGTTCTCTACGACGGCGGTGAGTTCGGGCTAGGCGCGGGCGTGGGTTCCGAAGAGGAACTTGACTTCCTTGGCATCCCGGGCCTACTGGATGCCGAACAGGTCGGTGAGCTGTTGCGTCAGCGGCAGGCCAAGCACCTGAGCAAGCGGAAGACCGCGGCACAGCAACAAACGCCGGGAGAACAAACACAGGGAGTCGTGGATCACCGCCAGCTCATGGATTTGCGTACCCAACTCGCTAAGTCTGTTGCGGCGTATGCGAATAAGACGGGTATTCCGCACGGTCAGATCCACAACAAGCTACGCGCCATTAGTGGTGGCCCGCCGGTGGCGCAGGCTTCCGAAAAGCAGTTACGTAACCGCATCTCGACGCTACAGAAATGGTTTGTCGGCCAAAAATAAGGGCCGAAAATAAACGCCGTGGACGGCGCCTAACCGTGGACGGCGCCTAACAACAGCGGCGGCGCCCAGAACAGATATGCGATCTATGCCCTGGGCGCCGCCGGTTGTGTGTGCTTCGTTTCTGTGATCTTAGTCCTCGATCAGCGTTGGGACCACGGGTTCGCCACGCATCAGCTGGCGTGCACGCCCCGGCATTTCTTCGATCGAAGCTTTACGCCGCTCGATCGCAGCCTCGACACCTGCAGCTCCGGTCAAACCATCCTGGATTTCGCCGTTCACCACGAGTGGGATCTGCAGCGGGCGGTCGCTATCGGTGGCCCCGGAAGGAACCCGGTTCACACCGATCAGCTCAGCGGTTGCGCGGCCGCGTTCATTGATCTGGCGGTAAGCATACTTCTTACCACCCACCGACTTCTTACCGGATGCCGATTTCGCGACCGGAACCCACTGGCCGTCATTGCCCTGACGCGCAACCAGCTTGTACACCATGGAGGCGGTCGGTGCACCCGAGCCGGTCACGAGCTGGGTTCCGACCCCGTAACCATCCACTGGGGCAGAACGTAGCGCTGCGATCGCGTACTCGTTGAGGTCCGAGGTCACGATGATCTTGGTATTCGGGTTGCCGAGATCATCGAGAAGCTCCCGCACCCATACCGCCTGGGACAGCAAATCACCTGAGTCCAAGCGCACACCACCAAGCTGGGGCCCTGCTACCTCAACGGCGGTGCGCACGGCCTGCTCCACATCGTAGGTATCCACGAGCAGGGTCGTGTCAACGCCCATCGAATCAATCTGGGCTTTGAACGCCTCACGCTCAGAATCGTGCAGCAGGGTGAAGGAATGCGCGGCCGTGCCCGCGGTTGTGAGACCGTAGCGGCGGCCCGCTTCAAGGTTGGAGGTGCTAGCAAAGCCTGCGATGGCGGCCGCGCGTGCCGCCGCGATCGCGGACTCTTCGTTGGCCCGCCGCGATCCCATCTCAATGCATGGCCGTCCGCCCGCTACAGCGATCATGCGGGATGCCGCTGAGGCGACCGCGGTGTCATAGTTGAGCACTGAGAGCAGATAGGTTTCCAGGATCACCGCTTCAGCGAACGTGGCCTCGACCTGCATGATCGGGGAGTTCGGGAAATAGATCTCACCTTCGGCGTAGCCGGTGATATTGCCGGAGAAACGGAAATCGGCGAGCCAGTTGAGCATCGCTTCGCCAACCACTTTGTTATCCGAGAGGTAATCGAGGTCTTCGGTGGTGAAACGGAAGTTTTCAAGCCCCTCAAGGAACCGTCCGGTACCGGCCAAAAGGCCGTAGCGGCGCCCTTCCGGGAGGCGGCGTGCGAAAACTTCAAATACACTCTTACGGTTTGCTGTACCGGAGGCCATCGCGGCCTCGATCATGGTCAGCTCGTAGCGGTCGGTCATCAGTGACGTGCTCGTTGACATGTCCCCAGCCTAATATGTCAAGCCCTCTGAGGCGGCACTCGGGTCCCACCACTACAATGTGTCGTATGGCTGCCGCAACCTCTGTGAGTTATCAAGTGGAGAAGGACAACGCGTTCGCACCCGCTGCCTCGCGCCCTTTCGAGCTTGTTGTGTGGGATGACCCGGTCAATTTGATGTCCTATGTTTCCTACGTGTTCCGCACGTACTTCGGCTATTCGGATTCGGTTGCACAGAAACTCATGCTTGAAGTGCACCATTCGGGCAAGGCCGTGGTGGCTCGCGGGCCGCGGGAAAAGATCGAAGCCGATGTTGAAGCGATGCACGGTTTCGGTTTGCAGGCCACGATGCGCGGAGGCGACGCCTGATGGCACGTCCTTTCAGAGCTACACGAAAAGGCTATTCAACTGAACTTGACTACGCAGAGGCCCAGCTGTTGGTGATGCTGGCTCGCGACATCGACCAGTTGCTTGCCGGGCGTGAAGCCGAACACGTCGATGCGGGTCTGAAGGCCGCATCGGGCACAACGGACGCCGCTTCAAGGAAAGCCTCAAACACCGTAGAAGAACCTACAGATGTAACAGCCGACGGGGCAGACCGCTGGTGGGAAGAACTGGGGCTCAGTAACGACATAGCGGACGCGGGGGCCTCGCTGCTAGGCGGGTCGGCTACGTTGGATGACCCTCACGACCCAGCGCTTTTGGCTATCTTGCCGCGTTCGATCCATACCGATGACGCGGTGGGCGCCCTTGACGGTGCGGATGCAGCGATGCGTGCACGCACCGAGCCGGGGCTCATCGCTCGTCAAAGGGAAGGCTTGAAGTGGCTTGCGCGTGCTGTGATGAAAGACCCATTTTTGATTCCGCATGAGAAAGCGGGGCAGGTGGCCTCGACACTCAACGTCATGCGGCTTGTATTGGCAGCCCGCCTGGGCATCGAGGATCAACAGGACGCTGATCGCGTGCAGGAAGCCATGGAACAAGGAGTGTCCGATGACCCGGACCAAGGCATGGTTATGCTTTACGGCTTCACCTCGTGGCTGCAAGACTCACTCATGCATGCGTTGTTGCGTGGAAAGGCTTAGCCTAGATACGCATCAAGCACCTCATTTTCTATGTGCATAACGGAGACCATGAAACCGGCATTGAACTCTGCCTTAGCAGATAGCGCCCGAGCGGATAGCGCCTCAGCAGAAAACGCCTCAGTGGAAGGCAGCGTCGCAACAGAAAACAACGCCGCGGCTACGGTGACTCGTGCGTTGCGTGGAGAAGCTTCAGCGAGTGATCCCACGTTGGCGCCGATCGGCGTGTTCGATTCCGGGGTTGGCGGGCTCACGGTGGCTCGCGCGATCATCGATCAGCTTCCACAGGAGTCCATCCTCTATGTGGGGGATACCGGGCGCGGCCCGTATGGGCCGTTGCAGCTTGCGCAGGTGCGCGCGAATGCGCTCGACATCATGGACCAGCTGGTCGAGGCCGGTGTCAAGCTTTTGGTGATCGCATGCAACACAGCCTCGGCCGCTGTTTTGCACGATGCACGCGAGCGTTACACGGTGGGTTACGGCATCCCGGTGGTTGAAGTGATCAAGCCGGCCGTGCGTGCGGCGGTGCGTGCAACCCGTACGGGCCGCATCGGTGTGATTGGTACGCAAGCCACGGTACGCTCACGAGCCTATGAGGATGCGTTCGCGGCCGCCCCGCATATTGAGGTGCGTGCGGCTGCGTGCCCTCGTTTTGTGGAGTTCGTTGAACGCGGCGAAACCTCAGGCGAGGAACTATTGGATGTTGCCCAGAGCTATCTGCAGCCGCTCAAAGAATATGGCGTGGATTCGCTCGTGCTGGGGTGCACGCACTACCCGTTGCTCACGGGCGTGATCTCTTACGTCATGGGGGAGGACGTGAGCCTGGTGTCCTCAGCGGACGAGACCGCGAAAGACGTGTTCCGTTCCCTCACCGAGGCAGGCCTCATCGCCCCGCCCGAGGCGAGCGCGCGCCACACGTTCATGGCTACCGGTGACACCGAGCATTTCTCGGTCATGGCTCAACGATTCCTCGGACCCGAGGTGACGGGTGTAACCCACATGATCCCGCGATATCCCGACAACACTTAATCGGAGCTCATGACATGAAACTGACGATCATCGGCTCCACGGGATCATTCCCAGGCCCCGGCTCGCCTGCATCGTGCTATCTGCTGACCGCACACGACGGAACCCGCCCGTGGCGCGTGCTACTGGATTTCGGGTCCGGATCCCTTGGCGTACTGCAACGCTACATGGACCTCAAAGACATCGACGCGGTCCTGATATCCCATCTGCATCCAGACCACTGCATGGATCTGTGCGGGTTACACGTTGCAGTGCACTGGGACCCAGAAGGCTGGGGCAGGGACCGCGTGCGGGTCTATGGCCCAGCCGATACCGCCGACCGCATGGCAGATGCCTACGGCCTACCGCGTGATCCGGGTATGCGTGAAGACTTCGACTTCCGGGATTGGGTTGCATACGAAGCCGTCACGATAGGGCCGCTGACCGTAACACCGTATCCGGTGGTCCATCCCGTCGATGAGGCCTATGCGTTCCGCATTGAAGGACACGAGATCCTCGAAGGCCGGCAAATCCACTCCGTATTGACCTATTCAGGAGATACGGACGAATGCCCCGAACTCGTCGAAGCCGCCCGTGATGCCGACCTCTTCTTGTGTGAGGCCGCATTCCAAGAAGGACGCGACGACCACATCAAGGGAGTCCACCTGACCGGAAAGCGAGCCGGGGAGGCAGCGAAAGCAGCCGCAGTCCAGCGGCTCCTGCTCACCCACATCCCCGTTTGGACCGACCACACCACCGTCTTAGAAGAAGCCCGCGCCGAATACAGTGGCGAACTCGCGGTGGCCGTCTCAGGGGTAACCTACGGCGTACGTTCAGGCGAACGCATCGGCGACCCACGCACTGCAACCATGTCCCGCGTCCCAGAATCCCTAGCACGCGCACTTCAAGAGGCCGGCGTGCGGCACCGGCCCATCCCAGGCCACCGCGGAACCCGCGAAAACCCTGTCCAACCGGGGCCACACGATCCATCGCCATAAAATCCCTCGCCATAAATGCAGGCGACCCTTGCCGCACCAACACATAACAAGCCGATTACAAAACACCGTGAACCGACCAAAGAACGGATACGATGACCGCATGGGCATAACTAACACACGCGCCGATGGTCGCCGAGCAGACCAGCTGCGCCCCGTCACCATCACCCGGGCATGGTCAAAAAACGCTGAAGGCTCAGCTCTCATCGAATTCGGTAATACCCGGGTTCTGTGCACCGCTTCCTTCACCGAGGGCGTACCCCGCTGGCTCAAAGGAGAAGGGCGCGGCTGGGTTACCGCTGAATACGCGATGTTGCCGCGGGCAACCAACACCCGCAATCAGCGTGAATCCGTCAAAGGGAAAATCGGGGGCCGAACCCACGAAATTTCCCGGCTCATCGGCCGATCCCTTCGCTCCGTGATAGACACCAAACAGCTCGGTGAAAACACCATCGTGCTCGATTGCGATGTACTTCAAGCCGACGGCGGCACCCGCACCGCCGCCATCACCGGCGCATTCGTCGCACTCGCCGACGCAGTCGAATGGGCACGCCAAGAAGGCCTGGTCGATCAGGACGCGCAGGTGTTGACCGATACCGTCGCGGCAGTCTCGGTGGGCATCATCGACGGAACCCCTGTTCTGGATTTGCCTTACGTTGAGGACGTCCGCGCGGAGACGGACATGAACGTTGTGGTTCGCGGCTCGGGCGATTTCGTTGAGGTACAAGGTACCGCCGAGGGGGCGCCATTCAACCGTTCAGAGCTCGATGCACTGCTGGATTTGGCAGTGACGGGAGCGGCAGAGCTAGCCGCAATGCAATGCGAGACACTGGGATGGCAACGATGAACGCAAACCCTACCGAAACTGTGAACCCCAACGAGGAAACAGCCCCGCGGATCGTGCTGGCATCCCATAATCAGGGAAAGCTAGCGGAGCTACGCGAACTGTTGCGCGGCAAGGTCGAAGGCCTCGATGTAGACACCCAGGTCATTGATGCGGCAACCGCGGGCGCTGCCGATGTGGTCGAAAGTGACGTGACTTTCGAAGGCAACGCGCTGCTCAAGGCCCGCACCGTGGCCCGAGAGACCGGGCTGATCGCGATCGCCGACGACTCTGGCCTGGCCGTAGACGTCATGGGCGGATCCCCAGGTTTCCTCTCTGCACGCTGGGCAGGGGTGCACGGCGACGATGAAGCTAATAACCGCTTGTTGCTAGCGCAGATGGCCGACATCACCGACCCGATACAGCGGCGCGCTTGCTTCGTGTGTGCTGCCGCAGTGGCAAGCCCCGACGGCTACGAAGTCGTGGAACGCGGGGAGCTCGAAGGAACCCTCTTGACCGAGCCCCAAGGTGAGGGCGGCTTCGGATACGACCCCATCGTGCAACCGCTGGGCTCCAGCAAGTCACTCGCCGAACACACCCCAGAGCAGAAGAACAGCATCAGCCACCGCAAGAAAGCAATCGAGGCGCTCTTGCCCTCGATTATCGCTGCCTGCTCTAACAGCTAACGGAAAATAGCTGACGGAAAACAGCGACGGGCGGATTGCGTTGATACGCAATCCGCCCGCCGTTTAGTTTCTCGGTTGTTTAGTTTTTCGTTTGATGAGTTTCTTCTACCGCTTCCCGTGGGGCGGCTGGCTTGTTCTTTTTCGAGTTGATGCGGTGACGCACGGCCTCGAAGATGATCGGGGTGATGGAGAGCAAAACGATCGCGATGAAGATGATGTCGATGTTCTTGCCGACCCAATCGAAACGGCCCAGCCACGCACCCAGCAGGGTCACGCCGCCGCCCCACAAGACGGCGCCGATCACGTTGTAGAGGAAGAACTTGGCTTTGTTCATGCCGGCAACACCGATGATCACCGGAACGAAGGTGCGAACAATCGGAACGAAACGCGCCAGAATCAGGGCTTTGCCGCCGTGGCGTTCAAAGAAGTCGTGCGCCTTGACCACGTGCTCGCGTTTGAAGACCTTGGAATCGTCGCGGCTGTAGAGGGCTGGGCCGGTTTTCTCGCCGATATAGAAACCGAGTTGGTTACCCACGATCGCGGCGATGATGATCGCGGGGATCGCAACCCATAGTGGGGTTTCGATCGCCCCGGTTGCCATCAGCATGCCCGCGGTGAACAGCATGGAGTCACCCGGTAGGAAGAAACCTAGCAATAAACCGGTCTCAGCGAAGATGATGCCGACGACCAGCGCGATGACCCACGGGCCTAACCCTGAATCACGCAAGAAAACGTCAGGGTTCAACCAGTCAGGTAGGAACGCGGCACCGACATTAACGACGTTGGTCACGGCCTCAGGCGAGACCAAACCAGTGAATAGATTGCTCAGCATGAGAAGAATTCTACGTGGCTATCCGTGAGGAGCCGCATCGGGGCTTATATGATCCGCATCGGGGTAGAATAAGCTCACGTGGCTGTGGATTTTGTAGCAATTGACTTTGAGACCGCTAACGGTTTTCGTGGTTCTGCGTGCGCCGTGGGGCTCGTGAGGGTCCGTGATGGGGCAGTGGTCGATACCTATGCGTCGTTGCTACAGCCGCCTGCGGGTTTTGATCATTTTGATCCCCGCAACGTCTCGATCCACGGGATCCATCCCGAGCAGGTTGAAACGGCGCCGCGTTTTGCAGACGCCTATCCTGAGATTGCCGAGTTCATCGGCGGTGACCTTGTCCTGGCGCATAATGCGGCTTTCGATATCGGCGTGATCCGCGCCGGTCTGCAGGCGTGTGGTGTTGGTGCGCAGAAGTTGGTGTATGCCTGCACGGTCCAGTTGGCCCGTAAGGTCTATGACTTGATGTCTTATTCCTTGCCTTTTGCAGCACATGCCGCGGGCTTCGACTTGACCTCACATCACGATGCGTTGGCGGATGCGCGCGCGTGCGCGGCCATCGGGGTCGATGCGGCCCGCAGGCTCGGTGCCAGCACGATGACCGAGGCTGTGGAACAGGCTGGCTTGCAGGTCTCGACGATGGCGAGCTTCAAGCCGGGGGACCCTGAGTGCAAAGCGTTGCGTGACGCGCGCGGATGGCGGGTTGCCGGGCACGCTGTTCCGCAACAGCTGGATGCTCCGTGGCCGGTTGAAGGCCCTAACCCTGAACCGAATCACGACGCAGACCCTGCGAATCCGCTCTTCGGTCAACGCGTGGTGTTTACTGGCGAGCTCGGTATTCCCCGGAACGAGGCGAAAGAGCGCGCCGCCGCGGTGGGCGCTCAAACAGCTGACAGGGTGTCTACCACCACGAGTGTTCTGGTTGTTGGCGACGGTTTCGTTGCCGAAGACCTCACATCAGGCCGCATGACGCGCAAGGCACGCCATGCATTGGCGCGCCGCGACATGGGGCAAGACATCTCGGTGATGTCCGAGGCGGAGTTCCTCCAAGCCGTTGGCGGCCACTGGCCTTTGGGTGTTTGATACAGGCCAGTGAACACGCTGCGCTAGCCAGGCCCAGCGCAGGCTCAGAACATGAGTTCTGCGAGCTTCTTCGAGTATTCCTCGATGAGCGGGTAGTGGTGGCGGGTGCCTGACTTGCCGGTCACGGCGGCGATGAGAGCGGCGGCGAACATGCCGGCCTGGAGGTAGCCTTCATCGGCGAGCGCGGTCCCTACGTCGGTAGCGTGCGCCTCACTTGCATCTGTGCCTAACGCGTTGAGGGCTACACCGGCAGCCAAGGTGAGGTTCGAGCGCGCAACACCGTCGTTGTTGTGGTCTGGCCGTTGGGCATGGTGGTCTAGCTGTTGGGCGCTGCGGTCTGGTTGCTGGGTGTGTTCGCCAACTTCGGCGGCGCGCTCGAGTGCCTGGATGAACGAGTTTTCTCCGGCGTCTTGGGGCATCTGGTGGGTGGCGCGGACGATCAGTTCCGCGGCATCCGCGCACGCGGCGTGGGCCTGTGGGGAGCCGTGGGAGAGGGCTGCGGCGGCTGTTGCGAAGGAACGGGTCTGCTCGATGGGCAGATAAGGGACCACTCCGAGTGCAATGGCGCGTGCCAGGACGCCGGGACCGTCTGTTGCGGCGAGCTCGGGAACGCTTGCGGCGGGACGGTTAAACGGGCGATGCGGAAGACTCATCTCGGGGGAGCGCAACCCAACGATGTTCTGCGGGTCCCCGCCTTCCTGGACGCCGAGCGCGAGCATGTGGTCCGTGAACGGGCGCGCCGGAGGGACCGGAGCGCCATCCGGTAGTTCACGGTCAACTGCGCGGATCCAACGCAGTGCACCGAGCCAGATGCATGCCGGCTCATCGGATGCCACCCCGTCGTGGGCCCATTCGAGGGCTTCCATGAGGCCGTCTCCGATCGAGAGCATCAGCATCGTTTCGGGTCCGAGTTGATGGACCTCGGTGGTGTCGGTGCGTTCAACCTCTGCCGCGGCACTGAGCACAGCGTAGACGAGCCCGGCGTATCCTGCAGGGTCGGATGGGCGAGGTGTGGGTGCGGAGTCTGCGGGAGAATTGCTCATGCCTCCAGCCTAGCGGTGTTCGTCATCAAAATCTCAGGGGTGCTGGGTAGGGTGAAGCCATGAAGTTCCTGCACACATCGGACTGGCATTTGGGCCGTAATTTTCACGGTGAGTCCCTCGAATCGGCTCAACGTAAGGCGTTGGGTGATGTGGTCGATGCCGCCCGTGAGCACGCGGTCGATGCGGTCTTGATCGCCGGTGATGTGTATGACCGCACGGTCCCGCCTGAACGAGCGGTCACGATGTTTGAAGACACACTTGAAGAACTCGTGTGCCTGGGTATCAGCGTGGTGGTGACGAGCGGGAATCATGACTCGGCGCGCAGGATGTCTTTCGGTAGCCGCTTCATGTCCGCTGCTGGCGTGCACTTCCGCACGAGCCTGGAGGACAGCATCGTCCCTATCCGCTTCACGCAACGCAGTGGCAACGGCGGAAGGGTAACGGTTAGCAGCGACGCCGAGAACGGGGTTCATGGTGCGGGCGGCGAGGTGGTTCAGCACGTTGATGTGTATGGGCTTCCGTACCTTGAACCGCGGGTTGTCGCAGCGCAATTGGGGGTTGAGAAACTCACTCATCACGATGTGGTTGCCGCCGCGGTAGCGAGAATCCGCGAGGTTGCCCAGCAACGCGAAAGCCAAGCCGGGGAAGTTCCGGTCAGGACGGTCATCATGGCGCACCTCTTCGCGGCCGGCGGCATGCCCACCGATTCGGAAGCAGTATTGTCTGTGGGGCAACTGGATCAGGTTTCAGCCGGGCTTTTCGCTTGGAGTGACTACACGGCCTTGGGGCATCTGCACGGTCCGCAAAGCCCCCTACCGAACGTGAAATATAGTGGCTCGCCGCTGCCCTATTCCTTCTCTGAAGCGCATCAAGAAAAAGGCGGGTGGATCGTGGAGATCAACCCGGGTGAGGATGTGAGCGCATCCTGGGTTGCGTGGCCGCCAGCGGTGCCGCTCGCGATCCTTAGAGGACCTATCGAGGAGCTTCTCACCAAAGAAGAACACGCCTGGGCCGAGCAAGCGTATTGCCAGATCACGCTGACAGATGCCCAGCGCCCAGAGCGCCCCATGGAACGGCTGCGGGAACGTTTCCCTAAGACCTTGGTGCTCCAACACGAAAACCGTGCAACCTCCCACGGCGCTGAAACCTACCGGGCACGGATGAAAAAGGCGGAGAATCCGCAACAGATCGCCGAAGGGTTCCTCGAATTCGTGCGCGAGCGCAGCCCGAATGAAGAAGAGACGAAACTCATCGAAGAACTCATCGAGCAGGCACGTGTTGAACAAGCAGGTGCCCAACAATTAGGCGTTGGGCAGAGGCAGGTAGATGGGCGGAGACAGCTAGATGGGCAGAGACAGGTAGAACAGTCCCACAGCGGGGCGGACGCGCAGAAGGGCCGGGCATGAAACTCCACACCCTCACGATGACTGCCTTCGGCCCGTACGCCGGAACCGAAACCATCGACTTCGATGCGCTCTCCGGAACCGGCCTGTTCTTGCTGCAAGGGGACACCGGGGCCGGGAAAACCACCATTCTCGACGCCGTGTGCTTCGCCCTCTACGGGAAGCTTCCCGGCGCCAGAAGCGAACTGGGAACCAACCCGCCCGTCAGAAGCAGCTACGCTCCCGCATCCCTCGCCGCTTCCGTAGAACTCGAATTCTCAATTGATGCGCAACGCTATCGAGTCAAACGTTCCCCGGCATGGAACCGACCGAAGAAACGCGGCACTGGAACCACCGCAGAGAACGCGAAAGCCTACGTCGAAGAGCTGGTGGATGGCCACTGGGTCAGCCGCGGCGCCAAACCTGCTGACGTCAACGTCTTCCTTGACGGCGCACAAGGCCTCTTAGGCCTCACCCTCGACCAATTCACTCGCGTGGCACTGCTACCACAAGGGGAGTTCGCCCAGTTCCTCAAAAGCAGCACGAATGAACGCGACGCACTGCTCTCAACCCTGTTCGATGTGTCCCTCTACGAGAACCTGCAGAAAACCGCGAACGAACATTCCAAACATCTCGAAGCCCAAACCCGGGACACTCAAGAAGCCTATGAACGCTGCATCGAAGACTTTGAAGAGCTCGCCGTGCGCTTTTGTCTTGAACCAGCGGATCTGGAAGGCGCAAGCGATGATCTCGGGTGGGCTGAAGGCCTGACCGAGGCGGCATCGCAGCTCATCCAGCGGCGCAGCGAGGCTCACCAAACGGCAACACAGCACTACGGGGATGCGAAAGATAAGCTCGCCCGCCTGGAATCCGTGGCGCGGGACGCCCGCGAATATGAAAACTACCGGCAGGCCCGCGCCGAACTAGAGGCCGGAGAGGCAGAAGCCGAGAAGAAACGGCAGGCCTTAGTACTCCATGAGCGCGCACGTGAAGCCCAGCGCTTCATGGAGGCAGAAGCGAACGCGGCCAGCACGGTTGCGAAACTCAGCGACGCATTCGAGCAAGCTCGCTTGGAACTACCTCGTACGCTTCCGGTGGACCACCCCGAACACGCCTACCCATACCGGGAACTGACCAGAGGCAATGATGCATCTGAAACTCATGCCGCGGGCCTCGCGCTCTCACAACCTGTGCACGAGTTCACCGCGTGGGAAGAAGCCATTGCTCAAGCGCGCACACGGCAGCGGGAACTCATCACAAGCCAGGAAGCATGCAAAGCATCTGCGGCTACACTTCACCGCGCCCAGGCCGAGAGCGAAAAGCGTCAAGCCCACGTTGAGCAGGCAAACGAGACCCTCACACAAGCACACACCAGCTATGAGCGGGCACTCGAACAAGTTCAAGCGTGCCAGAAGCCGGAACAAGGCGCGTCCCAGCTGGAAGAACGTCTCCACAAGCTCACCAAGCAAGCACAAGCGGCCCGGGCTGTCGAAGACGCCGAGGCAGCCCACAAGGCGGCGCGTGAACGCAGCGACGAAACCCAAACCTCACTCGACGCTGCCCGGCAACACGAACATGACCTCTACTCCCAGCGTGAGGCGTACCTCGTGGCGAGCCTTGCCCAAGATCTCACACCAGGTGAGCCGTGTAGCGTGTGCGGCGCGACCGAGCATCCCTCCCCAGCCACCCATACACAGACCGCGACCAATGAAACGGAGACCACCGACTCGGATCCAACCACACCCATCCCAACCGTCACCGAACACGACATCGAAGAAGCCCAGCAGGCCAGAAAGCGTGCCGAGCGTGAGAACAGCGCGGCACAAGACCACGCGCGTGACAGCTACGAGTCGCTCAGTGCGGCCCGAACCCAAGCCGGCGGATTGAGCCTGAAGCAAGCCCAAGAATCCATCGCGGAGCTGGCGAACAAGCTGGAATCGGCGCGTGAGCAAGAAGACGCAATCGAGCGGGCAGAGACCGCCGTCACTTCAGCTGAAAAAGCCGTTGACGAAGCTCGCAGCCGACTCAAACACGCACAAACCGAAGCCGCCGCGAGCCGGCAAACCCTCGAAGAAGCAAGCCAAGAGGATGAGCGGCGTCGCCACAAACAGCTCGCACAGCAAGGGGAGTGGGAGAGCCTCGAGGCCCTGAGCGCGGCACTCACACGTTTCACTGACACCATGCGGCGCTGCATCGACCTACATGCCCGTACAACAGATGCACAAGAGCAGATGAATGAAGCACGCACAAAGGCTGAAACGTACCTCACCCATCACAAACTCACCCGCACAGAAGCAGAGAGAAACCTCCTCGAAGATGAGGAAGCAGAGCAGCTGAAGAAGGACATCAAAGCCCATGCCGATCTTGAAGCACGGTCAGAAGCGCTTGGCTCGCTCGAATCCGTTCAGCGCGCAATCCAACGCATCGAAGACGGCGAGAGCACCTCAACGGAAGAACAGCTGACCGAACAGCGCGGGCGAGTCCAGCAAGCGGCGGAACGTAAAGATGAAGCGCTCGCCGCCCACATTGAAGCCCGGCACGTCAGCGAATCGATCGATCAGGCTTGCGCAGAACTGCGCGATGCAGATTCCCGGCGCGGCGAGCTCGGGGCACAAGCTCAACGAGCCAAAGCTATAGCGGCGGCCCTCAACGGGACCGGCGGTGAGAACCTCAAGTCCATGAGCATTCGCGCCTATATTCTAGCGGCCCGGCTTGAAGCGGTAGCTGAGGCGGCGACCCAGCGGCTCAACGTCCTCTCCGATGGCCGCTACAGGATCCTGCATGATGACACGAAGAGCCGTAACAGGAAAGCGGGCCTCGACCTCGTGGTCGAAGACTCCTGGAACAGCGTGGTCCGCCCCACTGCGACCCTCTCCGGGGGTGAAACCTTCCTGGTATCCCTCGCGTTAGCGCTGGGCCTTGCTGACATCGTGCAGGAAGAAACCGGCGGCATCACCATCGAGACGCTTTTCGTCGATGAAGGGTTCGGGACACTCGATAAAGAAACACTCGATAAAGCGATGACCGGCATCGAACGGCTCCGGCAAGACGGACGGATGATCGGCATCGTCTCCCACGTCGAAGAGTTACGCAGCCAGATCCCTGACCAGATCTATGTCCATAAGACCCGGAAGGGTTCACAAGTGAAAGTCATCACAGCAGACCAGCCGCAAACTTGAAAGACGGCCGGACGCGTGTAGGCAAGGGCTAGCATGAGAGGCATATGACACCAGTACAAGGCCCAACTGAAGAAGCGCCCCAATCAGCTACGAGTTTCCGCCGCCTCGCTCAAGACGCCGGGGCGCTCTATTTTCCGATCTCGCTGTTAGCTCGCTTGCCGATGTCGATGCTCGGCATGGCGTGCCTGACCTACATCGTCGCCTCGGCTGAAGACTTCACAACCCCAGGGCTCGTGACCGCGATCGGCGGGGTAGGGGCAGCGATCGGCACGCCCATCTCCGGGGCACTCTCAGACAAACTGGGGCAAAAACCAACGCTGCTCGGCCTGTGTCTTATCCATGTTCTCGCCCTCATCGGGGTTCTGTACTTCGGCTCCGGTAGCGACGGGCCGGTCACGCTCACCCCGCAGCTGATGATCATCGCGTTGATTGCGGGGGCGAGCATCCCGCCATCCGGGCCCATGACGCGAGTGCGTTGGATCAACAGGTACGGGGCTGACCTTCACCAGCTACGCACACTGGAGGCAGCGCAAAGCTACGAGTCCACGATGGATGAGCTCTCTTTCGTACTCGGCCCCGCATCGGTCGGAATCCTCGCGGCAACCTTCGGCCCAGCGGTGCCGATCTATGTTGCGATGGCGTTGTGCATCGTGATCATCCCGGCCTTCGCGTTCCATCACACCGAGGCCTATTCACGCTTCAAGAAGCCGCGCACAACCGTTACGGAAACTACGCCGGCCACCCAGAAGCCACCGCGGAGAGGCAACGCTACGCTCATCGCTATCACCGTGATCGGGATGCTCGGGGTCGGGACCGTCTTCGGCTCGCTGGCCACGATCCTCACCTACTTCGCCGACTACACCGGCAACCCGGGAACCGGCGGGCTGATCTATGCGGTCATGGGCATCACATCGGGCCTGGCTGCCCTTTCTGTAGCGCGCTGGCCTGTCACGTTCTCTCACCCAGCCAGGCTCTTGACAGGGGCTGTCACTCTCGTGCCTCTCGTGATCGTGCTGTGGCTACCGGAAACTCCGCTTTCGATGAGCCTTGCGATCCTTTTACTCGGTGTTCCTATCGGGCCTATCCTGGTCACGAACTTCACGCTCGCCTCCAGCATCACCCCGTCGCACCGGATGGGATTCGTGATGACTCTGCTCTCGGCAGCGATCACGTTGGGAACATCGGCAGGAAACTCGATTGCAGGCCGCCTCACGGACGCCGGCGGACACCACCTCGCCCTCGTGGCAACGCTGGGCGCATCGGTTCTCGTCTTCATATGCGCGTTTTCGTATACAGTCCTGAACAAGCAAAAACAGCGTTAGAGACTTGGTACAGTGACTCCTATGATGAACCGCACCTATCTGGGATCCCGTGTGATTGGTCTCGGACATTTTCAGCCAGAGAAAATTTTGTCCAACCATGATCTCGAAAAACTCGTCGACACCAACGACGAATGGATCCAGGCCCGCACCGGTATCAAAGAGCGCCGCATGGTCGGTGAGAACGACACGGTGGTGAGCATGGCCGTCGAGGCGGCACGTATGGCACTCAAGGACGCCGACGTCGCGACTGTCGATCTCATCGTGGTTGCATCCACAACCTCCCAGAACCGCACTCCGAACGTCGCATCCCGTGTAGCGGAGGCTCTCGGATTGGAGCGCCCAGGTGTTCTCGATATCAACACCGCGTGCTCGGGCTTCGAATATGCGGTTGCGGTAGCGGATCAGTTCGTCTCTTCGGGCGTTTCTGAGCGGGCGCTCGTGATCGGTTCTGAAGCGCTGACTAACTTCACGGACTACACCGACCGCACAACGTGCGTGCTGACCGCCGATGGTGCGGGAGCTTTCGTGCTGGAACGCACTGAGGAGCCTGAGATCAGCCCGGTCGCGTGGGGATCGATCCCCGAGCTAGGGGATGCGGTTGTGATCGCTGGCGAGCCGGAATACTTCAGCCAGAACGGCCGTAACGTGATGCGTTGGGCTCTGACCGGGGCGGTCAAGGAAGCGCAGAAGGTGCTCGAGAAGGCTGGTCTCACGATCGATGATATCGACGTGCTGGCTTTCCATCAGGCCAACCTGCGTATCATCGAGCCTCTCGCTAAGGGGCTTGGGGCGAAAGATCAGATTGTGATCAAGGACGTTGTGAATTCCGGAAACACTTCCGCTGCGTCCGTGCCGCTTGGTCTTTCTAAAGCGTGGCACGCCGGCGAGCTTCCGCGCGGTGGGCGGACGTTGCTTTTCGGGTTCGGCGGCGGGTTCACCTTCGCGGGCCAAGTCATCAAGTTGCCAGCCTAAACTGCGGCGGCTGAAAGCGACAACGCTTTTCGTGGCCTACAACATGTCTTGTGCATGACGCAAAAGTTTCACTCTCTATCGTGGTGATGTGACGCGTGTCGCATTAGATCTGTGTATGATGTGGTGACCGTCACAACCGAATGATCGTTCGGTTGGCAATAGTAAAAGTCAGGCCCTACCTTCATCACAAGGGTCTGCTGTGGCCAAAGAAGGACATCATGACCACAACATCTGCACCCACGGCACATTTGGATGCCGCGACCAAGCGCAAGGAAGAACGTCGCGTCCTTGCCGGAACCCTCGTCGGAACCTCGATCGAGTGGTACGACTTCTTCATCTACGCGCAGGCAGCATCGCTTGTCTTCGCGAACCTCTATTTTGATCCGCTAGCTAAAGATGCCCCAGGTTTGACGCAGGTCATCTCGCTTGCCACGATCGGTATTTCCTTCCTCTTCCGTCCACTCGGGGCCGTGGTTGCCGGACACCTCGGCGACAAGCTCGGGCGTAAGAAGATGCTCGTCTTGACCCTCATGATGATGGGCTTCGCCACCGCTGCGATCGGCTTGGTCCCAACCTATGCGACTATCGGTGTTGCTGCTCCGATCCTGCTGATGCTCCTGCGCATTCTCCAGGGCTTCTCCGCCGGTGGTGAATGGGGTGGAGCGGCGCTCATGGCTGTTGAGCACGCGCCTAAGGGCCGCCGGTCGCTCTTTGGCGCCTACCCGCAGATCGGTGTCCCGATCGGCATGATTCTGGCAACCGGTGTGATCTTCGCTCTCCAGCAGATCCTCGGCATGCAGGCCTTCCTTGAGTGGGGCTGGCGCATCACGTTCCTGATCTCGATCCTGCTGGTTGTGGTGGGCTACATGATCCGCCGGTCTGTCTCTGAGTCTCCTGTTTTCGAGGAACTGCAGGAGCGCCGCGCCGAGTCCTCTGCTCCGCTGGGCAAGCTCATGAAGCAGAACAAGCGCGAGGTCTTCCTCTCGGCATTCATCTTCATCGCTAACAACGCGATCGGCTACCTGCTTATCGCGTTCTTCATCGGCTTCCTCGCCAAGCGTGAAGAGAACCCGCTACCACTCGGTCCGGTCCTTGGCGCGACGATGGTCGGCTCCTTCGGCTGGCTGACCTTCACCTTCGTCGGGGGCTGGCTTGGCGACAAGATCGGCCGTGTACGCACCTTCCAGCTCGGCTATGCACTCTTGGCGGTATGGGCTATCCCGATGTGGATGATCATCAAGGAAGTCAAGACCGTTGACGATCTGTGGATGTACGTGCTCGCAGTGTTGCTCATGACTGTCGGCTTGGGGCTGTCCTACGGTCCGCAGGCGGCACTGTACGCGGAGATGTTCCCGTCCTCGGTTCGCTACTCGGGCGTCTCGATCGGTTACGCGCTCGGTACCGTGCTGGGTGGTGCGTTCGCTCCGATGATTTCGCAGATGATCCTCAACCGCACCGGTGAACCGAACATGATCGGTGTCTACATGATTATTGTCTCGGTTATCTCCTTCGTTGCTGTGACGATGGTCAAGGACCGCCCGGACCGCGACCTCAACGTCGATAGCGCAGACCAGATGCGCGAAGAGAACCGCCGCACCACGTTGCGTAGCTTCCGCGACTAAATCGCTGAATAGCTGACTACTCAATAGTTGGATACGAAATAACTGAATACTGACTAACTGTGGCGCCCCGGCGGTTCAACCGCCAGGGCGCCACAGCTACGCCTGGATGAGTTCGAAATCCACTAGCTCGCCTTCATGCCCGTTGATCACCAGGCGTAAAGCCTGGGTGCCCGGGTAGTAGGTGCGTGTGCTGGTGACCCGAAACGGGTGCGTTTTGGTTACCACACGGGTTTCACCTGGCGCCAGCGTGTATTTGCCGAGGCGGAACACGCTCGGCTTCCTGGTGCGGTTCTTTTTCAAGAAGTGCACGCGATACTCTGCAAGCACGTTGGCGGGGGTACCGCCTGTGTTGGTGAGTGTCGCTGAAAGGGTCGCTTTATCCCCAACGGCAACGGTGTCGGGGAATTCGGGACGGGTTGCGGTGATCGCGGTAGTGGGCGCGAATCCGACAAGCTCCAAGGCCTCAGGGTGGCCGCACTTGATCAGCCCGCGCAACCCTTGCTCCACGACCCGCTTTGCGTGCGGCCCGCCACTGGTTGCCCAGCGTTGGGCCGTGGCGAGAGCTAACTCAGGGTGCGTGCGGCCGATATCGTTGAGGTTGTTAGCGACGGATTTGCGAACAAACAGCGACGGATCCTCGTGTAGCCGGTCCAAGACCGGAAGGATCGGGGAGGGGTCCGCAACAAACGGTCTATGCACCTTCGCCCACGGAAGGCGCGGGCGGATGCCCTCGGAGGCGAGCCGGCGCACATTATGGCTATCTGAATCCGCCCATTGATGCACGCGTGCCATCGTTAGCTCCGGGTAGCGCTCCAGGTAGGGACGCACTGCCCACTCGCCGGTAAACGCCCTCGTGAGCGCCTCGATCGCGTCTAAGGAAACCTCCGGTTCATCCACTCCGTACAGCTCGATGAATCGGCTCACCGGCCACAAGTGGAATGCGTGGTTGAAGTAGCCTTCCCCCTCCGCGAGTTCGGGCCCCAGTTTATTGAGAAGCCCGTTGACCGCGTCTGTATAGTCCCGCGCGAGCCGCTCACGAAGACCCTGAGCGAACACGGTTACGCGGTCCAGGATTTCTAAACCCTCGATGCGTGGAGCGACCCACTCGGCGTATTCTTCAGCATCGATACCAAGCTGCGCACCGAGCCTTCGCGCGGTGTCAGGGTTGAAGTAGTTCTTCATTCTGGTCCTTGATTTTGCTTTCGCGTTTGAGTCGTTTGCGTTCGCGGCGGCCTTCAACGAGCCGGTAGAGGACCGGAACAAGGATCAAGGTCAATAGCGTCGATGAGATGAGGCCACCGATCACCACGACCGCGAGAGGCTGCGAGATGAATCCACCGCTACCGCCCGTCATACCGAAAGCGGTTGGGACCATCGCGCCGATCGTCGCCATCGCCGTCATCAAGATCGGACGCAACCTGCGCAACGCACCCAGCTCGATCGCCTGGTTCAGCGGCATCGCGTCGCGTTCACCTTCAGCGCGGTGTGCGGCGGTGTCGCGGTACTGGTTGATGAGGTCGATCAGGACGATCGCGTTGGTGACAACAATGCCAACCAGCATCAACATGCCGATCAAGGACGGCAGGCCTAACGGGATCTGCGTGATCAACAACGCGAGCAACGAGCCGATGAACGCGAACGGAATCGAAACCAACAGAATGAACGGCTGGATGAGCGAGCGGAAGGTCGCGACCATGATGATGTAGACGATCGCGATAGCAAGCAGGACCGCGATCCCCAGCTGCATGAACGCATCTTCCTGCTGGGTTGCCGCCCCTCCGATGCTTGCGTGGGCGCCGTCAGGCAACTCGATTTGGTCCAGCCGTTGGCTCACTTCAGCCGATACAGCGCCGAGGCCGGCGGCCGTAGGAGAGATCGTGACTTGCGCAATGCGGTCGGTGTTGCGCGAAACCACAACGGTTTCTTTCTCCTGCTGAGAAACCTTAGCGATGTCGGAGACAGTGACCTCACCGGTTGCGGTAGGGATCTTCAGCTTCTCAAGGTCCTCGAGTGAAGCGATCGTCTTACCTTCACCGATCTTGATCGTGTAGGTCTGGAAGCCGAGGGTGGTGCGGCCAGCTTCCAGGGGTTCGATGGTGCCGTTGAGCAACGCGCCCACTTGCTGCGCGCTCAACCCCTTTTCAGCTGCCTTCTTCCGGTCCACGTCAACGCGTACGGTCGGCTGGGTTGTGGTGAGGTCATTCTTGATCGCGGTCACCTCAGGGATGTCCCGCATCGTGTCCGTGACCTTCTTGGTCGCTTCCGCGAGAGTTTCAGGTGTGTTGCCTTGCACCTCGATCGTGATGTCCTGGTTGAAACCACCACCGGTTCCTGGGGCGGAGACCTCGAACTCGGCGTCCTTATCGAGGCCTTCGAGCTCTCCGATCTGCTTTTCGACCTCGGAGCGCGCTTCATTGACTTTGGATGAGTCTTCGACCACCACAATGAACTGGGCCGTGTCCGAGCCTTGCCCGCCCATCATCACGGAAAGCTGGTCGGTGCCCGAGCCGACCGTGTACTGGACGTCGCGGACACCATCGACCCCCTCAATCTTCTCGGAGACCATACGGGCTTGCTTTTCGGTGGTATCCAGCGAGGAACCTGCAGGCAGGGCGAGCTCGGCGTCGAAAGAGGTCTCACCCATGTCACCGAACATGTTCGTTTTGATGAACGGAGTCAACGCGATAGACCCGGCGAGCAACACCACGGATGCCACGAGCGTGATGACGGGATGCTTCTGCGTGGAACGAAGGACGGGACGGTACGCCCGCTGCAGGGCCGGTAAACGCTCGGCGGCATCAGTATTGCGGCTCTTGCGGTTCCGAGAGGTCTTTTCGCCGGAGATGAACCAGTAGGCGAGCACCGGAACGATCGTGAGCGAGACCACCAGGGATGCAAGCAGCGCGATGCTCACTGTGAGGGCGAACGGACGGAACAGTTCACCGGCAAGTCCGGATACGAAAGCGATCGGCGCGAACACCGCAACGGTCGTCAACGTCGATGCGGTGATGGCTCCGGCCACTTCGCGGACAGCGTGGATGATGCTCTCACGGCGGGAGACGACAGTTCCGTCGCGTTCGGTCCGCGCATCGAGTGCGTCATTGGCGAGGTGGCGACGAATATTTTCGATCACAACGATCGCGTCATCGACCACTCGGCCGATCGAGATGGTGAGCGCACCCAAGGTCAGCATGTTCAGTGAATAACCGAAACCGAACAGGCCGATGAACGTGGCAAGCAAGGACAGCGGGATCGAGATCGCGGTGACAAGCGTTGCCCGGAAAGAAAGCAAGAAGATCAAGATCACGAGGATCGCGAAGACGAGGCCAAGCAGGCCTTCCTTTGTCAGGTCAGAAACCGCATCGGTGATCGGTTCGGCTTGATCGAAGATCACCACGCCTTCGGCGTCGGCGTCCTTGAGCAGGCCCGGCAGGGTTTCCTTGATCTTCTCGACGATCCTGACGGTGTCAGCCTCGGGTGTCTTGGTGATGGAGAGCGCAAGCGAGAGCTCCCCGTTGGTGCGGGTGATCGAGGAGCTGGCCTCATCCGCAAGCTCGACTGTGGCAACATCACCCAGCAACGAGACCTTGGGGTTGCGGTCTTGCGGTGCCTGCGGGGCTGAGCCCCGCGGCGCCGCGGCGGCTATGGGGAGTTTCCGCCACGCATCGAGGTCCGCTGGGGCACCGTTGGTCTCGGCCGGCAGACTCAACGTACCTTTTTCAATCGACCCCAGAGGGACTGAGCTACCGACTTCGCTGATCGCTTTCTGCAGGTCTTGCTCGCTCAGGCCCGCATCTTTCATCTTCTTTTTGTCAGGGGTGACCTTGACGTACTGGGAATCAGCGCCCGTGAGTTGGGCCTGGCGGACCCCGTCGAGACGTTCAATCTCAGGGATGACGTTGGCGCTCACACGGTCTGCGACAGCGGAGAGCGAGCCGTCACCGGAGACGGCGTAATACACGACCGGGAAGTCGCTGAAAGACCCTGCGAAAGAGGTGGGCGAGACGCCCTCGGGCAACATGTCGCTGGCGTTCGAGATGGCTCGTTCAACCTGGTTTCGTGCACGGTCCATGTTGGTCCCGTAATCCAGGGAAAGCTGGATGGTCGTCAGCCCTGTCCGGGATGTCGATTTGGTGGATTCAAGCCCCTCGACCGCCTGCAGTGAGCGTTCCAGCGGTTGCGCCACCTGTTCGTCCATGACTTGCGGGGAAGCTCCCGGGTGCTGCGCTGCCACGGAGATCATCGGGAACTCAACCGATGGCATGAGCTCTTGTTTCAACTGGTTCATCGAAACAACGCCGAACGTGCTCACGAACAGTGTGATCAAGATGATCAGAGCCCGGTTTCGCAGCGAGACTTTCGCCAGGTGGTGCATGAGGATCCTTGATGTAAGGCCGGAAAAGGGAGATGGGGGCGTGCCCGCAACGAAACGTTACGGACACGCCCCCATCCTATGCGTTGTTGGAGCGAGTAGTGGACAGACCTAGTTCAGCCCCAGGACCTTATCGGTGCGGTCCTTGACCTCGCTGTAGAGGGAAGCGTTGTTGTTGAGTTTCTGACCCAGCGATGGAATGAGCTCCTTGACCTGGTCTTCCCAGCCAGCCCACTTATCAGCGAAGCAGGTCTTGAGCAGGTTGACCATGATCGGTGCTGCAGTGGATGCGCCAGGGGAAGCGCCGAGTAGGCCAGCGATGCTGCCGTCAGCCGAGGAGACAACCTCGGTACCGAATGCGAGGACCGCCTTGCCGTTAGGGCCCTTCTTCATGGTCTGGACGCGCTGGCCCGCGGTGATCATCTCCCAGTCGCCCTTCTGAGCGGCGGGGTAGTAGGCGCGCATCGCTTCCATCTGCTGGTTGCGGGTCTTAGCGAGCTCGGATACGAGGTAGGTCACGAGGTCGAAGTTGGACTTCGCGACACCGAGCATCGTGCCGAGGTTGTGTACACGAACCGAGAACGGAAGGTCGAAGAAAGAACCGGACTTGAGGAATTTAGGCGAGAAACCGCCGTAAGGACCGAACATGAGGGACTTCTTGCCGTCCACGTAACGGGTGTCCAGGTGTGGAACGGACATCGGAGGGGCACCCACGGACGCCTGGCCGTAGACCTTGGCTTCGTGGCGGGCGATGACCGATTCGTTGGTGCAACGCAGGAATTCACCTGAAACTGGGAAGCCGCCGTAGCCCTTGATCTCATCGATACCGGACTTCTGCAACAGTGGGAGAGCGCCACCACCGGCACCCACAAAGACGAACTTGGCGTTGACTTCGAGGGTCTGCTTGGAAGCCTTGTCCTTCACGGTCACAACCCAGCCGTTGCCTGCGCGCTTGAGGTTGGTGACCTTGTGGTTGTAGAAGACGTCGGTGGAGTTCTTAGCGTCCATCGCGTCGAGTAGCTGGCGGGTTAGGGAACCGAAGTTGACGTCGGTGCCGGATGCGGAGCGGGTCATCGCGACGTTGTTGTTGGTGCGGCCTTCAGCTACCAGCGGGGTCCACTCGGCGATCTGGTCGATGTCGGTGGTGTGCTGGAAGTCCTGGAACAGAACGTTCTGTTTGAGGGTCTCGTAGCGGGTCTGCAGGTAGCGCTTGTGGTCTTCACCGATCACGAAAGAAGCGTGCGGCAACGCGTTGATGAAGCTCGATGGGTCCTTGACGATGCCCTGCTCGACGAGCCACGCGTAGAACTGGCGGGACTGCTGGAACTGTTCGGCGATGCCGAGCGCCTTGGTCGGGTCGACGGAGCCGTCGGCAGCCGCTGGAGAGTAGTTGAGTTCGCACAGTGCGGAGTGGCCCGTACCGGCGTTGTTCCATGGGTCGGAGGATTCGGCGCCAGCGCGGTCAAGGCTTTCGAACACGCCGATGCTCCACCCCGGCTCCACATGGTTGAGGAAGGTTCCGAGCGTTGCGCTCATGATGCCGCCGCCGATCAGTGCGACGTCGAGGGAGATCTTCTGGTTGGTCGAAGACACGGATGCAACTCCATCTGACATGTTTGTAGGTAAACCTTAATAAGTCTACGTCTCACAGTACCGCCGGGCTCTGTATAGGTGAAACGTATGGCGGCCTTTTAAGGGCCCAAAGTTACTAGCGCCACGTTCTGCGGTAACTTCTCAGCGCCCGCCTAGTCC
This sequence comes from Pseudoglutamicibacter albus, assembly GCF_031458175.1. Taxonomy (NCBI): domain Bacteria; kingdom Bacillati; phylum Actinomycetota; class Actinomycetes; order Micrococcales; family Micrococcaceae; genus Pseudoglutamicibacter; species Pseudoglutamicibacter albus. The sequence continues at coordinate 1,114,343 of NZ_JAVDXX010000001.1, read as the reverse complement.
TAGCTCAGCAAGAGGCGCCCCAGCGTAGCTAGCGGGCGCTATCTGCGGCGAGCTTTTACCGCATTGTCACGAGTTCTAGTGGCTCTTCAAGGTATGGGTTCAAGGGGTAGTTCGTGACGTCGCTAGAGAGGCCGAGGGCCGATGCCGGCAAAAGTAGCGGGTGCAGCGGAAGATCGGCTATGAGGTCGGTTTCGATGTTTCGGTAGGTCTCGCGGCGTTGGCTCGCTGAAGCGATGGCAAGGGCCGCATCGAGACGGTGCGGGATGTCAGTCAGGCGTGCGTTGCACAGGGGCCGGGGTCCGCTGAAGAGGCGAGCGAGCATGTCGTGCGGCGAACGGTAGAGCCCGTGTAGACCGAAGAGGAAGAGCCCAGTGAGTCTTCCCTCGAGTAGCGCTGGCAGGAATTCGGTGTCCCAGTGCATGGGTTTCAACTGGGTTGTGATGTGCACTTCCGCGAGTTGTTTCTGGATGCCTTGCGCGGTCAATTCGGGTAGCGGGAAGTAGGGGAGGCGTACGCCGGTCGGGTAGGCGATCGGGATGTTTTCTCCGCCGTATTTGGCTGTCTTGAGTAGATCGGTGGTTGCTTTTTCATCCCGGATCGCGGGGCGTTCAGGCTGTACCCCTAGAGAAGCTGGCGTGTATCCGTTAGCACTTAAGGTCGATTCTGGGAACTGGTCTTTGAGCAGTTGCCGTTCGTCGATGTTTTGCACGATCGCTTGGCGCATCGCGCGTTGTTTGAGGTTCTCGTCGTTGTGGTTGAAGCCGAGGTAGACCACGGAGAATGGGTCGCGGTGCATAACCCGCAAGCCGGCTTGGGCGATCTCTTTTTGTTCTTTCGCTGCCACCGCGTCGACGACGTCGGCATGCATCGGATTGTCGTGTTTGCTTGCCAGCCACTGGGCCGGTGTCGCTGAAAGGCTTGAGTGGATGAACGCGATAGTGGCTGGGGCTTTGCCTTCGGCAGGTGCTGGACGCAACGGCACCCCGCCGTCGTGGTTGGAGTCCCGGCCATAGTCTGGGGAGCCTTGGCTCGCGCTCTCGCTGTGTGTTGCACTAGCCGATGCGGCGGCGGATTCACGCTCGCTACGGAACTCTGCGCGTAGCTTCAGGCGTGTGGTGTTAGCTTCTTCGCGGTGAGGTGCGGTCTTGGTCGCTTTCGCTTCAAGGGTGTATGCGCCGGCGCCAATAGGTGTGGCGACAGGTTCGGTTGAGTCCTTGCCGAAAGCTGCCGGGGAGAGGACCCCGAGTCCGGGGTGTGTTAGCGCGTCTGGGAATGCGAAGCATGGGCGGGCGAAGTGCACATCGAGTACGTGTTTGCCCGGAGTTTTATAGCTCTTGATGAGCGGGGCCGAAGCCGAATCGGCGAGGATCGTGTCGATCGCCGAAGGCGTGGCGGCTGTGGAAGCGATCTTCTGCCAGCGTTCAAAATTGGCTTTGAGTGCAGCGGAATCGAGTTCTGTTCCATCGGAGAAGGTCAGGCCGTGTGCGAGCGTGATGCGCAGACGAGTGCCGTCCTCGTTGAGGTTTGCCGTGCGCGCTAGGATGCCGGTGAGGTTGCCGTCGGCGGAGTTGATGCTCACTAGCGGCGGGCAGATTTGTTGGATGATGCGCTGATCGAGTGGATCGTGGATAAACGCCGGATCCCAGACCCGAGGGGGTGCTGCGGCGAGGAAAGTGAGTTCTGTGCGGCTGCTTTTGCCCGGTGAGGGGGCACCGTTGGCGCATCCTGCCGCCATGAGCGCGAAAAGCCCCCATCCTAGGACTGCGCGGCGGCTAGGGCCTGCAGAAGCGTGGTCCTCACGCGAGGAGCGACCTTTGTTGTGTGGGGGGAGTGCGCTATGTGGCATCTGTTCACCATCCCAGGGTGATGGCTTACATGAATGTTATGTGTAAGCGAATGAACGCATAAAGCAGAAAGTGCGGGCGGAGGGACTTGAACCCTCACGTCAAAGACACTGGAACCTAAATCCAGCGCGTCTACCAATTCCGCCACGCCCGCGGACGGCACCTGAGCCGGTGCCGCTGATCTATATTAGACCAGTTTCAGATCTCGTTGAAGTTTAGCAACGTGTCCTTTAGCTCGCACGTTGTATTGCGCGAGTTCTACGGTTCCGTTTTCATCGATCACGATGGTCGAGCGGATGAGGCCCTCATATTCGCGGCCGTAGTTCTTTTTGATGCCCCACGCGCCGTAGGCTTCTGCGACGGCGTGGTTTTCATCGGAGAGTAGCGGGAAGCTCAGCTGATCGCGTTCCACGAACTTAGCGAGCTTATCCACCGGATCGGGGGAGATCCCGACAACCTTGTAGCCGTGTGCAGCCAGAGATTCGAGCGAGTCACGGAAATCGCATGCCTGGGTTGTGCACCCTGGGGTCATCGCTTTCGGGTAGAAGTAGACGATGGCTTTGGTTCCGTTGGTGAGCTCACCAAGGCTCACGGTGCTTCCGTCAGCTGCAGTGAGTGTGAAGTCGGGTGCCGGTTGGCCTGGCTCAAGACGGTTGGTCATGGATCCTCCTTGAAGCGCGCTTGATACGCGAAAGGCTGAAACTGTTGTACAGTTTCAGCCTTTCATATTGGTGCGCCCTCCGGGACTCGAACCCGGAACCTATTGATTAAGAGTCAAGTGCTCTACCAATTGAGCTAAAGGCGCCCGTCTCGCGTTGTGATGCTTGTTGTGTTTGCGGTTCTTACTGAATCGCTGGGCATCGCTCGCGGCGACCTGTTCAACATTACAGTCAGTTTTCGTAAACGCCAAATCGGAGCCAACGGTTGAGCGCTTTTGTGAGATACAGCATATTGCTGGGGCTCATGAAGCCGTGCCGCGTCCTATGTTCCCGTGCTCCGGCGCGGCGCCCATTTAGGGGGCGGTGCCGGCCTCGACGGCGTCGGCGAAGAAGTTGATGAACTCTGCGAAATCGACTGATTCGCCGTACTGGTCCAGGGTCACTGCTGGGGTACGTTCGGTTCCAGAGCTTGATGCTTCTAGCAGCACGGTCGGGTACGGCGGGCAGGTGACGCGGAAGGTGCGTCCGGTGGTCATTTCGAGTTCCACTGAATCTGCGGAGTAGATCCCTACCGCGCTGATGTTGGTGAGGTTGATGCTGACTGCGGACTCGCTGGCTTGAAGAGTGTGGGCGTCGATGGGTGCAACCACGAGTTCGATTGGCTGGTTCCTGAACCCTATGAGGCACGGGCCACCCGAACCTGCCAGCCCAAACGCGTATGCGATGTTGAAGGAACCGTAGTTGGGGATTTGCTCATCGAACACTGCGCGCAAGCGGGCGCGTAGCTCGTCTTGCACTACAGGTTCGCTGGTTGGGACGGGTTCATTTGTGTCCATGTTCTTCACCATACGGGAATGCCCTGCCGCACCGGCGGAAAGCGGTGGGGCAGGGCATTCTCCATTCACTTGGGTTGCGCTTAGCTGGGCGGTTTAGAGATCTTGTGGGCGTGCGATGCGTTCCAGCGCGCTGATGTCGCGCACGGCTCCGCGGTCGGCTGAGGTGGCCATGAGCGCGTATGCGCGTAGCGCGCGGCTGACCTCGCGGTCGCGTTTGAGCGGCTGGTATCCGTGGCCGGCCTCGAGTTGAGCGCGGCGGGCCTGCATCTGTTCGTCTGAGATCTCAAGCTGGATTGAGCGGTTGGGGATGTCGATCGTGATGGTGTCGCCGTCCTGGATGAGCGCGATCTCGCCACCCGAGGCGGCTTCGGGGGAGACGTGGCCGATAGACAAGCCCGAAGTGCCGCCGGAGAAGCGGCCGTCGGTGATGAGGGCGCACTTCGCGCCAAGTCCCAGGCCTTTCAGATACGAGGTTGGGTAGAGCATTTCCTGCATGCCTGGGCCACCGCGCGGGCCTTCATAGCGGATGACAACTACGTCGCCTTCCTTGATCTCTTTAGACAAGATCTTGAAGACGGCCTCGTCTTGGGATTCGCACACCACCGCTGGGCCGGAGAACGTCCAGATGGATTCATCCACGCCGGCGGTCTTCACGACGCATCCGTTGCGTGCGATGTTGCCGTGCAGAACAGCGAGGCCGCCGTCGGCGGAGTATGCGTTTTCGGCGTTGCGGATGCAGCCATTTTCCGCGTCGGTGTCAAGGCTGTCCCACACTTCGGACTGCGAGAACGCGGACGAGGAACGCTTGCCACCCGGGGCTGCATACCAGAGCTTTTGGGCTTCTTCGCTGGCTTTGCCGCCGCGGATGTCCCATTCATCGAGCCAGCTAGTGAGGTCGGGGGAGTGTACGGCATGCACGTTGGTGTGCAACATGCCGGCGCGGTTGAGCTCCCCGAGCAGGGCAGGGATGCCGCCTGCCCGGTGGACGTCCTCCATGTAGTAGGTCCGCTCACCGGCAACGTTGGGCGCAACCTTGGCCAGGCACGGGACCTCGCGGGACTTCTTATCGATGTCCGGCAGGGTGTAGTCGACCTCGCCTTCCTGTGCTGCGGCAAGCAGGTGGAGGATCGTGTTGGTTGAGCCACCCATCGCGATATCGAGTGCCATTGCGTTATCGAAGGCTTCGCGGGTTGCGATGTTGCGCGGCAAAACGGAAGCGTCGTCGTCTTCGTAGTAGCGCTTGGTGATGTCCACGATGGTGGCCCCTGCGCGTTCGTATAGCTCCTTGCGCGCGGTGTGGGTTGCCAGAACGGAGCCGTTGCCAGGGAGCGCAAGCCCGATCGCTTCGGTGAGGCAGTTCATCGAGTTCGCGGTGAACATGCCGGAGCAGGAACCGCAGGTTGGGCATGCGTTCTCTTCGATCGAGAGCATGTCGGCATCAGATACGGATTCGTCCACGGCGTCAGCGATCGCGTTGACGAGGTCGAGGCTTTTCACGGTCCCGTCAGTCAATACGGCGCGGCCTGATTCCATGGGGCCGCCGGATACGAAGACGGTGGGAATGTTGAGGCGCAGTGCGGCTAGCAGCATGCCCGGTGTGATCTTGTCGCAGTTGGAGATGCACACGAGCGCGTCTGCGCAGTGGGCGTTGGCCATGTATTCGACGCTGTCGGCGATGATGTCGCGGCTTGGTAGCGAGTACAGCATTCCGCCGTGGCCCATCGCGATCCCGTCATCGACTGCGATCGTGTTGAATTCGCGTGCGACCGCACCTGCGTTGTGGATCGCTTCGGAGACGATGCGGCCCACGGGGGCTAGGTGGGTGTGGCCTGGCACGAACTCTGTGAAGGAGTTGGCGACGGCGATGATCGGCTTGCCGATGTCCTGGTTGGCGACACCGGATGCGCGCATGAGTGCGCGGGCTCCTGCCATGTTGCGGCCGTGGGTGACTGTGCGTGAACGAAGTGCTGGCATGTCTCTAGTCAAACATGCGCAGCGAGGCGGGTGCTGTTGATTTAAGACGTATGACGCACGTGTGAAGCGTTCACATACTGGTCTGTGGTCCAGTATGTGAGATTGTTACGGGCTCGGTTTGGATGTCCTAGATCACTATTGAGACGATTGGGAAACGTGCTTGAGGCCACATGGTCGGCCTCGCTTTCCGGCCGCGATACAACGCGAGCGGGAGTAGCGCATCCGGGATGACCTTCCAGTTGCGCATCGGCACGGGAGTACCAAACACAGCTACTAGTACATCACTCGGTGAGAAGGGACAGCATCATGGGGCAGGCGAACGCTGCATCCGATGCGTCTGCGGGAAAGAACTCCCGCAAGACACACCACCCCCGCGGGCACGCGGTGGACGTCATGGGGCCTAATCGGAGCGTAGATCCGATTGAGATGACGGGCGCGCAGGCTATTGTGCGTTCCCTTCAGGAACTAGGTATTGAGTCTGTCTTTGGTCTTCCGGGTGGAGCTATTCTGCCAACCTATGACCCGCTGTTGGAGGCACCGGAACTCAACCACGTGCTGGTGCGCCACGAACAGGGGGCTGGGCACGCGGCTCAGGGTTATGCGATGGTGACTGGCCGTCCGGGTGTCGCGATCGCAACCTCCGGGCCAGGTGCAACCAACCTAGTGACCGCGCTCGCGGATGCCCATATGGACTCCGTCCCGATGGTCGCTATTACCGGTCAGGTGAACTCCAAGGTCATCGGTACTGACGCGTTCCAAGAAGCTGACATCGTGGGTATCACGATGCCGATCACCAAGCATTCGTTCCTGGTGACCAACGCCCAGGATGTCCCGGACACGCTCGCGAAGGCTTTCTATCTGGCGACCACAGGCCGTCCCGGCCCGGTTCTGGTCGATGTGACCAAGGACGCCCAAGAAGGCCTGATGACGTTCACGTGGCCTCCGCAGCCAGCCATGGCAGGCTATAAGCCGACCTCTAAGGGTCATATCAAGCAGGTGCGTGAGGCCGCTAAATACATCGCCTCCTCGATCCGCCCGGTGTTCTATGTCGGTGGTGGCGTGATCAAGGCCGATGCGGCCGAAGAATTGCGTGAGCTTGCCGAGCTGGTGGGCGCACCCGTGGTGACCACGCTGACTGCCCGCGGTGCGTTCCCGGACTCCCACGATCAGCATCTGGGCATGCCGGGTATGCACGGTTCAGTTGCTGCGGTGTCCTCGCTTCAGCAGGCGGACCTGCTGATCACCCTCGGCGCGCGTTTCGATGACCGTGTGACCGGCGTGCTGGATTCTTTCGCACCGGAAGCACGCGTGATCCACGTGGATGTGGATCCGGCGGAGATCTCTAAGAACCGCAACGCTGATGTTCCGATCGTGGGGGATCTGAAGAGGATCCTCCCGGACCTGACTGAGGCGTATCGCGAACGCAAGAATGAGGGGGAAGCCCCGGATCTTGAGCCGTGGTGGGAGATCCTCAACCGCATCCGCGATACGTATCCGCTCGGCTACACCAAGACAACCGACGGCGCACTCGCCCCGCAGCACATCATCCAGCGTCTGGGTGAGATTGCTGGTCCTGAAGCGATCTATGTTGCAGGTGTTGGCCAGCACCAGATGTGGGCTGCCCAGTTCGTGAAGTACGAACGGCCTCGCCAGTGGCTGAACTCCGCAGGCTTGGGCACTATGGGCTATTCGATCCCAGCGGCGATGGGTGCCAAGGTCGGTAACCCGGACCGTGTTGTGTGGGCCATCGACGGTGACGGCTGCTTCCAGATGACTAACCAGGAGTTGGCGACGTGTGTGATCAACAAGATCCCGATCAAGGTTGCGCTCATCAACAACTCGTCACTCGGCATGGTTCGGCAGTGGCAGACGCTGTTCTATGACGGCCGCTACTCCAACACCGAGCTGAACACGGGTAAGGATTCGATCCGTGTCCCGGACTTCGTGAAGATGGCGGATGCCTATGGTTGCGTTGGTATCCGTGTGGAGACCGAAGACGAGATTGATGCGGCGATCGAGAAGGCGATGTCCATCAACGACCGCCCCGTGCTGATCGACTTCATCGTCTCCAAGGACGCCATGGTGTGGCCGATGGTCCCTTCAGGTGTTTCAAATAACGAGATTCAGGTGGCACGAGGCATGACGCCTCAGTGGGAAGAGGAATAGGACTACATCAATGGCACGCCATACTTTATCGGTACTGGTCGAGGACGTCCCCGGTGCGTTGACTCGCGTCGCTGGCCTCTTCGCCCGCCGTGCATTCAATATTGATTCTTTGGCTGTGGGCCCCACCGAGACCCCAGGGCTTTCCCGCATGACCGTAGTGGTTCAGGCGGATGAGAAGCTATTGGAGCAGGTGACTAAGCAGCTGAATAAGCTCGTCAACGTGATCAAGATTGTTGAGCTTGAGCAGACACACTCCGTGCAGCGTGAGCATGTGCTGATCAAGGTAAACGCTGACGCGGAGACACGCACCCAGGTGACGCAGGCCGCGGATTACTTCCGTGCCCGTGTGGTGGATGTTTCACCGGACACCGTGGTGCTTGAGGCAACCGGTTCGGGCGAGAAAATCTCTGCACTCTTTGATGTTTTGGAGCCGTTCGGTATCCGCGAGATCGTGCAGGCTGGAACGTTGGCTATCGCACGCGGACGCAAGTCGATGTCGCATCGGGCTTTGCACTCGATTTCGGCCTAGATGGGGCATCGATCTGGGGCATCGAGTTGCGACACATCGCAGCCGATAAGTGACCGAGATAATTTTTAGACCTAGAAGAACTCAAACTGTAAGGAATGGTTTCGTGAGCACCACTATGTACTACGAAGAAGACGCAGACCTGAGCAAGCTCAGCGATAAGAAGGTAGCTGTTATCGGTTACGGTTCCCAGGGCCACGCTCATGCGCTTTCGCTGCGTGATTCGGGCGTGGATGTCCGTGTTGGTCTTGCTGAGGGCTCCAAGTCCCGCGCTAAGGCTGAAGCTGAAGGCCTCAAGGTCCTCAACGTTGCTGATGCCGCGGCTGAGGCTGATGTCATCATGATCTTGGTTCCAGATCAGGTTCAGGCCAAGGTTTACGAGGAGTCCATCAAGGACAACCTCAAGGCTGGCGACACCCTCGTCTTCGCCCACGGTTTCAACATCCGTTACGGCTACATCGAGCCGGGCAAGGACATCAACGTGATCATGGTTGCTCCTAAGGGCCCAGGCCACGTTGTCCGCCGCGAATTTGAAGCCGGCCGTGGTGTTCCAGCGTTGATCGCCGTTGAGAACGATGCGACTGGCGATGCCAAGGAGATCGCTCTGGCGTGGGCTAAGGGTATTGGCGCTACCCGCGCCGGTGTCATCGAGACGACCTTCACTGAAGAGACCGAATCTGACCTCTTCGGTGAGCAGGCTGTTTTGTGCGGTGGAGCCTCCCAGCTGGTCCAGTACGGTTTTGAGACCCTCACGGAGGCCGGTTACGCCCCAGAGATCGCATACTTCGAGGTTCTGCATGAGCTCAAGCTGATCGTTGACCTCATGGTTGAAGGCGGCTTGTCCAAGCAGCGCTGGTCGATTTCCGATACCGCTGAGTTCGGTGACTACGTCTCCGGTCCACGCGTGATCGACCCATCGGTCAAGGAAAACATGAAGGCTGTTCTGAAGGACATCCAGGACGGCACCTTCGCCAAGCGCTTCATGGATGACCAGAACAACGGCGCCACCGAGTTCCAGAAGCTGCGTAAGGAACAGGAAGGCCACGCGATCGAGGCGACCGGCCGCGAGCTGCGCAAGCTGTTCTCCTGGATGGAAGACACCGATTCGGACTACACCGAGGGCACTGCCGCTCGCTAAGTCCAGCTCCAGCCGTTCGCTAGCATGAACGGTGAGCCTCACGGCGGGAAAAGAACCCATGGTTCTTTTCCCGCCGCCGCGTTTAAGCGCCACCAGGGGCACGAGCGGGATCAAGCCGGCAACCGCATCGTTATATTGCATTTCATGAAGCGTGCTGTGTGTCATACCAGCGAAACCTGGGTGGCAGTTGGCTGTGAGGAAGATAGCGTTAGGTGCAGTGGGATTCCGCCGGAAGTGCGCAGTGCCCGCTAAACACGCTTGATAAACCAGTGACATAACCCCATCGATCGAACAGAGGATCACGTTCGTGGCTCAGACTCAGCCTGTTGTACTGATTGCAGAAGAACTTTCGCCCGCAACCGTTGAAGCGTTGGGCCCAGATTTTGAGATCCGCAGGACTGATGGCGCGGACCGTGACCGTTTGCTCGCCGATATCGCTGATGTCGATGCGATCTTGGTTCGCTCCGCCACGCAGGTGGACGCGGAGGCGATCAGCGCGGCTAAGAACCTCAAGGTGATTGCGCGTGCCGGTGTCGGCTTGGACAACGTCGATATCAAGGCGGCCACCCAGGATGGTGTGATGGTTGTCAACGCGCCGACCTCTAACATCATTTCCGCAGCTGAACTGACGGTGGGTCACATCATCGCTGCGGCCCGCAATATTCCTGCCGCTAACGCTTCGATGAAAGAGGGGCAGTGGAACCGCAAGGCATTCACGGGTGTCGAGCTCTTTGAGAAGACCGCTGGCATCATCGGTTTGGGCCGCATTGGTGCGCTTGTTGCAGAACGGCTCGCCGCATTCGGTATGAAGCTCGTCGCATATGACCCCTACGTGACCCCGGCTCGTGCACAGCAGCTGGGTGTCACGCTCGTGGAGCTCGATGAACTGCTCGCTCAGGCTGACTTCATCACGATCCACATGCCGAAAACCCCGGAGACTACCGGGATGATCTCAACCGAACAGTTCGAGCGGATGAAAGACACCGCGTTCGTCTTCAACGTCGCCCGTGGCGGCCTCATCGACGAGGAGGCACTCTACACGGCGTTGACCCAAGGCCAGATCGCCGGTGCGGGCATCGATGTTTACACGTCCGAGCCTGCCCAGGGCATCAAGTTCATTGAGCTTCCCAACGTTTCGGTGACCCCGCACTTGGGTGCCTCGACCGCTGAGGCCCAGGAGAAGGCTGGCGTGGCTGTCGCTAAGTCCGTCCGTTTGGCTCTCACAGGTGAGCTGGTTCCGGATGCGGTCAACGTTGCCGGTGGCGTGATCGATCAGGACGTGCGCCCTGGTATTCCGTTGGCGGAGAAGCTCGGCCGTATTTTCTCCGCACTCGCGCAGGGTGAGCGTTTGACCTCGGTTGAACTCACGGTGGCTGGTGAGATCGCCTCCAAGGACGTCACGAGCCTCAAGCTCGCCGCCCTCAAGGGTGTTTTCACCGATGTTGTCTCGCAGGGGGTCTCCTACGTCAACGCGCCTGTTCTTGCGGAACAGCGTGGTGTCGCAACCCGCTTGACTACCACCGAGGTCTCTGAGGACTACCGCAATAAGCTCGTGGTTTCGGGTGCTTTGGCCTCCGGAGCTGCGCTGTCGGTGACCGGTACGTTGACGGGCCCCAAGCAGATCCAGAAGCTCACCGCAGTGTTCGGGCAGAACCTTGAGATCCCGATCGAGGATCACATGTTGATTCTGCGTTATGAGGACCGCCCGGGTGTTGTGGGTGCGTTGGGTCGCGTCTTGGGGGAGCATAACGTCAACATTGGCGGTATGCAGGTGGCCCCGGCCGATGAGCAGGGCCAGTCCGCCGCGGTTGTCACGATTGATGACGCCCTGCCGGAGGGCCTGTTGGAAACCATCGGTGAACAGATCGGCGCGAGCGTTGCTCGCGAGGTCGACCTCGAAGAGTACTAAAACCTGACTAGGCTCTGGCGCATCAAGGCACCGCAACGGTGCAGGGCGTGGTGCAGGGCGCAGAGCTGGGAACGGTGTGAGGAACAGTGTGGGATGGGTGTCATGTACGCCCATCCCACACCTCATTTCGATAGAATCGCGGCGTGACTGATCTGGGTAAAGATAAAACGTTCTACATGACCACGGCTATCTCGTATCCGAACGGGGAACCGCACATCGGGCATGCCTACGAATTCGTGGCGGCTGACGCGATGGCGCGTTTCAAGCGTTTGGATGGCTATGACGTCTACTTCCTCACGGGCACTGATGAGCATGGCCAGAAGATGATGCAGACTGCACAAAAGCAGGGCATCACCCCGATGGAGTTGGCGCGTGTGAACTCGGATCGGTTCCAGTCCACGCAGGATGCTTTGGGTATTTCTTATGACCGGTTCATCCGCACCACTGATGCGGATCACCAGGCTGCCGCCCAGGCGATCTGGAAGGCCATGGAGGCCAATGGCGATATCTATTTGGGCCACTATGCGGGCTGGTATTCGGTACGCGATGAAGCCTATTACGACGAGGAAGAGACCCACGTAGGTGAGGATGGGGTCCGCTACGCGACCGAGACGGAAACTGAGGTGACCTGGACGGAAGAGGAATCGTATTTCTTCCGTCTCTCCAAGTACGCTGAGCCGTTGCTTGAGCTGTATAAGGAGCAGCCGGAGTTCGCGGCACCGGGTTCCCGGTTCAACGAGGTGATTCGTTTCGTTGAGCGTGGGCTTGAGGACCTCTCGATTTCGCGCACGACCTTCGACTGGGGTATCCCGGTTCCGGATGCGCCAGGGCACGTGATGTATGTGTGGGTTGATGCGTTGACGAACTACGTCACGGGCGTGGGCTACCCAGATACCGCGGGGGAGAAGTTCAGCAAGTACTGGCCAGCCGACGTGCACATTATCGGTAAGGATATTTCCCGTTTCCACGCGATTTATTGGCCTGCGTTTTTGATGTCTGCTGGCATCGAGTTGCCCAAGCGCATCATGATTCACGGGTTCTTGCACAATAATGGCGTGAAGATGTCTAAGTCTCTCGGTAACACGGTGGGTCCGGCTGACTTCATCGAGAATTATGGCTTGGATGCGATGCGGTACTTCTTCTTGCGTGAAGTGCCGTTCGGTGCGGACGGCTCGTATTCGCATGAGGCGATTGTGAACCGCATGAACGCGGAGTTGGCTAATAACCTCGGTAACCTCGCGCAGCGTTCCCTTTCGATGGTCGCTAAGAATCTTGACGGGAAGATGCCAGCACTTGAGAATCTGACGGAGGCTGATACGCAGCTGTTGGATTCCGCCAAGGGTCTGCTGGACTCGGCCCGAGCTCATTACGATAAGCAGGCGTTCTCGCTGGCCCTTGCTGAGCAGTGGAAGGTACTGCACGATGCGAACTCGTATTTCGCTGAGATGGCTCCGTGGGTCTTGCGCAAGGAAGACCCGCAGCGCATGTCGGTGGTGTTGGCTGTGACCTTGGATGTGGTGCGGCGGGTCGCGTTGCTCGCTCAGCCGGTCATGCCGGATTCGATGACCCGCATGTTGGATGTGCTGGGTGTCCGCCAGGGCGCGATGCGCACGTTCGCGGCGTTCGATAGCACAGTCGAGGCGGGCACGCCGCTGCCGAAGCCGCAACCGATCTTCCCACGCTATGAGGAGCCCCAATCTAGCTAACGCTGTGGAACCACAGCGTTAGCTAGCGTAACTGGACTACAGCGGTGGGGCAGGTTCACATGAATGTAAACCTGCCCCACCGCTTTTATGTAGCTAGCCTGTGTAGCTAGCCGCTGTAACGCTTCGTGAGCGTTTACTCGACGGCGAGCCCCTCAACTGGAGTGATCTTGGCCGCGCGGCGTGCTGGCAATACCGTTGCCAGCATGGTGATCGCCACGGTTGCTACCCACAGGATGAACAGCGGGATCCACGGGATCGTGAACTCTGCACCATCCATTAAACGGAGCAGAGCGGTGGACCCGAAGTAGCCGAACAAGGTACCGAAGATCACTGCCGCCAGCGCTGTGATGCCTGCGATCAGGAACGCTTCGAGGAACAGCATTGAGCGTAGCTGCTTGCGGGTGAGGCCAAGGGCTCGCAGCAAAGCGTTCTCGCGGGTGCGTTCGAGGATCGAGAGTGTCAGGGTGTTAGAGACACCCACCAGCGCGATGAGGACCGCGACACCGAAGAGCCCAACCACGATCAGCGTGAAGGTCATGATGGTGGCGTCGTACGCTTCCTTTTCCTGTGCGGCCAGTTCAAGGTTCTGTGGGGTTACGTGTGCTGCGTTGGCGATCACCTCAGAGGCGGTCGTCGGCTTGACGTCTTCGTCCAGCTTGGCCCAGATCTGTGTCTGCTCATCAAGCGTCTCGATGTTGAGCTTCTGAGCGGTCTGGATATCGATCATGCACGGAACGGCTGCCCTCGAGGCGGTACCGTGAGGCTTGAGCGTGGTGCCCTTGATCTTCAGCGGAAGAGCTTCCTCAAGTTTTCCGACCGGGCCGAACTCGTTTGCCCCAGGCAACGGCACGTTCGAAGGCACGACCTTCTTCAACGCCTCGACATCGCCAACATAGAGGGCGCTGCAGGAGGTCTCGGCCATCTGGTCTTCCGTGAGCTTCGCAGGTTTGACCAACACTGCTGCCTCGACCTCGTTAGCCTTGGCAACGTTCTCGAGCGTCTTATCCGTCGGGAGCTTGTCCTCTTCGAAATAGACTTTGGCATCGATCGGGAACTGGTTGGAGATCATGTTGTTCATCGTGGCCCTGAGGCTGAACATACCCGTGAGGCATGCCGCAACCAACACCACACCGATCATCAGTGCGGAGCCGACCGCACCTGTGCGGGCTGGGTGGCGTACCGCGTTGAGCCCGGCGAGCTTTCCAGCCGGTTTCCCAGCGAAGGGCTTACCGGCCTGCCCCACAAGGAACGGCACGAGGAAGGTCGCGACAACGAGCAGGCCGAGGAAGGCCAGCACGCACCCTAGGAAGACGACCAAGAAGAACACCGCGGCAGTGTCGGCGTCATCTTCGACAGGGAGAACCGCAGGCCCAGCCATGCCGATGCCGATGAAAACGGCACCCAACAGGATCAGCAGCACACCGGTGGTGATGCGTTTCTTGCCCTTACGGCTACCGACCGTCACGGTTTCTTGCGGCTGGAGGGCAGCGATCGGGGAGAGGCTGGAAGCCTTCTTTGCCGGGCGGATCGAGGCAAGCCATGTCATGACCACGGCCAGGACCATACCGGCTGGGAGGGACCACCAGTTGAATGCGAACTGGAACGTCGAAGACTTAGTAACCCAAGCCATGATCGAACCACCGCCGGCGATCAGCGCGATGCCGAGCGCAACACCAACCACGCCGCCGATCAACCCGACCAGGAGGCCTTCGGTGCGCATCATGGACTTGATCTGCTTCGAGTTAGCACCGATCGTGCGAAGCAACGCAAGTTCGCGGGTGCGCTGAGCCAAAACCACGGTGAACGTGTTCGATGTGACGAGCACACACACCACTGCCGAGAGCAGCACGAACGCGAAGAGCGCTACGGTGACGAAGACCATGGAGGAGCCGATGTTCTCCATCGACTGCTCGAGCAGCTGCTCCGGTGTTGCAACCGTGACGCCTTCGATGCCTGCTTTCTGCACGGCGGTTTTGATCTGCCGTACGATCTCATCCGGGTTGCTACCCGGGGTGAGCTTGAGCAGGTACACCGGCTCGGGAGAGCCCATCAACAGGCCTGAGGCTTCAGCCTGCTTATAGTCCATGAAGACCAGAGGCAAACCAACGTCATCGATCATCATAGAGTCTTCAAATACACCGTTGGCCTCGTATTTCTGCGGCTTAGCTTCCTCCGGGTCCTGCTCCTGCCCGTCAGAATCCGGCGAGTATCCCAAGGTCAGCGCCGGCGCGCTTGAGTCCTGAGAACCCTTGAAGCGCTGTTTGATCTCCTTGGAGATACCGATGCTCTTGCCATCAGGGAATTCGCCTTCGAGTTTCTTGAAACCGAACAGGCTCCAATCTCCCTTGACTGCATAGAGGGTCAGAGGATCGTAGCCTCCGCCGAGTGAGAAGATCATTGCGCTCTGATACATCGCATGATCAGCAACCGAACCGTTCGAGGTCACAATCTTGTCGATTTGCTCCAGCCCCTGTGCTGCTTTTTCAGGGTCCCCCTGAGACTTGCCGGTATCCTTCACCTGCACGACAACATCAGACTGTGAATAGACCTGGCCTTGGGAATTGGCGAGGCTCGCCTTCGAGGAGGTCGAGAAGTTCATGACAGCGCTGAGGAACGCAACACCGATCGTCACAGCGAGGATTACCGCTATATAGCGGCGCAGATAAGCGCGCACATTCGCGCGTGCAATCGTATTCATTATTTAGCCCCCAACTGAGCGAGTGCTTCAGCCACACCCTGGGCTGTCGGGTGATTGATCTCGCCGGCAATAACACCGTCAGAGAGCAACAAGACACGGTCAGCGTAGGAAGCAGCCTGCGGGTCGTGCGTCACCATGATTACGGTCTGGCCGTATTCGTGCGCTGCGCGCTGCAACAAGGTCAGCACCTCGCTACCGGACTCCGAATCCAAGTTACCGGTCGGCTCGTCACCGAAGATCACATCGGGACGGGACAGCAATGCACGTGCCACAGCAACACGCTGCTGCTGGCCACCCGAGAGCTCGTGTGGCTTGTGGTTCAAACGTTCGCTCAGACCCAAACGCTCAACGAGCTCGTTGAACCAAGCCATGTCCGGCTTTTGTTCTGCAAGCTCAAGCGGAAGAAGAATGTTCTGCTTGGCCGTCAAGGTTGGAACCAGGTTGAACGCCTGGAACACGAAACCCACGCGCTCGCGGCGCATACGGGTCTGCTCGTCTTCATTCATGGTGTCCACGCGAGTATCACCCAGTGACAATGCCCCGCTCGTAGGGCGATCCAGGGTTGCCAGCATGTGCATCAACGTGGACTTACCCGAACCCGAAGGGCCCATGATCGCGGTGAACCTACCGCGGGTAAAACCCACAGTTACGTTGTTCAAAGCCGTGACCTGAGTAGAGCCCTCACCAAAGATCTTGGTGAGATTCCATGCTGCAACTGCCGGCTGAGCCGCGTGCGAACCGATGTGTGCTTCAGATGATGGAGGTTGTGTAGTCATGCTTCTACAGTAATTTCCACGCGATCTGTGATCATCGACCACCAGGATGGAAAAACGCAAGGCCATGTCATACTCAGGTATGACATGGCCTCGAAGCGGCAACAGATGACCTGCTTAAGGGGTCACGACGCCTGTTTTATACGCAAGGACGACAGCCTGAACGCGGTCACGGACCTCAAGCTTGGACAAAACGCGGCCCACGTGTGTCTTGACGGTGGCCTCAGACAAACACAGCTGCTCAGCGATCTCCGTGTTAGAGAAACCCTCAGCCATGAGCTTGAAAACCTCAGCCTCCCGCGCCGTCAGAAGCTCCAGAAGGTCCTGAGCCGACGCCCCGTCTTGTTGAGCCTGAGAACGCAAAAGAGGCGCCATATGGTCCAGAAGCCGCTTAGTAGAACTCGGCGCAACCACCGCACCACCATGGAACACAGTGCGGATCGCCTCCAGCAGATCCTCCGGAGGAACATCCTTGAGTAAGAACCCGGCAGCGCCAGCCGAAATCGCATCAAGAACGTACTCATCCAAATCAAACGTCGTCAGAATCAAAACCCGCGGGGCCTCCACACCACGCCGAGCCGCATCTGAAAGCAACTGCGTGGTCGCGGCAATCCCATCCATTCCAGGCATACGGATATCCATCAAAACAACATCCGCATCACCAACGGAGGCTCCACTTGCCGGCGGCCTGCACACCGCAAGACCATCAGAGGCCTCCGCAATAACACACAAATCAGGCTGCGAATCAATCAACATTCGAAAACCAGAACGCACCAACTGCTGATCATCAACCAGCGCAACCTTAATCCGCTCCATGGAACCCTCCAAACCCACAACCTTCCAAGCCCAAGCCCGGCTCAATCACTTTCATACCTAACGACTTATTGATTCAAGGATGGCGTGCTCACGCACTAGCAAGCTCATCCGAGGCATACGGGATGAACGCATACACCTGATAGCCCCCCGGCAAAACCGAGAAAGCAACCTTACCCCCATACAGCTCAGCCCGCTCGCGCATACCAACCTGTCCGCGTCCACTCGATGGCAATGCGGCGGCAACCCCAACAGTCACCGGAGGCGGGGCATCTGAAGCATCTGCGCTGGCAACACCCTGCGTCTGAGAAGCACCTTGGGCCTGAGGACCTCTCGGTGGCAGCGAATCATTCGCCACCGTCACCGCAAGCCCACCGGCCATCCACGTCAGAACAACATCCGTACGCGTAGGCGCAACCGCGTGCTTACGAACATTTGTCAACGCCTCTTGAACAATCCGATACACCGCCAACTCAGCACCGGGAGGCAACGTACCGGCAGGGGAGTGCTTCCACTCAATCGAGGTCTCAATACCACTTGCGCTCGCGGTGTAGGCGAGTTCATCAAGCCGATCAAAACCAGGGGCGGGGGCTCTGCGGGCCTCATCGCCCTCATCCCTCAAAACCCCCAATAGTGAGCGCATCTCGGTCAACGCTTCACGTCCCGTTTGAGAGATCGTCTCCAAAACCTCGCACGCTACTTCCGGACGCTGGACGGCCGCATATCGGCCGCCGTCTGCCTGAGTCACGATGACCGAGAGCGAATGAGCCACCACATCGTGCATCTCCCGAGCGATACGACGCCGCTCATCCGCTGCAGCGAATTCACGCTCCCTGATCTGCTCGTCGATGAGCCTCTTCATCCGCAGCTTTTCAGCTTCGAAACGTGCGCGCCGTTCGAAAGATAGGCGACCGAGAAGCCACGCGACCGCCACGACGAGCCAATGCCCAATCAGCGCTGCCGCGTAGTCCAAGGCAGACCGATACTCCACGTCGTGTGTCATGAAGAACACGACTGCCACAATGGAACCGAGGAGCCCCGCAACCAAAGCTGTGTTCGAGACCCAACGGCTCCCGTGCGCGGCAGAAGAATAAATAATGGGAGGCACGAGGATCAGCATGGGGGACCGGTCGGCGACAACGCACACTTGCACAAGGCATGCGATCACCGCGGTCACCAGCGCAGCGCCAGGTTTATAGCGGCGAATAGCCCATGCAGCGCACAACACTAGCCCCACCAGGAGTACGGTGGCGCGACGCACGGCATAGGGGAATAGCGGCCAGAATGGCAGCGCAGGTGCCCCCTGAAGGTATTCACCGCTTTCTGGGTCTGGCATGTGCGGGCCCAGCGGGAGAGGACCCGCCGCCCAGAAGATGAAGCTGACGAACAGGGCCATGCAGGCGGCTTGCATCATATCGATCCTCACCGGATGTGTGCGGATCCACGTTTCCGTGCGCCTTATCCTGCCTGGGCGAGTGTTAGCGGTCTGGGCCATACACCACACTCTAATGAGTAAGAGGCACTTTTGACTGCGACCAGGGTATGACGCGCGGCGGCGCCACGGAGCGACGGTGCTTGGGCGCATAGCCGTGCCGTGCCGAGGCCGTCATAAACACGTCCCACATAGTGGGATGTTGGCTCATATTGTGGACGAGGGCGTATGGTGGAAACCATGACGCGCACACTTGATTTGGCAGTGATCCCCGGCGACGGCATCGGCCCCGAAGTTATTAGCCAAGCCCTCAGAGTCATCATGGCATCGCTGGAGAACACCGATGTTGACGTAGCGACCACCGAATACAACCTCGGCGCCGAACACTGGCTCGAAACCGGAGAAACCCTCACCACGGAAACCCTCGAGCAACTCCGTGAGCACCAAGCGATCCTCTTCGGCGCGGTAGGTGCCGCCCCCAATGACGAACGGATCCCATCAGGCATCCTCGAGCGCGAGATCCTGCTCAAGCTTCGATTCGCCTTCGATCATGCCGTGAACCTGCGCCCATCCAGGCTCTTCCCAGGCTCCGTGAGCCCACTGAGCGAACCCGGCCAGATCGACTTTGTTGTGGTCCGCGAAGGAACCGAAGGCCTCTATGCAGGTAACGGCGGCCAATTCAAAACGGGAACCGAACACGAGATCGCAACCGAAGTATCCATCAACACGGCCCACGGCGTCCGCCGCGTAGTCCGCGACGCCTTCCAACGCGCCAACGCACGCCGCAAGAAACTCACGCTGGTCCACAAACACAATGTTTTGGTCAACGCCGGCAAGCTCTGGAACCGCATCGTCAACGAAGAAGCCACGAACTATCCAGACGTCACCGTGGACTACCTGCACGTCGACGCGGCAACCATCTTCATGGTCACAGACCCAGCCCGCTTTGATGTGATCGTGACCGATAACCTCTTTGGCGACATCCTCACCGACCTCGCAGGAGCCGTCACCGGCGGCATCGGGCTCGCCTCCTCCGGCAACATCAACGTGGATGGAACCGCGCCGTCGATGTTCGAGCCAGTCCACGGATCCGCGCCAGACATCGCAGGAAAGAACATCGCGGACCCGACCGCCGCGATCCTCTCCGGTGCACTCCTGTTGCGCCACGTAGGGCTATGCGAGCAAGCCGACGCGATCGAAGCGGCAGTCGAACGCGACCTCGCGGCACTCGTTGATGCGCCCGCCGCGCCGCAGCGAGCCACAACCGAAATCGGCGATGCGATCATCGCGCAGCTGAGCGCATAGCGCGGCCTCAAACTCCCATCATCGGTCTTGCTCTACCGCATAGGGTAGGCGCGGGACTAGGGTTACCTAAAGGGGTTACCTACAGGTGCATGCAGACTCAGCGTCTGTGTCGCCGCACAAACACATCACGAGCCGCCACCATGAGCGGCGAAACGTATCGGAACTGGAGCATAACAGTGGAATTCACCCGCACGCTCACGACCAACCCGACCTCGGACGAGGAACGCGCAAAGATCCTGCAAGACCCAGGTTTCGGAACCCACTACACGGACCACCAAGTCATTATCGACTGGGATATTGACAAGGGCTGGCACAGCGCGCGGGTAGTTCCATATGGCCCGGTCACACTTAACCCGGCCGCCGCTGTTCTGCACTACGGCCAAGAAATCTTCGAAGGGCTCAAAGCCTACCGCCACAAGGATGGCGGAGCGTACAGCTTCCGTCCCGAATCCAACGCACGCCGTCTGAACCGCTCAGCGGTCCGTTTGGGAATGCCCGAACTGCCGGTAGACGTCTTCCTGCAGGCGATCAAGGAACTTGTGAGCGCTGATGAGGCGTGGATCCCAGACGGTGACGGCGAATCGCTGTACTTGCGACCGTTCATGATCGCAACCGAAGCGTTCCTGGGGGTGCGGCCATCGCATCGTTATGAGTTCCGCGTGATCGCCTCACCTGCCGGTAACTACTTTGGCGGCGAGCTTAAACCGGTTCAGATTTGGCTCTCTGAAACCTATGCCCGCGCAGGCCACGGAGGCACCGGCGAAGCCAAGTGCGGCGGCAACTATGCGGCCTCGCTCATCGCCCAACTCGAAGCTGAAGCCAACGACTGCCAACAGGTCATCTTCACCGACCCAACAAACGATCACGCGGTCCAGGAACTCGGCGGCATGAACGTGTTCTTCGTGATCGATAACGGCAAGACTCTAGTCACCCCAGCGTTGGACGGCACAATCCTACACGGCGTCACGCGCTCCTCAGTGCTTGAGCTCGCACAAGAGAAGGGCCTGGCTGTCGAGGAACGCACCTTCACACTCGGTGAGTGGAAACAACGCCTCGATGAAGGCAACCTCGATGAAGTCTTCGCGTGCGGAACCGCCGCAGTCATCACACCGATCTCGCAGCTACGCGGCCGTGACATGACCCTCACGATGCCGGAAGTGAAGCACGATGGCGTGTGGGCAACAATCCGCCACGACCTCCTCGGTGTACAGACCGGTGCGGTCGATGACACACGCGGATGGCTGCACCAGCTCGCCTGACCGCGCAGCCCCTTGACATCCCCGCACCCAACTGAGCTCCAGTAGACCCAGTAGGCTGGTTTCATGCGTATTGCCCGTTGTGTCATTGATGATGATCCGTTCTATGGACTCGTAGAAGACGAGCAGGTTATCGAGTTAGCTGGTGACCCGTTCTTCCACGGCGTCCAACCAACCCAGACCGTGCACGCATTAGATGATGTGCGTTTAGTCGCACCGATCATCCCGCGTTCCAAGGTCGTGGGTTTCGGCAAAAACTATGCCGAGCACGCACGCGAGATGGGTGGGGAAGCGCCCGCCCGGCCAGTCATGTTCCTGATCCCGAACACCGCGGTTTTGGGGCCGGGGGAGCCCATCCGGTTCCCGGACTTCTCCGACGAGATCTCCTATGAGGGGGAGCTCGCTGTTGTGATCGGCCGTATCTGTAAAGACGTCCCGCCGGAGAACGCCCACGAGGTCGTGTTCGGGTACACGATCGCCAATGACCTCACCGCGAGGGACGCCCAACGCAACGATGGTCAATGGTCCCGCGCTAAAGGCTTCGACGGGTCGGTTCCATTGGGTCCGTGGATCGAGACCGAATTGGACCCTGATGCGTTGGCGATCACCACCGCAGTTGATGGCGAGACGGTCCAAGACGGCAATACCCGTGACATGCTGACCCAGGTCGCGGGCCTGATCGCGCAAGCCTCCGAAGCGTTCACGCTGCTTCCAGGCGATGTGCTGCTCACCGGAACCCCGGCAGGCGTTGGGCTGCTGCAGGAAGGACAGACTGTTGAAGTCACCATCGAAGGCATCGGCACGCTATCGAATCGCGTGATGTAGCCGGCAACCGCTCGGTTGGCGGCCCCGCATCGTTGCTTGCCGTCATTGTTGGTTGCCCTCATCGTTGATAACGACCTACTAAGATAAAGGATCATGAGCTTTACTGCGTCGCTTCCTACGGTTTCCGATTCAACTCCTGTTCGCGTTCGTTTCTGCCCTTCACCCACCGGCACCCCGCACGTCGGTATGGTCCGCACCGCCCTGTTCAACTGGGCTTATGCGCGCCACACGGGCGGAACCCTGATTTTCCGCATCGAGGACACGGATGCCGCGCGCGACTCTGAAGAGTCTTTCAACCAGGTCATCGACGCGATGGAGTGGCTCGGGATCGACTGGGACGAAGGCATCTGCGTGGGCGGGCCGCAAGAGCCGTACCGCCAGTCCCAGCGCATGGATATTTACGCTGATATTCTGCGCAAGCTGATCGACGGCGGATACGTGTATGAGGACTTCTCGACCCCGGAGGAAGTCAAGGCACGCCGCCAGGCAGCTGGGCAGGACGTCCAGTTAGGCTATGACAACTACGATCGCGACCTCACCGAGGAACAGAAGCAAGCCTTCCGTGACGAGGGCCGCAAGCCCGTGTTCCGTCTGCGGATGCCGGACGAGGACATTACGTTCGAGGACCTCATCCGCGGTGAGATCACGTTCCCAGCCGGTTCGGTTCCTGACTTCGTGGTGGCCCGCGCCAACGGCGCGCCTCTGTATACGCTGGTCAACCCGGTTGATGACGCGCTCATGGGTGTCACGCACGTTCTGCGCGGCGAAGATATCTTGTCCTCGACCCCACGTCAGATCGCGCTCTACCGCGCGCTGATTGAGCTGGGGATCGCTGAATACCTGCCGCGTTTCGGCCACATGCCATACGTCATGGGGCAGGGCAATAAGAAGCTGTCCAAGCGTGACCCGGAATCATCGCTGTTCAACCTGCGCGACGCCGGCTTCATCAAGGAAGGCCTCGTCAACTATCTCGCGTTGCTGGGGTGGGCGATCTCCGGGGATGAGGACATCTTCACGACGGAGGAGATGGTCAAGGCCTTTGACATCAAGGATGTACAGCCCAACCCTGCCCGCTTTGACGTCAAGAAAGCCGAAGCCATCAACGGAACGCACATCCGTAGGCTTTCGCCTGAAGTTTTCATTGAACGTTTGATCCCGTACCTGCGAGACGCTGAGCTTGTCTCGGACCCGCTGACACAAGACGAACAGCGCATCCTTGAAGCGGCGGCGCCTCTGGTCCAGGAACGCATGCAACTGTTGGGCGAGGCGCCTAAGATGCTGGACTTCCTGTTCAAGCCAGACGCTGAGATCACGATGGATGACGACGCCCTCAAGCGCATGCCAGAGAACCTGGGCGAGGTCATCGACGTTGCAGCGGACGCGCTCGAGAAGGTCTCCGAGTTCACGGTAGACAACATCGAGCAAGCCCTGCGGGAAAGCCTCATTGATGGCCTTGGGCTCAAGCCACGCCTAGCGTTCGGCCCGGTCCGCACCGCTGTTTCCGGGCATCGGGTGTCCCCGCCACTGTTCGAATCCCTCGAAATTCTGGGTAAAGAATCAACCCTGGCGCGGCTGCGTGCATTCCGCGAGAACCACGCGGAGTAAACCCGGCGTTAATGTGGCGTTCGACACGAGGGAGGAAGCCGATTTGGTTTCCTCCCTCGTCTCGGGTAGGCTAGACAATCGCATGCCGTCGCGAGAAAACATTTGATCGCAACGAAAAACACTCGGTGAATGCGAGCAGTTTGAGAATACTGATTCGCAAAACCGGGTAAGCATAATTGAATATGAGAATTCATATTGATCGTGCTACGCTGTAGTGCACATTGGGATATGGTGTAATTGGCAACACGACTGATTCTGGTTCAGTTATTCTAGGTTCGAGTCCTGGTATCCCAGCGAAGATCTCACCGCTGTTATGGAAGCGGGTAGCCCTCACGGCAGAAGAGATCAGCGATTCCCCTTAAACCCCACACGTACTTGTTCTGGCAAGCAGTGGGTTAAAGAGATGGGGAGTAGCATTTGGCCCCATCGTATAGCGGCCTAGTACGCCGCCCTCTCACGGCGGTAACGCGGGTTCGAATCCCGCTGGGGTCACGTCGCAACACACGGTTC
Organism: Pseudoglutamicibacter albus; assembly: GCF_031458175.1. Lineage (NCBI taxonomy): Bacteria > Bacillati > Actinomycetota > Actinomycetes > Micrococcales > Micrococcaceae > Pseudoglutamicibacter > Pseudoglutamicibacter albus. The sequence continues at coordinate 1,090,368 of NZ_JAVDXX010000001.1, read as the reverse complement.
ACTAATTCAATATGTGATGCAGATTCATTGAGGATCTGCGTAGCGTGTCGCGAAAGCGGCCCCATCGTATAGCGGCCTAGTACGCCGCCCTCTCACGGCGGTAACGCGGGTTCGAATCCCGCTGGGGTCACGCAAGAAAAATCCCGGTGATCGCATCACCGGGATTTTTTATACCCTAATCTGGCTAGTGACTCATTCACGTGCGCAGAAATGTGCGCAGAAACGGGTGCAGAATCGTGCGCAGAAAGGGAAACCGGTGGGGACCGTCAGTGGATTAGGCGAGGCAGCCATCATCGCCTCCATCAACCGCGCCTTCGCGCCCAACGCTAGCTCAGCGGGCTCCGTGAACTCAGCGGTCCAAGGCCCTGATGAGGCTCGGGGTCGCGGAGCAGTGCTTGTTGGTAACGGCGATGACGCCGCCGTACTCGCCGCAAACGCGCGCCTGGTCTTGACGATGGATACCTCGGTTGAAGGCCAAGACTTTATGCAGGCGTGGCCCAGCGGTGTCGAAACATCCCCGCGGCTACTTGGTTTCAAGTGCGCGGCGCAGAACCTTTCCGATATTAACGCGATGGGTGGGCGGGCCCGTTTTCTTCTGATGTCCCTGTCACTCTCGAAGAATGTTGCGGCGAGTTGGCCCAGCGAATTCGCCGCAGGCATGCGGGACGCCTGCGAGGTACTCGGGGCAGAAGGTGTGGAACTACTCGGTGGGGACGTATCTGCTGCTGAAGCGATCTCGATCACGATCACTGCGGTCGGGGAACTCGATAGTAAGGCCCGGCCCATCGTCCGCAACGCGGCCCGGCCAGGGGATCAGCTCTATATCGCAGGCAGGCTGCCAGGCACATCCGGCACTGCCCTGAACCGGCTCCTGGACTCCAGAACGCAACAAGAGCCTTCCCTAGAGCACATGCCGAGGCAGCACGCTCAGCCTGACGAAGACGAATTGGCTCGCGCTCTCGAGGCGCACTTCATGCCCACCCCGCCGCTGGAGCTCGGACCAGCACTAGCTGCAGCTGGCCACCGCATCGCCGGCATCGACGTTTCCGACGGTCTAGTGCGGGACGCCACGCGCATCGCCGAAGCCAGCGGGGTAGACATGGTCCTGGATGAGGCAGCTATTGAACGGATGGCGGCACAGTTGGGGCAAGCGTGGGCCCTGCAGAGCGCAGAAGCGCGCCACAACGTTCTCTACGGAGGAGAGGAGTTCAACCTCTTATTCACCGTGCCCGCCGGAACGGAGTTGCCTCAGCTACCGGGCGTCAGCATCGTACGAATCGGCGAGGTTACACAGCTGAACCAGGCAGGCCGGCAGTCTGGGATTTATCTGGAGGGGCAGCGCCTGGATGAAAACCTAGGTTTCGATCACTATTCGACAGATAAGCCCTAAGCAGTACGAGCCCTCAAGGTGCCAGCGGTGCGAACTTAGACTGAGAACCTAGATTGCAAACCTAGACCGCGATTGAGGCGCTGAGATCATGAGCGACTTGCGCGACGATGCTTCCGTAGCGTTTCCCCGGGTCATTGCTGATGCGTTGAACAGGCCCGGACATCGAAAGCGCGGCCACAACCTTCCCGGTCGGGCTGAAGATCGGCGCGGACACGGAGGCCACACCGCGTTCGCGTTCTCCCACGGACTGTGCCCAGCCGCGCTTCTTGACGCGCGCGAGGTCATGCGCAGTGAACCGCGCCTCTTCAAGACCCTGCACGATGCGGGCCTGATCCTCCCACGCGAGCAAGATCTGGGCAGCCGAACCTGCGGCCATGGACAGTTGCGTACCCACCGGGATAGTGTCGCGTAGGCCAGTGGGGCGCTCTGCGGAGGCAATGCATACACGCAGATCGCCTTGGCGTTTGAAAACCTGGGTGCTTTCGTTAGTGAGTTCCCGCAAGCGCTGTAGAGCTGGGCGCGATGCGGAGACAAGCCGGTCTTGACCTGCGGCGGCCGCTAGCTCAGATAGACGTGGGCCGAGGACGAACCTGCCGTGAAGGTCTTTGGTCACAAGGCCGTGATGAACCAGGGCTTGGGCGAGCCGGTGGGCTGTTGGCCGGGCGAGGTGGGTCGCTTCCACGAGGTCCGCGAGGCTTGCAGGTCCAGACTCGAGGGCATCAAGGATCATCGTCGCTTTATCGATGACGCCCACACCACTGTTTTGTGACATGCTAGAAACCATAACGTCTCAATCTTTGAGACACAAGATCAGAATGTGGAATAGTCTGATGTTAGCGTGGTCGTGAACACACGCCGCGATCACAGCAAGCATCGCAGCTGTGAGCATCGTGACTGAGACCATCACAGCTGAGAACATCGTGACTGGGAACGCACAGCACTCAGAAGGGAAGAACAACATGTCGAGCACAGGAGCCGCGCGCACCTTGGCAGAGAAGGTGTGGGAAGACCACGTCGTAGCTCGAGGCGAGGGTGAAGGCCTCGACCGCCGCCCTGATTTGCTCTACATCGACCTACACCTCGTGCACGAGGTCACCTCGCCGCAGGCTTTCGAAGGCCTGCGCCTAGCGGGCCGAAAGCTACGCCGGCCTGACCTGACCATCGCGACCGAGGACCACAACACCCCAACCCTGGAGATCGACCGGCCCATCCAAGACCCGATCTCCGCAAAGCAGATCGAAACTTTGCGCGCTAACTGCAAGGAATTCGGTGTCCGCTTGCACTCACTGGGCGATAAAGAACAAGGCATTGTGCACGTCGTTGGCCCACAGCTGGGCCTCACTCAGCCCGGTATGACGATCGTGTGCGGTGACTCCCACACATCAACCCACGGCGCGTTCGGTGCGCTGGCCTTCGGCATCGGAACCTCGGAAGTCGAACACGTCATGGCAACCCAGACGCTGCCGCTCAAGCCGTTCAAGACCATGGCGATCAACGTTGAAGGAACCCTGCGCCCAGGCGTGACCTCGAAAGACATCATCCTCGCGGTGATCGCCAAGATCGGTACCGGTGGCGGGCAGGGCTACGTGCTGGAATACCGCGGCTCTGCGATCGAGCAGCTTTCGATGGAAGCCCGCATGACGATGTGCAACATGTCGATCGAAGCCGGCGCGCGTGCAGGCATGATCGCCCCAGACCAGACAACCTTCGACTACATCAAGGGCCGCCCACACGCCCCACAAGGCGAAGAGTGGGACGCCGCGGTCGAATACTGGAAGACCCTGCGCACCGACGATGACGCGACATTCGATGCAGAAGTGTTCCTCGACGCCGACGAGCTCGAACCCTTCGTAACCTGGGGCACCAACCCGGGCCAGGGCGTTTCGCTCAACGACGTGGTTCCGCACCCAGAAGAATATGGTGACGAAAACGAGAAAGCTGCAGCCCAACGCGCACTCGAATACATGGGGCTGGAAGCCGGAACCCGCATGAAAGACATCCGCGTAGACACAGTATTCTTAGGCTCTTGCACCAACTCCCGCATGGAAGACCTCAGGGCCGCGGCGGATGTGATCCGCGGGCAAGAAAAAGACCCGAACGTACGCATGATCGTGGTTCCCGGGTCCGCACGCGTGCGGCTTGAAGCAGAAGCCGAAGGCCTGGATCAGGTTTTCAAGGACTTCGGTGCCGAATGGCGCTTTGCCGGTTGCTCAATGTGCCTGGGCATGAACCCAGACCAGCTCTCCGAAGGCGAGCGCTGCGCATCGACCTCCAACCGCAACTTTGAAGGCCGCCAGGGTAAAGGTGGGCGAACCCACCTCGTGTCCCCGCTCGTAGCAGCGGCAACTGCGGTGCGAGGCACACTGTCCTCGCCAACGGACATCATCGAAAACCACGCCGCAACGGCCTCCGCATAACCGCACGCTGGTAGAGAAGGACATTCATCATGGAGAAATTCAGCACACACACCGGCGTTGCCGTGCCACTGCGAGCATCCAACGTCGACACCGACCAGATCATCCCGGCGGTCTACCTCAAACGCATCACCAAAACCGGCTTCGATGACGCGCTGTTTGCCCGCTGGCGGCAAGACCCAGAGTTCATCCTGAACCAAGAGCCGTATAAGAATGGCAGCGTTCTGATCGCAGGCGCGGACTTCGGCACCGGATCCTCACGCGAGCACGCCGTGTGGGCGCTCAAAGACTACGGCTTCCGGGTAGTGATCTCATCGCGTTTCGCCGATATCTTCCGCGGAAACTCCGGCAAGCAGGGACTACTCACGGCACAAGTTGAGCAATCTGACGTTGAACTGCTGTGGAAGCAAGTTGAGCAAAACCCTGGGATGGACATCACGGTCGACCTTCCGAACCGCACCATCACCGCGGGCTCGTTGACCGTGGGCTTCTACGTCGACTCCGATACCGCGTGGCGTCTCGCTGAAGGCCTCGACGATATCGACCTTTCGCTGCGCCAAGAAGAGGCGATCGCTGAATACGAAGCACGCCGTCCATCGTTCAAACCAACCACACTCCCAGCCCGCTCTTAAAACGGACTCCAGGCTGTGCTGCAGGATTGAATCTCCTGTTCGTTTTCATAGCATTGCCAGTCTGAATCCCCAGTCACTTGCAGATGTGAGATTATGAATCACTCAATGCATGTGGCTGGGGATTAGCTTTTCCATGCCACACGCCCTGACCTATATGATGGTGAGGAACTAACGGGGTCATCCCGTGCTTAACCACTGCCCGCTGATGACAAGGAAAGCTAAAGCGTGACGACCAAGGTCCTGTCCATTAATGGTGGCCGCCCACTCACTGGTGAGGTGACGGTACGTGGTGCCAAGAATCTGGTGCCAAAGGCGATGGTCGCGTCCTTGCTGGGTAGTGGGAAATCGATTCTGCGCAACGTCCCTCAGATCAGGGACGTCGACGTGGTAGCTGGCCTGTTGCGCCTGCACGGCGTGACGGTCGATATCGATCACGACAAGGGCGAGCTCGTGATGGACCCCTCGGGCGCCAAGACTGCCTCGAGCGCCGAAATCGATGCGTTCGCAGGGGACTCGCGCATCCCGATCCTGTTCTGCGGCCCGCTCATGCATACGATCGGGGAAGCCTTCATCCCGGACCTGGGTGGCTGCCGCATCGGCGATCGCCCGATCGACTACCACTTGCAGGTTCTGCGCGAATTCGGCGCCGTCGTTGAGAAGGCCCCGAACGGGATCAGCATTTCCGCGCGCAACGGCCTCTACGGCGCCAAGGTCGAGTTGCCTTATCCTTCCGTAGGTGCGACCGAGCAGGTTCTGTTGACCGCGGTGCGAGCCCAGGGCATCACCGAGTTGAAGAACGCGGCGGTTGAACCTGAGATTCAAGACCTCATCTCTGTTCTGCAGAAGATGGGCGCGATCATCGACCTGCGCGGCGAACGCACCCTCGTGATCGAAGGCGTCGAATCGTTGCGCGCCTACGACCACACCGCCCTGCCAGACCGCAATGAGGGCGCATCGTGGGCTTCCGCTGCCCTAGCGACCGGGGGAGACATCCTCGTGAAGGGCGCGGACCAGAAAGACTTGTCCGCGTTCCTGAACTGCTACCGCCGCCTCGGTGGCGAATTCGAAGTCCAGAGCGAAGGGATCCGGTTCTTCCACCCAAGCGGTGACCTCAACCCCCTCGTCGTAGAGACCGATGTGCACCCTGGTTTCATGACGGACTGGCAGCAGCCGCTCGTGGTGGCTTTGACCCAGGCCACGGGCGTTTCGATTGTGCACGAGACGGTGTATGAGAACCGTTTCGGCTTCACTGACGCGCTCAAGCGCATGGGTGCAACGATTCAGCTGCACCGCCAGTGCCTCGGATCTCTGCCGTGCCGCTTCGGCAACCGTGACTTCCTGCATTCCGCGGTGATCACCGGTAAGTCCAATCTCAAGGGCGCTGACTTTGTGATCCCGGATCTGCGGGGTGGATTCTCCCACGTGATTGCAGCGCTGGCAGCCGAAGGCGTGTCGAATGCCACCGGCATCGACCTCATCAACCGCGGCTATGAACACTTCACCGATAAGTTGCGTGGCCTAGGCGCCGATATCGAGCTGAAGGAACAAGCGTGATGGCGCGGAAGGGATCTAACGAAACCCTCGCCGCACGCATCACTTTCGGGACCGCCGCAGCTTTCGTACGCCCAGCCCTGGCGCTGTTGTTGCGCCGCACCTGGGTTGGTATGGGGTCGATCAAGCCGGGCTCGATCATCGTTGCGAACCACATCAGTGAACTTGACCCGCTCATCATCGCCGAATCGGTTTATGTGCAGGGATTGCTTCCGCGTTTCCTCGCGAAGTCACCGCTGTTCAAGATCCCGTTGGTTGGTCGCGTTCTGAAAGCGACCGGCCAGATCCCGGTTGAACGCGGAGGGCCGGGTGCCAAGCTCTCGCTCGAAGCGGCAGCTGAAGTGATTGGGCGCGGCGGTGTGATCATCATCTATCCGGAAGGGACCTTGACCCAAGACCCGGATAAGTGGCCTATGCAGGCCCGCACGGGTGCGGCTCGGCTCGCACTGAAAACCAACGCACCAGTGGTCCCTGTTGTCCACTGGGGGGATCAGGAACTTTTGGGCGGCAAACCACGCAGGCTCAAGCTGTTCCCGCGGAAAGCGACCGTGGTCATGGCAGGCACGGAGATTGACCTCGATGACCTGCGTAGCGGACCAATGACCCGCTCGGTGCTGGACGAGGCAACCACCCGCATCATGAAACACATGACGTACCTGGTCTCTGACTTGCGCGGTGAAGAACCCCCGGAAGCGCCGTGGAATCCTACGGCCGATAACGATGAACAGCTCAAGCAGCGCGAAGAAGAAAAGCGCCGCCGCCGTGAGCAAGAAGACTGGTAGAAAAGCGGTGAAACCGCGCAGTAGATACCGCGCAGTAGACGCTTCAGAAGAGAACACAGCGTTGGAGGCATACGCGTGAAGAATCTCACCGTGATGGGTTCAGGCTCGTGGGGGACCACGTTCGCCAAAGTTTTGGCTGACGCCAACCCGGAAGCGACCGTAACGTTATGGGCCCGTCGTGACGAGGTGGCCCAAGAGATCGCGACCAAACACACGAACAGCGGCTACCTCGGTGAATTGATGTTGCCGCTCAATGTCACCGCAACCTCGGATCCGGGAGCGGCACTTGCTGGTGCGGACATGGTGGTTCTCGCTGTACCGGCTCAAACCTTGCGGGAGCAGCTCACCCAATGGGTGGAGCACATCCCGTCTGAGGCGATCATCGTTTCGTTGATGAAGGGCCTGGAACGAGGCACGGGTCTGCGCATGACTCAGGTGGTTCAGGAAGTTCTGGGAACCAGGCAAGACAAGCTTGTGGTCCTCTCCGGCCCTAACCTTGCACGCGAGATCGCGCGTGAAGAACCCACCGCCTCGGTGGTTGCGTGCGCTGTCACTGAGACCGCTGACGCCGTCGCGAAGGCCTGCACCGCCCCATACTTCCGTCCCTACACCAACCGGGACGTGATTGGCGCTGAGATCGGCGGGATCGTGAAGAACATTATCGCGCTCGCGGTGGGTATGTGCGATGGCATGGGTATGGGGGATAACACGAAGGCCACCGTGATTACCCGCGGGCTTGCAGAAACCACTCGTTTGGCTGTGGCTCTTGGCGGTAAAGCGGAGACGATGTCGGGGCTTGCCGGTATGGGGGATCTCGTGGCTACGTGCGCCTCGTCGTTGTCCCGAAACTACACTGCTGGGCGTCTGTTTGGTCAGGGGCTGAGCATGGAGCAGGTGATCTCGAAGATGACCCAGGTGGCAGAAGGCGTCAAGAGCTGCTCGGCTGTTTTGGAACTTGCTCACGAAAACGGTGTTGATATGCCGATCGCTGCGGCGGCTTCGATGGTTCTGGATGGATCCGAGCCGGTGGTGAAGATGCCTAAGCTGCTGTTGGACCGGGATCTGAAATCGGAAGGAGCGTAACCAGTGTCAACGCCTCAACGGAAGGTTTTGCTCCTTTTCGGTGGCCAGTCGAGCGAACATTCGGTTTCGTGTGTGACCGCGGCCGGAGTTTTGCGTGCGATCGATACGGATCGTTTCACCGTGATTCCAGTGGGTGTCACCCAGGACGGCGTATGGACGCTGGTTGCGCCGCAGCAGGTTCTGACGTATTCCTTCGACGGCGGTGTTGAACCGATGGTTGAGCCTCAAGGCCAGCCGGTGCGGCTCATGCGCTCGGACAGCCCCGATGCGGCGGCGCGTCTGGTCACGGATGCCCAACCAGGTGAGATGGTCAAGATGCTCACCGGTATCGACGTTGTGTTCCCGCTGTTACATGGTCCATATGGCGAGGATGGCACGGTTCAGGGCCTGCTGGAGCTGATCGGGGTCCCATATGTGGGCTCGGGTGTTGCGGCTTCTGCTGTGGGTATGGATAAGCATCTGATGAAGATGGCTTTCAACGCAGCTGGCTTGCGTGTGGGGCCTTATCAGGTGGTCACCAACCGTGAATGGGATGCGGACCCTCAAAGTTGCTTAGACCGGTGTGACTCCCTTGAGCTTCCGTTGTTTGTGAAGCCTGCGCGGGCAGGCTCTTCGCAAGGTGTTGTGCGTGTGGATGATCGTGAGGATTTGAGCCTTGCGATCGAGGAAGCCCGGATGCATGACCCGAAGGTATTGATCGAGCAGGGCATCACAGGGCGTGAGATTGAGTGCGCTGCCTTAGAAGGGCGCCGAGGCGAGCCGACACGTGCCTCGGTGGGCGGTGAGGTTGTGGTCGATGAGGCCGCAGCTGACCTGTATGACTATGAATCGAAATACCTGGCCGATGACAACGCACGCACCGAAGCCCCTGCACAGCTGAGCGAGGAGCAGGCTACATCCCTCAAGGAACACGCGATCATCGCTTATGACGCACTCGGTTGCGAAGGCCCCTCACGCGTGGACTTCTTCTTGGATGAAGCCGGCGAATGGATCATCAACGAGATCAACACGATGCCAGGCTTCACCCCGATTAGCATGTATCCGCAACTGTGGGCGGCAAGTGGTTTGCCGTACGAAGATCTGATCACCGAGCTGATCACCCTTGCCTTTGAGCGGCAGCCGGGGTTACTGCGTTAGCCGTTCTTCTTGCCTTCGCTGACCACGTCCGCGTCCGCGTCCTCAGGCGCTTCGAGGTTGAGGTCGCGGGCTGAGGTGCAGCGTTTGGTTGCTTTGTTGTTCTTCACGGCATCAGAGACCGCAACTGCGACATCGGAGGAAGAGATGCGTGCCGTGTCGATCGTGATGGTGATGTACGGTTCACGGCCGTAGGTTGCGATCGTCCATGTACCGTCATTGTTCTCACGCGCGGTCCAATCCACCTCATCCAAAGTGGAACACCTGTCTGAGGTGACGGCGGGCGCAATCTCACCGCATTTGAGGATCGCTGAAGCCGGTGAACCCCACGCGGCAGTCGACTGGCTCGTGGTTTTCCGTTTAGGCTGCCCTGAGATCTCTTGTGGCAAGGTGATCATGACCTGTGAGCATCGGGCATCTGCTGCGTTCTCTGCGGGAGCGACCTCGACCGGTTCGCTACAACCGCTCAAGGTGAGGGTTGCGCCAATACTCAGTACAGTGGCGATAGCGGCCTTGCGTCCACGACAACGGAGTGTGATGCGAGGCTGAACAGGCCTAGAAGGCTGAGAGAACACGGGAAAAGCACGCATATCTTCAGTTTATCTGCAGGGTGCGGCTCTAAGCTTTCCTGTAAGACAGTTGTACTGTGCACATCAGATGCGCATTGAACGAGGTAGGAGACCGCCGATGAGCGACCGGAGATTCAACGTCGACCCTGACCGGTATGACGACGACCGGTACGACAATGGTCAATGGGGCGATGAGTTCAGCGCGACCTCCTCGGGGCGCTCAAGCTACGGATCCGGTTCAGGGTACGGAGGGGAACAAGGATATGGCTATTCCCAACCTGCCCAGCCGTATCAGCCTGCCCAGCCATACCAACAGGGGCAGCCGTACCCGGCCAACCAGCAGTATCAGCAGCTTGGTCAGCCGTATCAACAGCCGGGGCAGCAGCCGTATCCGCCGCAGCGCAAGCCGCGAAAGAAGAAGAGCGGGGGCAAGAAGTTCCTGATTTCGCTGCTCACGATCGTCCTTGTTGTTCTGGGTTTGCTGGGTGTCTATGCGGCGGTGCTTGCCGCGAAGTTCAACGAGTCCCACGCGATTCCGGTGGCGGAGGCGTTCCCGCAAGGGCAGCGGCCGCAACACGGGCCAGGGGATAGGTCCGTCAACATTCTTCTGCTCGGTAACGATTCCCGCGGCGGTCAGAACGATTCCGGCCGTACGGACACGATGATGCTGATGCACATCCCATCCGATAGGCACGGGGTCTATGTCACCTCGATCATGCGTGATACGTGGGTGAACATCCCGAATCACGGTGAGGCGAAGATCAACGCCGCCTACGCGATGGGCAAGATGCCCTTGACCGTGGCAACCCTAGAGAACCTGTTCAACGTTCCTATCGATCACGTCATGACCATCGACTTCTCCGGATTCGAAGGGATGGTCGATGCGCTGGGCGGGGTCACGATCGATGTTCCACAGCCCTTCGATAAAGCAGGCACCCACTATGAAGGCCGCATGGACGTCAACGGCAAGCAAGCATTGTGGTTTGTCCGCGAGCGTTACGCCTTCAAGGACGGCGACTATCAGCGTGTGAAGAACCAGCAGCAGCTTGTGAAAGTCATCTTCACTAAAATGCTGAGCCCGCAAACCTTGATCAACCCGGTCAAGACAACCAACACGGTAGGCGCAATGGCGCCCTATATGACCCGCGACGAGACCCTCACCGGATGGAAACTCATGCAGCTTGGGATCACCATGCCGGGTGTGAGAGCCAACGACTTCCACTTCATGACCCTGCCGAATAAAGGCGTGGGCACCAGCGCTGACGGCCAATCCATCGTGGTCCCGGACATGGACGTGATCAACGAATTCTCTAAAGCGATGCGAGAAGGCGGCATGGAGGATTTCATGACTCGCCACGGATTAGCTAAATAAGTATTCTGAACCAATGGTGGATGAGTGAGAGGGAGGGCACGGTGACGCAGGCAATCCGCGCGGACTTTTCAGGGCTCCAAGACTGGCTGAGCCTCAGCGTCACCGAGCTAACCAAGCAACAGGAATCCCTCAACGCGATCAACGTCTTCCCAGTCCCAGACGGTGACACCGGAACGAACCTTGTAGCGACGATGCGCACCGTGCACCAGGCCATCACCGAGGCTGAACCTACCGGGGACCTCGGGCACCACCTCGCAACTGCTGCCCGGCAAGCGCTCGGCTCAGCCCAAGGAAACTCAGGATCCCTCGTCTCAGTGTTTCTACTCGGGATGGGTGAATCCCTCGCAGGAATCACGACCCTCACCGCGCCGGCGCTCGCCGAGAGTCTCGAAGCTGGACGGTTACGGGCGTGGGCCGCGTTGTCTGAGCCTGTGGGCGGAACCATCTTGTCAGTCATGGAAGCCGCAAGTGATGCCGCCAGAGCACGAGCCAGCCAACAGAAACAACGCGGCCACCAGAAACAGTCCGTCCCACAGGGCACCGTGCCACAGCGCACCGTCCCACAGTGCAAGCGCCAGCTCACCGGGCCCGAGACCGAACCTGCCGCGCTGATAGGAACCCTCGAGGAGGCGTGGCGGGCCGCGTTGAGGGAAGCCGAGGACACACAGGTCCGGTTGAAAGACCTCACTGATGTTGCGGTCGTGGATGCCGGCGCGGTCGGTTTCGCGATCATCCTGAACTGTTTGCTCGCCGCAGTCACACACACCGCCGTTGACCCAGAGCCTTATCGTGACTTGCCCGGCTATCATGACCAAGGCGAGATCCGCATTGAACAGGTTGAAGCGGCCGATGGTGTGGAAGTTGTATGCACCGTGACCGCATCGGCACTCGATGCTGCCCTGATGCGTGCCGCGCTCGATGCGGTAGGGGACTCCGTTGTCATGTCCGCCATGGAACCGGTCTCAGAGCACGATCCGGAGTACCGCGGCTACAACCACGCCAACCCGAGCCAGAAGGCTGCAACCAGCGAGCACACACTTTCCTGGAGGGTGCACGTGCACGTCCCCACCGAAACAACCGCGCTAGAGATCATCAGCAAAGCCGGGGAACCCACCGACATCGCAGTCACGCCGCTACAACACCTAGCCAAACACAAATCAACACGCCCGCACACTGCAGGGCAGAGCTCTCAAGGCTGCAACCACGCTGGGACAAACCACCTATGACCGCCGAAACAAACCCTCAGCCAGATGCAACAGCCTCAGCCGAGCCCTCAGCCACTACAGCAACCGCAGCAAGCGCAGCAACCTCGGCCACCTCAGCAACCTTGACCCCAGACACAGCACTGATCGAGGCGCTGGGCAAGCGCGATGCCCAAGCGATCCAGAAAGCCTTCGGTTTCGACACCGTGGCAGACATGCTCGCCCACATCCCCCGCCGCTACCTCGACGTAGGAGAGCTCACGGCCGTCCGCGACCTCCCGCTCGGCGAAGACGTGACCGTAGCCGCCCGAGTCATCCACGCACACCAACGCCGCATGCACCGCCGCAAAGGATTCCTCCTCGAGATCGAAGTCGAATCCGAACAAGACGGCGGACTCATGCCCATGACCTTCTTCAACGGCTACCTCGCCGCCCAACAACTCACACCAGGCACCCGCGCAGTCTTCAGCGGCAAAGTCACCGCATATAAAGGAGCACTGCAACTTTCACACCCCGAATACACACTGCTCGGAGAAGACCAAGAAGCTGAAGCCAAGCCCTTCCCGATCTACCCGCTCAAAGGCAAAATCGGGCAGATCCGCATGCGCGCACTCCAAGCGAAACTACTCGAGCGCATCGACCCCGAAACCTTCACCGACCCTATCCCCACACCACTACGCACCCACCACCGGCTACCAGACCGTGTGTCCGCGCTACGAGCCATCCACCAACCCGAAAACCTACAAGCCGCCTACCGGGCACGGCAACGCTTCGTATTCCAAGAAGCCCTCGTGCTGCAAACATTCCTCGCCGACCGCAAAGCGGAGCTCGCCGGGCAGACCGCCGTCCCGCGGCCCAAGCATACAGGCGGCCTGTTGGAGGCTTTCGACGCAGCGCTACCCTTCACGCTGACCCCGGGACAGGTCGAGGTAGGGGAGCAGATCGCATCAGACCTCGCACGCTCGCATCCGATGAACCGGCTGGTCCAAGGGGACGTCGGCTCGGGTAAAACACTGGTTGCTCTGCGTGCGATGCTCCAAGTGGTCGATGCGGGCGGGCAGGCCGCGTTCATGGCGCCCACTGAAGTTCTGGCCCAACAACATGCCGCAACACTGCGTTCGATGCTAGGGGAGCTGGCACGGGCCGGTGAGCTGGGTGCCCCAGAGACCGCAACCCGGGTTGAATTGCTGACAGGCTCGCTCAAGACCGCCCAGAAACGTGAAACCCTGCTAGCTGCCGCTTCAGGGCAAGCAGGCATCGTAGTGGGCACACACGCCTTGATCTCTGAGCACGTGCAGTTCGCTGAGCTCGGGCTCGTGGTGGTCGATGAACAGCACCGCTTCGGTGTTGAACAACGCGATAAACTACGCGACGGTGCAGGGGCGACACCGCACATGCTGGTCATGACCGCAACCCCGATCCCGCGAACGGTCGCGATGACAGTGTTCGGGGACGTCGATGTTTCGACACTGAAGGGCTTGCCAGCCGGACGCGCCGAAGTCAAAACATTCGTGGTGCCGCTGGCCTTGCCGGCCTGGAAGGAACGCATCTTCACCCTGATCCGCGACGAAGTAGCTCAAGGCCACCAAGCCTACGTAGTGGTTCCACGCATCACAGCCAGCGAAGACCAACACCACAACGAACCAGCCGGCTCTCCTGGGCAACCTGGCTCCGCTGGACAACCTAGCTCCGCTGCAGCAACAGTTGCTCCCGAAGAAGGGATGCTTCCGCTAGAGGTCCAAGCCCAAGAGAACCACACGCAACGGACCCCGCTAGAAACCATGTACGAAGTACTCGCGGGACACCCAGCCCTCAAGGACGTGCGCATCGGAGTGCTCCACGGCGGAATGGACCCAGCCGACAAAGCACAAGCCATGGACGACTTTGAAAACCACCGCAGCGATGTCCTGCTCGCGACCACAGTCATCGAGGTAGGAGTGGACGTCCCCAACGCCACCGTCATGGCGATCATCGACGCCGACGCCTTCGGCATCTCCCAACTCCACCAGCTACGAGGACGCATCGGGCGCGGAAACCTGCCCGGAACCTGCCTCTTGGTAACCAACCTCGAACACCAACACCCCTCAGTCGAACGGCTCGAGACAGTCGCATCCACCACAGACGGCTTTGCGCTCGCCGAGGAGGATGTCAAACTGCGCCGTGAAGGCGACATTCTGGGGCAAAGCCAGTCGGGCGGGAAATCGACGCTCAACCTCCTACGCGTCATGAGGGACGCCGATGTGATCCAAGCGGCCCGCGAAGACGCCCACGGCATCGTCGCGCCGGGTTGGCGCGCGGCTCACCCCGAACTCGCGCGGCTCGTGGCTGAACTCGAAGACTCCGAAAGCGCGGCCTATCTGCAACGCTCCTAAGCCTTCTGGAGCGGTTATGGGGTTTCGGCTACTGGTGTTTCGGCGAAATACAGGGTGGTTTCCCCATAGCGGCGTGGCTTGAGCGGTGAAAGGCCGTCCGGCCACTGTGGGGCAGGCGAGGCGGAGGCTCTCTCGAGGCACACGACCGCATCGGGAGCCAGGTGGGGCACAAGTGCGGCTAGAAGCTCATCCACCTCCTCACTGCTCATGGGGTAGGGAGGGTCGAGGAAGACGAGCGTAAACGAGACGCCCGAGTAGTTGGCGAGGAACGTTGCCGCCTTCGCCTGCTCAACCCTGGCTCCGTACGCGCAGCCCTTCCCAGGCGCTGTGCTATTGACAGGCGCTGGGCTGTTTATGGGCGCTGTGTTGCTGATGGGCGCTGTGTTGCTGACGGGAGCTGTGTTGCTGAGTTCCTTGTTGATGAGTGTGGCGTTGGCGCGTAGGGCTTGGATGGCGGGGCGGGCGTGATCCACGAGGATCGCGTTGTGGGCTCCGCGCGATAAGCTCTCGAGTCCGAGCGCTCCGGATCCGGCGAAGAGGTCAAGTACGCGGGCGCCAGCGATGACGTCCCAAGAGTCCAGGCGGGAGAACAGGGCCTCTTTGACGCGGTCGGTGGTCGGGCGGGTGTCGTGGCCGGGCACGCTTGTGAGTCTTCGGCCGCCGGCGACCCCTGCGATGATGCGGCTCACTTATCCTCCTGAGGTTGCTGCCCGGTTGTTTTCATCTGTTCGGTTTCATGTGTTCGTGTCCGTGTGGCGGGGATCATTGGGCCTGGCCTGCGAACACCGCGGCGAGTTCACCGGGGCTCAGCACGGTACCTGGCCGCGGGCCTGCCGCGTGGAGGGCGGCTAACTCCTCGGCGGTGAACGGGGCGGGTGAACGCCGCGCACCAAGCACGACGTTGCCGGGCATCGTGAGAGAGAACATCGAGGAATCAGCGGCAACGAAATAGCTAGCTCCGGCGGCCTTGAGTGAGTCAGCCATCCGGCGGGTCGCCTCAAGACCCGGCTCGTCGCCGATGTTGATGAGAACAAGCCCGCCGGGGACTACCGCATCGAACATTTCGGTCATAAACCCCGGATCGAACAGGCGAGCTGGCGAATCAGGCTCGATCGAGATATCAAGCACGAGAGCATCGGCAACTCCGGCGACCTCTACCGCGCGAGGCAGGGCATCCCGCACATCGCCGGCGATCACGTGCGGAGCGTTGGTGCCCGGGAACGGAACCTTCGCCAAGACCGTATCGATCAAGTCAGGATCTAAATCCACCACGATGTGGGTGCTCGCTGGTTCCGCGACGGCAAGGGTCCGCGGCAAAGACAAACCTCCGCCGCCTAAGTGAATATAGGTTCCAGCGCGGAAAGCAGTGCCTTGCGATGTTCCAGCGCGGTCCGATTCTCCGGTGCCGCGTGCTGTTCCGGCGCCGCGTGGGGTCCACAGCTGGAGGGCGGCCTGCATCCACTGAAGGTAGTCGTAGAGAAGCCGCGACTGATCATCCGGGAAAACCGTGGACTGTTCGGCCCCATCGATGTCTAAGGTCAACCCGCCCGGGATCCACGGGGAACGCCACCAAGCAGCTACCGCCCCTGAACTGAGAACCTCGCTACCAAGGAACTGAGACCCACTCGGACGTGAAGTATCGGGGTGTTCATTCACGTTTGACGCCTCATCGGCGTTGTGTACTCCGCTCATGATCACCGGCCAGCGCTTTCACCCGCTACCGCCCGCGCAGCATCAGCAAGCGAGGTACGCAACCGTTTCGCGCCCTCCTCAACGCTCGCTTGGTCCTTGCAAGCGGCAAAACGCAAGTATGAAGCGAAACGGCCCTCAAACTCAGGCGTCGTGAAGGCGCTGACCGGAACCGCAGCTACACCGGCCTTCTCAGGCAACACCTGAGCGAGCTCGGTCGCATCCTCAATACCCAACGGCGCCATATCGGCCAGCACGAAATATCCACCACGTGGCCGCACAACCTTCGCGCCAGCGTCTTCAAGCGCATCGACCAATACATTGACTTTCTCACCCAGCTGCACAGCACGGCGGGTGAAGAACTCGCGCGGCAAACGCAAACCATGAGCGATCGCCGGCTGGAACATCGGGCCGGTAGAGAACGTCAGATACTGCTTGACGGTACGCAACGCATCGATCAACTGAGCCGGGCCAGTAGCCCACCCGACCTTCCACCCCGTCAAAGAGAACGTCTTCCCGGCAGAAGAAACCGAGATGGTTCGCTCCCACGCCCCAGGCGTGTGAGCAAATGGCACAAAACCATTGGCAAGCCCCAGACGCTCATCGCCTTTTTGGTTATAGACCAGGTGCTCATAGACCTCGTCAGAGAGGATCAAAGCAGAAGCCTCAATAGCAGCCTTAACGATCGACTTGCGGGAGTCCGGACTAAACACCGATCCGGTCGGGTTATGCGGATCATTCACGATGATCATGCGGGTGTTCTGATCCACCGCCTGAGCCAAAGCCTCACAATCCGGCTGAAAAGAGCCCGTCTGAGCGTCAAAAACCATCGGGACAGTCCGCAATTCAACCCGGGCAAAACCAGTCAACGCCGCATAGGCGTCATAAAACGGCTCGAAAGTCACGACGTTATCGCCCGGACGAGTAAACGCGAGCACAGCCGCGGCGATAGCTTCCGTAGCACCTGAGGTCACAACAACCTGCGCATCCGGATCCACCGTCACCCGATACCAGGACTGCTGATGCTCAGCGATCGCAACCCTCAAATCCTGGACACCGGCTGCCGGAGCGTACTGATGATGACCACGCGCAAGCATCTGCTGAGCGATATCCACGATCTCATCAGGCGCATCGTTATCCGGAATACCCTGACCTAAATTCACCGCCTCATGCAGCCCAGCAAGATCCGAAACCTCCTCGAAGATAGTTTTCTTCAGCCCATGAGCCCCCGCCAGACGCGCTCGCCGCGCCCCCTGGAACCACGGCGCAATCGAGGGTGAGGCAGGAATCGAAGAGAAGCGGGGCTGCTGGCCCGGGTTTGAAGTATTCGTGCTGGTCTCATTGATGCTGGCCATGCTTATACAGTACCGAGCCCATACACGGACGCCGCTGCGCATAGCTGCGCGCCACAACCTGTGAATGCATCCCAAACCGTACGAATTCGACGACGTTCCCAGAAAAATATGAAACAGTGTTCACATGACTCGTGTTGTATGCCCAGGGTCCTTCGACCCTGTCCATAAGGGCCATCTAGAGGTCTTCATGCGTGCGGCCTCACTCTTCGATGAGGTCATCGTTGCCGTCTCCACGAATCCGGCAAAGAAATACCGTTTCAGCGAAGAAGAACGCGTCCAAATGATCCGCGACCAGGTCTCAGCGATCAGCGGCATCACAGTGGAACCCATGGGGGACGGGCTACTAGCCGAATACTGCGCTCGCAAAGGGGCGCGCGCCATCCTCAAAGGGCTACGCAACAGCCAGGACTTCGAATTCGAAACCCCGATGGCCTCCATGAACCGCCACCTCACCGGCGTTGAAACCGTATTCATTCTCGGAGACCCGGAGTATCAGTACGTTTCTTCATCGCTGATCAAGGAAGTTGCATCACTCGGGGGAGACATAACCGAATTCGTCCCCAAGAGTGTCGCTGCGAAATTTGCCTAGTAAACCCAAAACGACTCTATTCTTAGAACTTGGGACTATCACTTCTGTGAGCGGTCGCTTCGTTGGATCATCAGGGCGCCCATAGCCGTGATCGACTACGTGAGGAGCATTGATGTACGGAACCACGCAGGGTACCTATGTGCCCCGCCGCGTGAAGCACCGTCGTGTGCACGTCGGCCGTATCGTACTGGGATGCCTGCTCATCATCATGGTCACCGTCGCAGGAGCAGGCCTTGGCCTGGCCTCAAAATTCGGGCGTGCCTTCGAGAAAACCAGCACAATCGCAAGCGCTTTCCCGGACGAGGAAGACCGCCCGGTCAAAGACCCAGGCGACACTTCCATGAACATCCTGCTACTTGGCGCGGACGGCGGCCCCGGTAAAGGCAAGCGGGCGGCTATCGACCCGAACGCGACCGCAACTGACCGGCGTTCCGACTCCATGATGCTCGTTCACATCCCGGAAAGCCGCGATAAGGTCTACGTCATCTCGCTTATGCGAGACACCTGGATTTCGATCCCAGGCCTTGGCGAGGCAAAACTCAACGCCGCAATGGCTAACGGCGGCGTCCCGCTACTCATCCAGACCCTCGAAGAACGGCTCGACACCCGCATCGACCACGTAGCGATCATCGACTTCCAAGGATTCCGCGACCTCACCACAGCAATCGGCGGCGTCACAGTCGACAACGAATACGACTTCATCGCCCACGACACCGACTACCACTACCCGAAGGGCAAGATTCACATCGACGGCGACAAGGCCCTACGCTTTGTGCGCGAACGTAAGAGCTTCCCCGACGGCGACTATCAGCGCGTACGAAACCAACAGAAGTTCCTCAAAGCTGTCTTTGGGAAAGTCCTGAGCGCGGAGACCCTGTCTAACCCGGCCAAGCTCTTCAAGGTCGTGGATTCCATAGCCCCATACATCTCCATGGACGAAGAATTCTCTGACCCATCCCTGCTCACCGGGCTGGGACTGCAGATGAAGAACGTACGTGCCTCCGACATCGTGAGCTTCACGCTGCCAACCGCAGGTACAGGTACAAGCCTGGACGGACAGTCGATCGTTTTGCCTGACCAAGCCGCGATCGATGCGCTCGCGGAAGCCCTGCGCAACGACACGGTCGCGGATTACTATGCGGCGCTACCCGAAGATAAGAAAAAGTAAGCGGCAGCACACCGATTGCATCTGAGCCGTCGATGCGCGCTAAGGTGAGCAACACACGAACAGATAGAATCTTTCACACCAAGCTGGCCGTTTTGCATGTACGGCCAGCATCATTAGAGGAAGCAGTAGCTCGTCTATGGACATCCCAGCGTTGGCACAGTCCCACGGCCTGAGCCGTGTGGGCGCGCGCCCTGGCCTCTTCGCCTATTATCGAGAGACCTGGCGGCGCAGGCGATTCGCCATTGTCTTTGCACAGTCCAAGATCCGTGCACGCAATTCTCAGAACCGTTTGGGTGTGTTCTGGGAGATTCTGAAGCCTACCTTCAACGCGTTGATGTACGGGTTCATTTTCGGTGTCCTGCAAGGAGACCGGCGCCCGCCTGGATTCGCGGCGTTCGTGGTGATCGGCGTGTTCCTCATCGAGTTTTTCTCCAAATCGATGAGCGACGGCGCCCGCTCTATCACGGGTAACCGTGCGCTCGTGCAGTCGCTAGCCTTCCCGCGCGCGACCCTTCCGTTCTCGATCGTGATCCAGCAGATCCTCACTCAGATTCCGATGCTGGGCGTCATGTTCATATACGTCATGGCACTGGGCTACTGGCCACGGTGGCAGTGGCTTTTGATCATCCCGCTATTCGCGCTCTATGCGATCTTCAACACAGGGGTTGCATTCCTGTTTGCACGTTTGACTGTGCACACACACGACCTGACGCAGCTGCTGCCGGTCGTGAACCGTTTCTTCTTCTTCACATCCGGTGTCTTGTTCTCGGTCGAGAACATCCTGGCTCAGTGGCCAGCCGTGATCACCGTGTATGACTTCCACCCGATCTATCAGGTCCTCACCATCGCACGCGGACTTGTTTTGGGTGGTAGCCACACGTTTGATCCGATGGCGTGGGCAGTCGTAGCGGGTTGGGCTGTGGGCCTGTTCGTGATTGGCACCGTATTCTTCTGGCGAGCGGAGGAACTCTATGGCCGAGTCTCCTAAAAAGGAACAACCTAAGAAAGAGCAAGAAGGCGTGGCCGAGCCCGTTCCGCCGAGCCGTGACGAGCAGCTGCGCATCGACCCTGAACGTCAACCGGTTGTGATCGTGGATGACCTCCACGTGAAATACAAGGCGTTCTCTTCAGGCCGCTCGGCCGGGGCGAACAGTCGCGGAGGCATCTTCAAGAAGCGGATGCGCGGCGTTCGTGAAGTGCACGCGCTCAAAGGTGTCAGTTTCGTTGCGTACAAGAACGAATCCATCGGCATTATCGGTTCGAACGGTTCCGGAAAATCGACGCTACTGAGAGCCATCACGGGCCTCACCCCACCAGCTGAGGGCGCAACCTACGCCTCAAGCCGCCCGAACCTCCTTGGCGTTGGTGCGGCTTTGATCCCGAGCGTCTCAGGCGATGAGAACATCACATTGGGTTGTTTGGCGTTGGGTTTTTCGATGCATGAAATCGAAGAGCTGCGCCCCAAGATTGTTGAATTCGCGGGCCTTGAAGATTTCATCGACCTTCCGATGCGCACGTATTCGTCAGGTATGCAGGCGCGTTTGAAGTTCTCGATCGCGGCTTCGAAGTTCCACGACATCCTGATTGTCGATGAAGCCTTGTCCGTGGGAGACGCGGCTTTCCGTAAGCGTTCGGAGAAGCGGATCCGTGAGATCCGTGACGGCGCCGGCACCGTCTTCTTGGTGTCCCACTCGATGAAATCGATTCAGGATACCTGTAGCCGAACTATTTGGATTGAAAAGGGTGTCTTGATGATGGACGGGGACACCCCAGAGGTCGTCAAGGCGTATCAGAGGTCACGAGGCTAATGACGAAGAATGCGTTGCCGCAGCTGAAGGCGAATCCAACGGTTGCGTATGTGATCCCTGTGCTGAACGGGGCCGCCTATATTGCGGAGGCTATCGCCTCAGTTTTGGATCAGGAATATGAAGGATCCCAGAAGGTCGCTGTAGCGGTGGGCCCCAGCAATGACGGTACTGAACGGATCGTGCAGCGGATCGCGGCAGAAGATTCGCGTGTGCTGTTTGTGGAGAATCCGGCCGGTAACACGCCGTCAGGTTTGAACCGGGCGATTGAAGCGGTCGACGCGGATGTCATCATCCGCGTGGATGGCCATTCTGTTTTGAGCCCGGGCTATACGCGGATCGCGGTTGAGGCGTTGAGAGAGACCGGGGCCGCCGATGTTGGCGGGATCATGGACGCCCAAGGCACCAACCCGATCCAGCGTGCAGTCGCTGCGGCCTATAGGTCGCCGTTCGGTTTGGGGAACGCCCCGTACCACACCGGCGCGCAGGCCGGCCCCGCTGATTCCGCTTATCTTGGTGTTTTCCGCCGCGAGATCTTCGAGATCGTGGGCCTCTATGACGAGACCATGATCCGCGCCCAGGACTGGGAGCTGTGCAAACGCATCCGCGAGGCCGGCCATACGGTGTGGTTCGACCCTCGGCTGCGAGTCCGCTATTACCCCCGCGATAACTTCGGGGCTCTTGCCCGCCAGACCTTCGCATCAGGCGTGTGGCGTGGGGAACTAGGGCGACGAGGCCCAGGAGGCGCGCGCCTGAAACACTATGCGCCTCCCGCTGCACTGATCGGCTTCGGCGCGGGCATCATCGGACTTATGATCCGTCCATTCACCTCGAAGGGCTCGGCCCTGCGCAAAGCGAGTACCGCGGCCGCGATAGCCCCGATCGGCTACGGCCTCGGCATCCTAGGGGCCGCTTGGCATGCCGGCCGTGAGCTGCCGTTGAAGGAGAAAAGATTGCTCGCGCGGGTATTGCCGACAATGCACGGAACCTGGGCGGCCGGCTTCATCCGTGGCCGCATCATGGGCGCCGGCGACGTCAAGGACACTTCGAGAGTCAAATGACCCACAATTTTCCATCGAATCTGCAGGTTTCTGCTGACGGCACCGTCCCGGTTGGTCCGGACGGGTTGATCCGGCCGGCGAACCCCACGCTCGCCCAACTGCGTGCCGTGTGCCAGCCTCCGCATGTGCGGGCGCGCAAGAACGCAGAACACTGGACCGCTGAGCTGTATCTCCGCCACATCTCGATCTATTTCACGCGTGTGCTCGTCAAGACCAGGATCACCGCGAACCAGGTCACCACGCTCATGATGATCACGGGCTGGTTCATGGGGGCGGCAATGCTGATCCCGGGTATCTGGGGCCCGTTGATCGCAGTGGTGCTCTCGCAGGTTCAGCTCTACCTCGACTGCTGTGACGGGGAAGTGGCGCGCTGGCGCGGCGTCCGTGGACCTAAAGGCATCTTCATCGATATGGTCGCGCACCACTCAACTGAAGCGGCCGTTGCTGTGGGTGTGGGCGTGCGGGTTGCGATGGGGGTCTCCCCGGGTGCGTTCACCGCGGACGGATGGGCTGCGGCCTGGGCCGGGGCAACGTTGGGTGTCTTGCTGTTGATGAATCGCTCGCAATCGATCATGATGCATGCCTCGCGCGCTTTCGCCGGTGTTGAGAAGCTCCCGGACACCTCAGAGGCCCGAGCGATGCCGCCAGCTTCGCTGATTGGACGCTTGCGCAGCATGGCGCGGTTTGTTCCGTTTCACCGCATGCTTCACGCGGTTGAGTTGAGCCTCATCTTCTTTGCGGCCTCGATTGTCTCTGCGGTGATTGGCCAGCCGGTTGTTGCCGAATCGTGGGTCATATGGGTCTTGCTCGTTGCCACAGTGGGTGTGAATGTGGGACATTTCTGTGCCCAGGTGTTCTCTGCGCGCCTAGCGCCGCTATCGACCGGCTGGGAGTATAAGCGCCCCGAGGACGTTCAAGCGCAACCTGTAGAACTCACGGGTGCTACGGACGCGTCTGTGCGTACAAGCGGTGAGAACTGATGTTCTCATCCTTCAAGCGTCGGATCGGGAAGCTACGCTCAGCTGGCCGCCGTCAACCGCACCTCATGGTTGAAGGCACACCCACAGTCGGTGTTGTAGTGCTCACGATGGGGCAGCGGCCTGCCGAGCTGGCTCGTGCGTTGCGTTCGTTGCGGCGTCAGAAGGACGTCAACGTCAACATCGCGGTGGTCGGCAACGGCTGGCAGCCAGTGGGGCTGCCTGATGGGGTCAAGGGCGTCAAGCTCGAAGAGAACCTTGGTATCCCGGCTGGCCGGAATGCTGGGGTTGAGTACGTGCATGGGGAGTACCTCATGTTCTTGGATGATGACTCCTGGCTTTTGGATAACGACTTCATAGCGGAGGCGGTTGAGCGTTTCCGCCAACACCCGTCCATGGGCCTGCTACAACCGCAGATCGTGGACCCTGCTAAACCAGGTGAGTCGCCCCGCCGCTGGACGCCGCGTATCTGGAAACGCACTCCAGATGTTTCCAGCAACGTGTTCCACGTAGGGGAGACCTGCTTGGTGATGCCTCGGCACCTCTTCGACGAAACCGGCGGGTGGGCTGGTGGTTTCTGGTACGCGCACGAAGGCATCGAACTTGCGTGGCGTATATGGGACACAGGCCACCGAGTCTGGTATGCAGGTGACATGCGTGTCGGCCACCCCGTGGTTGATGCCCGCCGGCATAAAGAGTTCTATCGCCTGAATGCACGTAACCGTGTGTGGCTGGCCCGCAGAAACTTGCGTCCGCCGTTCAAGTGGATCTACCCGATGGTGTGGGCGTTGGGGCAAACCGTGAGAATGCGGAAGGACCCTCGAGGTTTACGGCAATACTGGGAAGGTTTCCAGTCCGGTTGGGAAGGCTCGCCGTGGTATCACCATCCGCGGCCTCCTTTGAAGTGGTCAACGCATCTGCGGATGGCTCGCTACGGGCGCCCGCCGCTGATATGAGCCAGCCAGTAGGTTCGGTGTGAGATGATGGGGCGAGTTAACCCTGCGTCCATCTTCTGTTTGGACGTTTCTCATATTCTTCTATGTCTTCACCAGGAGGACCTGTGGCACGCACCATCATCACGTATGGGACGTTTGATCTTTTCCACATCGGGCATCTGAACATTCTGCGCCGCCTGAAAGAGCAGTGCGACCGCCTCATCGTGGGTGTTTCAACGGATGAGTTCAATCAGATCAAGGGTAAGAAGCCGATTGTTCCTTTCGAACAGCGGATCGAGATCGTCCGTTCGATCCGTTACGTGGATGAAGCGATCCCGGAAGAGAACTGGGACCAGAAGCGTAGCGACATCGAGAAGCACAACGTTGACGCGTTCGCGATCGGTGAGGACTGGAAAGGTAAGTTCGATGACCTCGAGGACATCGTTGAGGTGATCTATCTTCCTCGTACGGACGGCATCTCAACGACCGAACTCAAGCGCATCCTTTCGAGTTTCGATGCCCGCAAGGTCAACGAACTCAAGGAATCCCTCGACACGCTCTCGCGCATTGTTGAGGAGCTTGGCTAATGCCACGAGGCGTTTCGCCGCTCGATGCGGTGCTGAAAGTGCGGCGTATTGCAGGTAGGAGCTTTTCGCTGGGCAGTGCTGGGCTGAAAGCCCTCAACGACCAGCTTGCTAAGCGGGCAGCGGCGCGGCGATTCGCTTCCTCAACTGACGCCGAATATTCAGTGGCGTTGGTTCATGCGGGTGGCCCGCTCACTACGTATCAGATGCGGCAGTGGGTGCGGCCCCTCAATGCTCTTGATGAGCATCTGCGTGAGCAGGGCGTGCCTGGTGCTGCGATCATCGTTCGTGATCCACGCGTGATGCAACAGTGCGCCGATATCGCGAAAGTGCCCGTTGTTTTGGCGTGGGGGATGGCCGAGGTCATCGAGGCCCTCAACAAGCCGAGTGTGCGTGTTGCGCTGTATGCCAACAACAACACGTTGAATTTTCAGGCGATGGCCGCTCAAATCCCCGCGCACGTGCATGTAGGGCATGGCGAATCAGATAAAGCGTCGATGGTCTCGAACCAGTTGAGGGCCTACGATGCTGCCCTCATCGCGGGTCAAGGAGCACGTGACCGCCTTGCCGCCCGGCTTGTGGGGCTGGATCGCGTTGCCCTATATGAGGTGGGGCGTCCGCAGATGGACTTCCCGGACCCGCCTCCAGCGAGTGTGCCGGAAACTGCGAAGAAGACGGTTTTCTATGCCCCCACATGGGAGGGCGACCGGGCTGAGATGTCGTATTCCTCCCTGGTTTCATGCGGTTCCGCCGTGGTCGAGGATCTTGTGGATGCCGGGTATCGACTCATTTACCGGCCGCACCCGCAGACGGGGAAGAACTCATCGCTGCATGCTGCGGCGGATCGCGCGATCCGGCAGACCTTGCATCGGGCTGGTGCTGAGCATGTGGTCGATGACCAGCCGGGCCTTGGCTGGCAATGGGATGTAGCTGACTATGCGGTGCTCGATGTTTCCGCGATGGCCTTTGATGCGCTGGCGGCTGACAAGCCGACCGTGGTGATCGCGCCTGAACACGAGCAGGCTGAACGAGTCAGCGGCGGCATCCTGGAGTCGTTAGTTGTCTTGGATCCGCGTCAAGCCAAAGCTTCTGGGCAAGCGGGTGCGCGCGATGGCGGGATCTGTGAGCTTCTGAAAGTTGCCGAGCGCGAGGAGTCTGTCGCTCAACGGCGCCGATGCGCGGCCTATTATTTTGGTGATGTCACTCCCGGGGCTCAGCGGAGGCGTTTCGTTGATGCTTGCTGGGATATCCTCATCACTCGGGACCGAGCGCTCGTGGATACGCTCGGGCTCGCTTCAGTACTCTCCACTTAAGGCAGACGTTAGAGATCGTGAGTAGGTTGCCGGTCAAAGACGCCTTTTTCTCCATCCGTTTCGCCTATGCGTTGCGTCGGTTGCAGCAGTGCCACGCATCGATGGGCCTCACGCCCGGTAGGGTGTGGGCCTCCTATGCCGGGGGTATCTCCGATGAGGTAGCTACCCGTTTACCGGTTACTGAGCGCTCCACTTTCCGAGGCAGGGCGGTTCTGTGGATAGAGGAGCCAGACGTTGGCGGCAACGAACTCTCAGTTGCGAATCCGCCGGCAGGGCTCAAGCTTCTCCGGGCTCCGCGCCGGTTTGTCCCGCCGGAAGCTCAAGCCGCTTGGCGGGTGATCGCCAGCAACGGGCGCGCGATTCATCCGGCGGCGCAACCGTTGATATGCGCGGGCGAGCCTGGTCAGGGCGTCACAGGCACGATGTTCTTCAACGAGCCTGTGGATGCGGTCATCACGTGGGTCGATGGTTCTGATCCTGAATGGGTGCAACGTAAGAGCGCATTTCAGCCGGGGCAATCGGCACGTGAAAGTTCGAACGTCGAGGCCCGCTTCAGTGATAACAACGAGCTGCGGGCATGCCTGCGTGGCATCGCGGCGTATGCGCCGTGGATCAGGCACATCTTTATTGTGACCGATCAACAGGTCCCGGCCTGGCTCGATCAGTCTGCCGGACAAGCGGGCGGAACCGGCGTCAGCATCGTAGACCACCGTGAGATTCTGCCCCACAACGTGCTACCGACGTTCAACTCGCACGTCATCGAGTCAGCCCTGCACCGCATCCCAGGACTATCGGAGCATTACTTGTACTTCAACGACGATGTGATCTTGGGTGCGCCGAGCACCCCGGAGGACTTCTTCACCCCTGCTGGCCAGATGCGTGTTTCACTGAGCGGACAGGGCATTCACGGTGACCTACCGGTCATGGATTCAGCACGTAAGAACCGCGAATTGTTGATGCAACTGACAGGTACGATCATGGATCGCCGCTATAAACACGTACCCCACGCTCAGCTCAGAAGCGTTGCCTATGAGCTAGAAGAGGCCATCGAGGAACATATTTCACAAACGCGTTCGCATCGGTTTAGAAACCCTGCGGATGTCTCTTTCGCTTCCTCGCTGTTGCTCAGCTATGCGGTCGCTACGGGGCGCGCGGTTCCATCAGCGTTGTCGTATTCCTACATCGATGTGGGGCAGAACGATGCGGTGCGCCGCTTAGGCGGGCTACTGCGAGAAAGAACTGCTGCACAGAATGGTTCGGCGGAGCAGGGCTACGGACGTTTGGTCAACTGCTTCAACCAGGTTAAAACCATGAGCGCTGGCAACAGCAAGGCGTTACGGAAAACGCTTGAGGCCATGTGGCCGTGGGCCTGCCCGTGGGAAACCACCTGAATGTGAACCGGCTTGCGTTTGGGTACTAGAAACCCTGGCACGTAACCGCAGCGCAACCCCTCAAAACACAAGCGACGTGTCGAGCCGAGCGCTCCTATGTGAAAACCGTCGCTAATATAGCGGTGGAGCTTGTGCATAGCAATGGTAAAGGAACTCTCAGCAAGTGGACCCCAAGGGCATTCTGAATAAAGCTAAAAGCAACGTGGTTCGCTCCGCGATGCGCTCAGTGAACCTCACCCGCGGTGCTCTGCGGCGCCGTCGTGCCGTCAAACCGCGTGCAGGTAGTGAATACCTAGCTGTGAGTCCGGATGCCCACGGCTTGATTCTGACCGCTTATGGGTTCAAGCACAAGCCGGTTGCCCTGGTTGCTGTAGCAGCGGAGCACGTCGTGGCGCGATTCGACGTTGAGCAGGCAACGGTTGAGTCTCGGACTGATGCCTATACAGCTACGGCAGACTACCGCGTGATCACCAACGCTCTAGCCAACCTCACGATCGCGACTGAGGACATCGACGGTGATGAGAGCACACCTGAGGATGGCGAGGACGAGGGATGGAAGCTGCAGCTTGGCTGGTTGCTGGAGCCCAGCGAAGAACGCCCGGTCGGCGCCAGCAGCAGCGTTGTCTTAGGGGAGCACGTAGTTCACGAGACTGAACTAGAGTACACCGCCGGTATGCAGTGGATTCAATGGGCTGGCCGCGCGAGCAAAACGGAGGCTTCAGCGTTTCCGCGCCGCCACGTCAACGGTCACACCGTGACGCCGCTGATCACAACGCGTGGCAACGTGCGCATCGACGTCAACACGCCACCGGCTCTGCACGCATTGATCTACGCTGACGATGTTTGCGTCCAAAGCAACGGCATTCATGTCAAAGGCCGTGTTGCTTCAGCACAAGGCAACGTGACGCAGCCGCGATTCGTTGTGGTGGGACGTGAGACTGGTACGCGTTTTGAATCCCGTATGCGCTTGGAACTTGACCGTGGCTGGACTCAAACCGATTTCGGACGTCGACGCTACCGGTATGACGTGCGTGTTCCGATCAACCCCCTCATGTGGGACAGCTTCAGCAACTCGGAACCGTTCGATGCGGTAATCGAGTTCTATGACACCGAAGGCGTTGTGCATACTCGCCGTGTCTCGCGTGTGCCGATCGAGTCTCGCGTGGCAGCACGCGGCGGAATCCTAGAAAGTAGGGGTCGCATCGCTTGCGTGAGCCCATACTTCACGTTCAAAGCTAAGGCTTTGTCTTTCCATATCGAATGCTTCGAGCTATCAGTCAAACCGTTGCTGACAGGCACCCGGAAGGTCGATCCGCAAGCCGATGTGTGGCTCATCGGTGAACAGCCGTGGCGAGCAGGAGACAACGGCTACCGTTTCTTCACGTGGCTCAGGCGCAAGCATCCGCAGATCAACGCGTACTACGTGATCGACAAGGATTCGCCGGATATCGAGAAATTCGCCGGCGAGCCCAACGTGGTGTTGAGCGGGACCTATTCCCACTTTGAGAAAGCGCTCCAAGCGAGCAAATTCATTGGAACGCACCACCCCGATTTCCTGATGCCAACCTACGCGCCTTCGTTCAAAGCGCGGCTGCGTGGAACCCGGGTATTCCTGCAGCACGGCGTGCTCGGAGTGAAGCGCATGACTTCCACGTACGGCAAGAACGCCCCCCAGTTCAACGTGGACCAGTTCTTTGTCTCCTCAGAGAAAGAACGCGAGATCGTGATGAATGACCTGGGATACAAGGCCGACCAGGTTGTTGTCACTGGCCTTCCACGTTTCGATTCCCTGTTAGGGGAGAGCGTTGAGCCGCGGCGCGGCCAGGTTGTGGTGATGCCGACGTGGCGGGACTGGATCCGTGACGAGGAAGGCTTCCTCGCCTCCGAATATTTCCAACAGTGGCACCAGGTGCTCTCCAGCGATGGCTTCGCCCGCGTCGTTCGTGAAAACGGGCTCGACGTCAAGCTATATCTGCACACGAATATGCAGCGTTTCGCCCACCACTTCGAAGACCTGCCTGTCACGGTGATCTTCCCCGGTGAAGAAGACGTTCAGCGCCTCATGCAAGAATCTCAGCTCTTGATCACCGACTATTCCTCGGTTGCATTCGACTTCAGCTTCCTTGGCAGGCCTGTGATCTATTTCCAATTCGACCGGGGGCGTTTCCTTGGCCGAAACGGCTCCCACCTTGATTTGGACGCGGAACTCCCAGGCTACATCGAGTTCACCGCCAACGATGCTGTAGAGCGGCTTCGTAGCTGTGCTGCGTCCGGGTTCGAACAGACCGAAGAGTTGCGTGCGCGTAGCCGCAGCTTCATGACGCACCGTGATACACGTAACTGTGAACGGGTTTTCCAGGCGGTCATCACCGGGCCGGAGCACACCATCGTAGGCTCAGGCTCGCCATGGATAGACGCGATGCCGTTGGTGGTACGCCGTTTCCGCCGTAGCCGCTGGTACTGGAAATCCATGCGGGCTTTCTATAAAGCGGCCTCCGTTATGCCTGGCAAACGCGAAACCCTCGTCTTCGAATCTGGGCTGGGTAAACAGTATGCGGACTCGCCGCGATACATCTATGAAGAGCTCCTCCGGCGCGGAGACACCCGCCCTAAAGTCTGGATCTATAGCGGCCCGCACGTTTTCACCGACCCGAACACGGAAGTGGTTCAACGGTTGAGCCCTGAATACTACGCCGCCTTGGCCCGTGCCCAGATATGGACCATGAACCAGTCAGCGCCTTCGTATCTGAAGCGTCCGGCGAAGGTGCGTTTCGTACAGACTTGGCACGGGACACCGCTCAAACACATGCAGCTCGATGCCGCTGGAAAGCAGGAGCAGAGCGAGGGATACCTTGAGCGCGCCCAGGCGGGTGTGCGGCAGTGGACTCACTTACTTTCGCCGAGCCCGTATGCGAGTTCCGCGTTCCGGTCCGCGTTTGGTTTCAACGGGCCCATCGTTGAGCTTGGTTATCCCCGTAACGATATCCTCGTCTCAGACGAGGCCCCAGCCATCCGCGAACATACCCGGGCCCAATTGGGGTTGGGGGAGCAACGCGCAATCCTGTATGCGCCGACCTTCCGCGACAACCAGAAGAACGCGCGCGGCAAGCTCGCCTTCCAGCTTCCGTTCGATCTGGAGACCTTCGCGCAGCAGATGCCGGATGACACGGTTCTTCTGCTGCGCATGCACAGCCTCATCGCTAGTCGCATCCAGATCCCTGAGCATTTGCGTGACCGGGTCAAGGACGTTTCCTCATATTCGGATATCCAGGAGCTTTTCCTCGCTTCCGATGCCCTGATTACTGACTATTCTTCAGTGTTCTTCGACGCCGCAGTGTTGCGGTATCCGATCGTGTTCTTCGCTTACGACCTCGAGGACTACCAGCAGAACCTGCGTGGCTTCTACCTCGACTACATGAAAGACCTACCAGGTCCGATTGTCCAGGATGAAGCGGAGCTGTGGGCCACGGTGAATGAGCACCTCGAGAAGGGGATCGACCAAGAGCAACGCAGCCGCTTCATCGAACGCTTCGCACCGCAAGACGACGGGCATGCAGCCGAGCGCGTCGTCGATGAACTCTACTGAGCGCAACAGGCCTGTGCTCACGGATGTTCGCATGTGGGTTGCGCCACGCCAACTGGAGTTGATTGGAGACGCGACGGTGAATCAGCTAAGATGGAATGTCGCATGTGTTCTGCTCACAGAAGGAGTTAGGTAGATGAGCACTGAGGCGTTGAACACGCCTTCAGCATCAGCCTGGGTCTTCGACGTGCATGAGATCGCCCGGAAGGTCGGTTCGATGCATGAGGAGCAGAAGACGCTTCCGGCGCCTGAAGACCTGAAAGTTCCGCTGATTGGCGTAGAGCCCGGCTCGCGCGTTCCAGTGGAACTACGGTTCGAAGGCGTACACGAAGGTGTATTGGTGACCGGGCAAGCAACCTTGCCGATTAAGGGCGAGTGTGGCCGTTGTCTGGACCCCATTTCCTACACATATGATGCGCACTTCCAGGAACTGTTTTTCCACCCGGAACAGCAGCTTGATTCGGATGACGAGACGGAAACACACGTGATCGTCGAGGACAAAGTAGACCTGGAGCCACTGCTTCGCACCGCCGTGGTTGGTGAACTACCGTTCCAACCACTGTGCGATGAAGACTGCATGGGTTTGTGCGATCAGTGTGGGGTTCGACTCGAAGACGAGCCGGAACATCACCACGAGATAGTGGATCCCCGTTGGGAGGCACTGCGTGGGTTGAGCACCTTGGGTGAGGAAGCGCCCCAGGAGCACACATAAGGCTGAGATCCTAGTCCCGGATACCCGGGCAGGTGAAGCCGACATAGATTTTGACTCTGGACGCTCACCGTCCAAAACTGACCAGCAACAAGGAAGAGAGACAAGCCGTGGCTGTTCCAAAGCGGAAGATGTCCCGTGCGAATACACGCAACCGCCGCGCTCAGTGGAAGGCCACTGCGCCAACTCTGGTGAAGACCGTTGAAAACGGTCGCGTGACGTACAGCCTGCCTCACCAGGCGAAGATGGTCACCGACTCGGCAGGCACCGAGCTGTTCCTTGAGTACAAGGGACGTAAGGTAGCTGACGCCTAAGTTGTCTGTGGCTAAAGCAACTGAGCTTTCGAAGCGTCTCGGGGTCTCTTTAGACCCCGAGACGCTTCGTTTAGCGTTGACGCACCGCTCGTGGGCCTATGAGCACGATGGTGAACATAACGAGCGCCTCGAGTTCTTAGGGGATTCGGTGCTCGGGTTTTGTGTTACCACGTTCATTTTTGAGCAGTACCCGACGGTTTCAGAGAGTCAACTGACGGCGTTACGTGCACGTTTGGTCTCTACCCAGACGCTCGCCCAGGTCGCTCGTGCGCTTGGCGTTGGGCCGCACATCCGGCTCGGTAAAGGCGAGCAGCAGTCTAACGGTCAAGATAAAGATTCGATCTTGGCTGACACGATGGAAGCGCTCCTGGGAGCCGTGTTTTTGAAACACGGATTGGACGCTGTGAAACGGATCATCGCCGAGAACGTGCTTCCGCTGATTGACGATGAGGAAACGATTCGCCGCAGCACAGACTGGAAGACGTTGATCCGGCAGATCGCGAGCCAACACGATCTAGGTGAGGTTGTCTATGACATCACCAGCGAAGGGCCGGACCACGCCCACACCTATACTGCGCGGCTCTTGATTGGCGATAAACGCTATGCGAACGGCACCGCGACCTCCAAGAAGGACGCCGAGAAGATCGCTGCTGGAGCATCCTGGAAGATGCTCGTGGGGGACTTGATCGCGATGGGCGTGATCGATTCAGATCCGCTCTCACCTGGGCACAAAACCTCCGCCTGATGCCTGAACTGCCTGAAGTTGAGGTTGTCCGCCGCGGTTTGACGGATTGGGTTGTTGGGCGGCGGATCGAACACGTAGAGGTCCACGACCCGCGTTCAGTTCGCCGTCAGGTCGGTGGTCCTGACGCCTTTATTTCCGCGGCAACATCAATGACCATTACGGCGGCGGTGCGTCGCGGTAAGTTCCTGTGGCTCACGCTCGCCCCTGAGCTAGGGTCCGATGCGGGGCACGAATTTGGCGCGGAACCTGCCTTCGCTCTCATGGCTCATTTGGGTATGTCTGGGCAGGTGCTCGTCGAGGACGCCGAACAGCCGTGGGAGAAGCACCTCAAGGTGCGTTTCTCTCTTTCGGAACGCGACGGCGCACCTACCGAGCTGCGCTTCATAGATCAACGGATATTCGGTGGCATGTGGATCTCCGAGCTTATACCGACACCGGATGCCGGCCCTGGTGGGGTAGGAGACCAAGCCCACCTGATCCCGCACGCCGCACACCACATCGGGCGCGATGTCCTAGACCCCCTGACCAATGCGAGTGCCTTGCGGAAGCAGTGGCGCAACAAACGCACCGGGATCAAGAACGCACTCATGGATCAGTCCGTGATCTCCGGGGTGGGCAACATTTATGCGGATGAGGCGTTGTGGCGGGTCAAGAGGCACTATGAGACTCCGGTATCGCGTCTGCCTCTAGCGGAGATCGAGGCTTTGCTGGAGGCGTTGCGCGCCGTGATGCTCAGTGCGTTGGAAGCCGGTGGGACGAGCTTCGATTCTCTCTATGTCAACGTCAACGGCGCTAGCGGCTATTTCGACCGTTCCCTCAACGCCTACGGGCGAGCCGGCCAACCCTGCCCGCGGTGTGCCAACAACGGCAAGCCAGGCATGATTGTGCGTGAGCCGTGGGGTGGGCGCTCATCGTTCCGGTGTAGCTGGTGCCAACGCCGCCCACGCGGACTCTGACCACGTGAACGCGGGAAAGGGGAAAATCCCCGGTTTCTTAGCATGTGCGTTACATAATAGAAATCACCATGTATTTGAAATCCCTGACGGTTCGCGGATTTAAGTCATTTGCTTCCGCGACCAGCTTCGACTTCGAACCCGGCATCACGGCCGTGGTGGGCCCCAACGGGTCAGGTAAGTCGAATGTTGTCGATGCGCTCGCGTGGGTCATGGGTGAGCAGGGCGCTAAGACGTTGCGTGGCGGGAGCATGGATGACGTGATCTTCGCCGGCACGAGTTCCCGCCAAGCGTTGGGCCGGGCACACGTGACGTTGACGATCGATAACTCGGATGGCGCGTTACCGATCGAATACACGGAAGTCACGATCTCTAGAACCTTGTTCCGTTCAGGTGGTTCCGAGTATGCGATCAACGGTTCCCCGGTGCGTTTGCTCGATATTCAGGAGTTGCTCTCCGATTCCGGTTTGGGTCGTGAGATGCACGTGATCGTGGGGCAGGGGCAGCTCGATAAGATCCTGCAGGCCAGCGCTGAGGAGCGCCGCGGTTTCATCGAGGAAGCCGCGGGGATTCTGAAGCATCGGCGTCGCAAAGAAAAAACGCTGCGCAAGCTGGATTCAACACAGGCGAATCTGAGCCGATTAGATGATCTTGTCAAGGAGATCGGGCGGCAGTTGAAGCCGCTGGGCAGGCAGGCGGATACGGCGCGGCGGGCTCGTGGTGTTCAGGCGCGGCTACGTGATGCTAAGTCGCGCCTGCTGGCCCACGATGTGGTGCAGCTGCTGGATGAAGCCGAGTCAGCTTCCGTGAAGAGGGTAGATCTGGAAGAAGCTCAGAGGCAGGCCAGTGACGCTGTAGATGCCGCAACTCGCACGGTTTCCGCGGCTGAAGTTGAGGCTGCGAAGGCATCCCCGGCTGCGGCTTCGGCACGTGAGACGTGGTACGAGTTGTCCCAGTTGAGCGAGCGCTACACGGGCTTGCTGCGGGTCGCGGAGGAGCGGCAGCGGCTTTTGGGGCAGCCGCTTGAGCGTTCGTCGGTAGGTGAAGATCCGGATGTTCTGGAGCGCCGCGCTGCGGCGAGCGACGCCGAGGCCGATGAAGCGGACGAGGCTGTTGAGAAGGCACAAGATGCGCTTGAGGCCGCCGGTGGTGAGCGCGCTGAGGCTGAGTCGAAGCAGCGTGCAGAAGATGAGCGGTTGACTGCTCTATTGCGGGCAGTTGCGGATCGCCGTGAGGGTTTGGCGCGGCTTGCTGGGCAAGTGGGTACTGCCCGGCAGAGGCTTGAATCTGCGGTGGGTGAGCGCCAGCGTACCGTTGAGGCTCGCGATGCGGCACGCGTTCGAAGTGCCGAGGCTAAGAGCCATATGGATGAGGCGCAGGTGGAAGCTGATGAAGCGCGGGAGGCCACGGTGGCGCCTTTGGCGCGTGTGCCTGAAACGCAAGGAGCGCTGGATGAGGCGAAAGCTGCGTTGCAGTCGGCGCGTGATGCGTTGAATACGGCGCGTCAACGCCGGGCGGGGCTTGAAGCGCGGGTAGCTGTTTTGGCTGAGACTACCCAGCCGGATGCTGGGGCGGGCACGTTGCTTGAGGGGTACGAGGACGCCCTGTTGGATGTGTTGAGTGACCGCTTGACGGTCGAGCGGGGCTTTGAGGCCGCCGTCAAAGCGGCTTTGGGTGGCGCTGAGGACGGCTGGGTCGCTGCAGCGCAGGTGACGCTCGAGCAGGTGGCGGAGGCTGCGGCTGCCGGTGCCGAGGGGTCGGTGACGTTGCTACATACCGTGGGGCAGCATCGTGGTGATGTGTTGCCTTCCGGTGCGCGTAGTGTCGCCGATGTGGTGAGCCCTAAGCCAGGGGATGAGCAGCTTGTTGAGGCTCTGCTGGGTAGGACTGCTCTGGTGGATTCGGATGCTGAAGCCCGCGCTGTGGTGGCTGAGTCCGGGTGCACGGCGGTGACTGTTGAGGGGCATCGGTGGACGCGTGCTGGTGTGGTGATCGGTGCTGGCGATGGTGCGGGAGCTTTGGCGCGGGTGCGTTCGCTGGAGACGGCTCGGGAAGAGCTCACGGAAGCCGTTGCGGCGTGTGAGGCGGCTGAGGCGGAGGTTGAGCGCGCGCAACCCGCCGTGAACAACGCGCAAGCAGAGCTGAAAGCAGCCGAGGAAGCGGCGCGGCAGGCCAGTGATGCGTCCCGGAACGCGGCGTCGCGTGTTGAGCGGTTGTCTTCGCTTGCGGCTCAAGCCGATGCGGATGCTCAGCGGCATGCGGACGCGTATGTCGCTGCCGATGCCGCTGTTGAGAAGGCGCGTGTGGGGCTTGAAGAGCTCAACGAGCGTTTGGCTGTGGCCCAGGATGTTCCGGAAGAAGCTGAACCCTCGACAGCTGAGCGTGACCGTCTAGCTCAGGCCGCATCGCAGGCTCGTGAAGCTGAGATTCAGGCGCGGTTGGCCTTGCGGGAGGCCCAGGAACAGGCCCGTAAGCTTCGAGACCGGGCGCATTCTCAGCGTCGCGCGGCCCGTGCTGAGCGTGCCGCACGTGAGGAGGCGCAGCGGCGTGCAGCCCGGCGTGCCGCACAAGCGAAGAAGGCGGAGACAGTCGCGGAGCGTGTTCGTACGGCGCAACGGCTTCTGGCTCGCTCGGTTGAGGCGGCTCACGTGCGTGTCGAAGAGTCCGAGGAAGCGGTGCGGCGCTGCAACGCTCAACTCGAGACCGCGCGCGCAGCTCTAGCGAAGGCGCAAGCGCGCCTCTCCGAGCTGCGGGACGAGGCGCACAAGACAGAGATCGATCAGGCAGAGCGGCAGGCCCGCTTCGAAGCACTCGAAGAGAAGGCGTTGTCGGAGGTTTCGATGACTCCGGACCACCTGGTTGAACACTTCGGGCCGCATCTTCCGGTGCCATCGGATTTCAGTGACGCTTCTGATCCGTGGGCGGAATTGCGTCAAGAGGTCGATCAAGACGGTAACCCGATCGACGGCGAGCCGTTTGACCGCGAAGCTCAGCTCAAACGCCTCAAACAGGCCGAACGCGACCTTCAGGCCTTAGGCAAAGTCAACCCGTTGGCGTTGGAAGAGTTCGCGGCCCTTGAAGAACGGCATTCCTATCTGGTCGGTCAGGTCCAAGACCTCACCAACACCCGTGCTGAGCTTCTGAACCTCATTGAAGAAGTAGACCAACACGTCAAGACGGTGTTCGCTGACGCGTTCGCTGACACAGCGAGAGAGTTCACAGCGATCTTCAGTCGGCTGTTCCCGGGGGGTGAAGGCAAGCTGACACTCACGGACCCGAGCGACATGCTGAGCACCGGTATCGAGGTTGAAGCGCGCCCCGCAGGTAAGAAAGTCAAGCGGTTGTCGCTGCTCTCGGGTGGGGAGCGTTCACTCACGGCACTCGCGATGCTGATCGCTATCTTCAAAGCACGGCCCTCGCCGTTCTATGTCATGGACGAGGTCGAAGCCGCCCTCGACGAGCGGAACCTGCTGCGCCTGCTTGAGGTCTTCAAAGACCTGCAACAGGCCTCCCAGCTGATCATCATCACTCACCAGAAACACACGATGGACATCGCCGATGCCCTCTACGGGGTCTCGATGAGAGGCGACGGCGTGAGCCACGTTGTGTCCCAGCGCATCGCGCAAGACACAGAGACCGGGGATCACGAACCCGCCTAGCGGGGTTTGCTCGGGCTCACTTCGGTGTGTTCGATGTTCTGCCGAGGCGAGACCAAAGCCCACGCGATCACACCGGCACCCATGATCAGACCTGAGAGCACGAAAGCCCAACTGAACCCGAACTGGTCTGCGATCCAGCCAGCGATCAACGGCGCCATCACAGCCGGAAGATCAGCCGCCATCTGGAATATAGACATCACGCGCCCCGCATGATGCTTCGGCCCCACGATATCGGCGATGCTCGCCTGCTGGGCCGGATTGAACATACCAGTCCCGAAACCCGCCAACGCTGACAAAGTCACGAGCACCGCGACGTTGGGGGACAAGCCAGTAGCCACCGTGCACAGCCCAGCCAGGCTCAACCCGATTATGATGGGACGCCGCCGCCCGACCCTGTCAGACCAGCGGCCGCTGAACGTCAACGCTGTAGCGTTACCGGCCGCGAAGCCGGTCATAACAAGACCCACAGATAACGCCCCAAGACCCAACGCTTGAGCCGCGAACAGAGGCACAATAGCTACCCGCACACCGAAAGAGCACCACCCGTTACCGAAATTAGAGACTAACGCGGCACGATACTTCGGGTTAGCTAAAGCATCAGCGAGGCTATACGGCGGCAGATGATGCCGAGCCCTCGGCTGGCCTCGCCGCCCGCGAGAGCTCACCAGGAAATAAAACACAACCAGTGAAGCCGCGATCAACGAGCCACCGTAGATGAAGAACGGAACACGATAGCCCAACGGAGCTAACAAGCCACCCACCAAAGGGCCCGCCACGTTACCGATCAAAAACGCTCCACCATACAGGCTTGCGACCCGGCCACGGATATCTGGGGGAGAGGTCCGGGCAATGAAACTCGAAGCCGCAACCGTAAACGTGACAGAGCCGATACCACCGAGGCCTCTAACAAGAATCAGAACCCAATAATTCGGGGCCAATCCACACGCAATCGTTGAGATCGCAACGATGAACACGCCGAGCACATACGCCCCCGGCTCACCCAACTTTTCAGAGACCCCACCGGCAAAAGGCGCAAACCCCAAACGTGTGAAGGCAAACACGGAAACGATCGCCGCCGCCATCATGTGGCTCACCCCAAAACTTGAGGCGTACTGCGGCAGAATCGGGGCGATCAGCCCAAACCCAATAGCGATCAGCAGAGCCCCAGCGATGAGGACTTTAATCTCACGAGGAACCGGGGTCGGACGCGCCGAAGGCGATGAGGAAACGGGGTGAGGCATGATGCATCTGATCGTAGATCATGACTACGCCAAGAGAAACATAACAATTAGCTGAGAGTTGCGTATCAATGCGGTATCAGTCCCGAATTTTGGACATTCCACCTAGATTTCGTTTGTATCGTAGATTCGCTTGTGTTAGGCGAAGAAAGAGGTAAATGAGGTGAGCCAGGTCAGCCGCGTTGAACCCCGCAGACCATCCCCAGGTTTCGGGGCCCCAGGCCGAACGTCCAGCGGCCGACAGCGCAACTTTGTGCTCGATGCGATGCGCGCGCTCGCTGTGCTCCTGGTTATCGGTTATCACGTGGCACCTGATGCGGTTCCGGCCGGCTATCTGGGCGTGGATCTCTTCTTCGTTCTATCGGGTTATCTGATTACCTCAAGCTTGTTGCGCCGCACCGCGCACCTCTATGTGGAGTCGGGCACTAAGAGGGCCCGGCTGAAGGCGTTTTTCGGGAAGTTCTATCTGGGTCGTTTGCGGCGCTTGGTGCCCGCAGCGATCCTGATGCTGATCGTGATCCTGCCGTTAACGTTGCTGGCAAACCCCGATGTGCGGGTTCACTTGGGCAGACAGGTTGCTGGTGCGCTCACGGCAACGGCGAACTGGGTTCAGCTGGCTGCCGGAGTCTCGTATTTCGATCAGGACCAGGCGCATCTTCTGAACCACATGTGGTCGCTGGCGATTGAGGAGCAGTTCTATCTGTTCTGGCCGATCATCATCATCGGCTTGTCGTATGTGGGCGTACATTCTTCCTCGAAAAAGATGTCTTCGCTTCATCGCACGGTAGGTACGGTTGCGTTGATCGTCGCGGTGCTTTCTGGCATTTTGATGGCTGTCACGTATTCGTTGACTCGTGACTTTGATCAGGCGTACCTGAACACGTTGACCCACTGCTTCGGTTTGCTTTTGGGTGCTGCGGTTGCCTGCATGCCGCGGGAGTTGGACTTAGGCTCTGGGGTGCGTGCGCTTGTGACCGTTGTGGCGTGGGCTGTCCTGGCTGTTGGCGTTGTGGTTTTGAAGGAGCAGACCGCGATCACGCAGCTGGGCGGCATGTTCGTGTTCTCTGTTGCCGCGGCCGCCGCAGTGCTCATGGCGACGACGGGCCGGCAAGCTCACTGGCAACCGCGCGGGTTGCTCGCGGCCGGGCTGCGGTGGGTCGCTGAACGCTCGTATGCGATGTATTTGTGGCATTGGCCGATGGTGGTGTTGGCTGCCGCGTGGATGCCTGACCCCAACGGCGGTGAGGTTGAGCTTGAGCTTCTGCTGGCGCGAGCATCGTTGGTTGTTGTTGTGACGTTTGCGCTTTCGGCGGCATCTTTCCGTTGGATTGAGCAACCGATCCTGACGAAGGGCTACCGCGTTTATGCGGCCGAGATCTGGGCGCGTCTGTCCGATAGGGCGGCGATGCTGTGGAGCGCGGCCGTCACCGTCGTGGTAGCACTTGCTTTGATTGCGGTGGGGACGGCGCCAGCTAAGACCCAACAGCAAGAGCGTTTGGAGGCTTTGGCCGCGCAGGCGCAAGCTATTGATATGGACGGTGACGGCTCGGGTGTTGACGAGGCGGCCGGAGACGGCGAAGAAACTGAGGCTAAACCGGGCAAGGATAACTCGGGTAAGGACAAGCCTGCTGAGGGTAAGGGCTCCCAGGATGAGGGAGCTAAAGACAAGAAACCTAAGCCGGAGAAATCTAAAGACAAGGCAAAAGATAAGTCCGGGAAGGGCTCGGATAAGACCACTCCAACGATCCCGTCGAAGAACATCACGTTCATTGGCGATTCAGTCACGGTAGCCTCGGTGCCGGCGATTCGGCAGGTATATCCGGCCTCTCCGGTGCAGGCGAGCGTGGGTATGCAGATTTGGGATGCCCCGGATGTGGTCAAGCAGCTCAAAGCACGCGGGAAGTTGCGTGAATACGTCGTTCTAGGTTTGGGAACCAACGCGACCTTCACCAAGGAACAGCTCGGCTCACTTCTGGCAGATGCCGGGCCGGGCACCAAGTTCGTGCTCGTGATGCCGTATGGGGACCGCGAATGGATTCCGGATGCGCGTAAGAACATCGCTGCGTTCGCTCAAGAGAACCCAGATAGGGTTCGTGTGGCTCACTGGGATCAGGTTGCGGTCAATGCAAGCGATATCGCCTCCGATGGTATTCACCCTGGCCCTGAGGCGGCGAGGATGTGGGTTGAAGAGGTCACAAAGGCGCTGAATTCGTTCTAGCTTGGACTGTAGCGCTCGCGGTCTGTGAGAAGCTAATGATGTGAACGAACAGACTATGTGGATCCTCATTGGCCTCGCCGCCGTGGTGCTCATCGCAGCGATCGTGATTGTTGTGGTCGTGCGTGCGCGCCGGCCGCGGGTGCCTCATGCACCTCGAACCTCGCAGACCACCGCGCATGCCCCGAGAACAGGGCCAGCGGGCTCAGCTGATGTGGATGAACCGAGAGCTCATTCACCACCTGCCAACGGCGCGCCAGCTGGTGGGGTAGCGGTCGATGAGGCTGGCACTGGTGAAGCAACTGCCGCACCGGCTTTCGACACTCCGGCTCCTGCGCAGGGCCGTCTGGCGCGCTTGCGTGCCCGTCTGGTCCGTTCGAACAACGTTTTCGGCAAGGGCCTTTTGGCTCTGTTGTCCTCCGACAAGATCGATGAGGACGTGTGGGACGAAGTTGAGATGACGTTGCTCGCCGCTGACCTCGGTACTGAGGCCACCGACGAGTTGATCTCTAATCTGCGTGAACGCGTCAAGATCGAGGGATCCCGGACCCCGGAGCGGGTGCGTGAGATCTTGCATGAAGAGTTGCTCAAGGTTGTTGATCCGAGCCTGGACCGCGCGCTGGATACCGAGCGGAAGGACGGCAAACCGTCCGTCATCCTGGTTGTTGGTGTCAACGGTGTTGGCAAGACCACCACGATCGGTAAGATCGCCCGCGTATTGGTCGCCGAAGATAAGGATGTTCTCTTAGGTGCTGCGGATACGTTCCGTGCCGCTGCAGCTGATCAGTTGCAGACCTGGGGCTCGCGCGTAGGTGTGCCTACGGTGCGTTCGGATAGGGAAGGCGCTGATCCGGCATCGGTTGCTTTCGATGCGGTCGATAAGGGTATTGAGGCTGAGGTCGATACGGTCTTGGTGGATACCGCGGGGCGCCTACAGAACCGCTCTAACCTCATGGATGAGCTCGGCAAGATCAAACGCGTGATCAACAAACGGGCCGAGGTGCGCGAGGTTCTGTTGGTTCTGGATGCAACGACGGGACAAAACGGTTTGAGCCAGGCCAAGGTGTTCTCTGAAGTCGTGGATGTCACCGGCATCGTTTTGACGAAGCTTGACGGTACGGCCAAGGGCGGCATCGTGGTTGCGATCCAACGCCAGCTGGGCGTTCCAGTGAAGTTGGTCGGCTTAGGCGAAGGCCCAGATGATTTGGCTCCTTTCGAACCGGAAGCGTTCGTGGACGCTATTCTCGACTGATTCGAGTGCGCGGTCCGTTACACCAGCAGGAAGCAATGTAGCGGACGGGCTAAAATGATTCGTCGATACGTAAACATGTAGGCCCTCACCTACATCAGTTCAATCAGATAAGTGAGCAGGACAACGTGTTCAATTCTTTAACAGAGCGCCTCACCTCGACGTTCCGGAATCTGCGCGGCAAGGGCCGTCTTTCGGAAGCCGATGTTGACGGTACCGTCCGTGAGATCCGGCGTGCGCTGCTGGATGCGGACGTTGCTGTTTCTGTTGCCCGCGAGTTCGCGGCCAACGTCAAGGAGCGCGCTCTTTCGGCGGAGGTCTCTGAAGCGCTGAACCCTGCCCAGCAGGTTGTGAAGATCGTCAACGAGCAGCTCGTTGAGGTTCTGGGTGGCCAGACTCGCCGCCTTGAGTTCGCGAAGTCTGGCCCGACCATCATCATGCTGGCTGGTCTGCAGGGTGCCGGTAAGACGACGTTGGCCGGTAAGTTGGCTAAGTGGCTCTCTTCTGAGGGGCACACTCCTTTGCTGGTTGCCGCTGACTTGCAGCGCCCGAACGCTGTGACTCAGTTGCAGGTTGTTGGGCAGCGGGCAGGTGTCCCTGTCTATGCGCCTCATCCTGGTGTGCAATCTGAGTTCGAGGAAGTTACGGGTGACCCGGTTGTGGTTGCGCGTAACGGTGTTTCTGAGGCTCGCCAGAAGCAGCACGATGTGGTGATTGTTGACACCGCTGGTCGTCTTGGTGTTGACGCCGAGTTGATGCAGCAGGCTCGCAACATTCGTGACGCGATCTCCCCGAATGAGGTCTTGTTCGTGATCGACGCGATGATCGGTCAGGACGCGGTCGCCACGGCACAGGCGTTCAATGAGGGTGTTGATTTCACGGGTGTTGTCTTGTCGAAGCTTGATGGTGACGCGCGTGGTGGCGCCGCGTTGTCTGTCGCTTCGGTGACGGGTAAGCCGATCATGTTCGCCTCCACGGGCGAGAACGTCGGCGATTTTGAGGTTTTCCACCCTGACCGTATGGCTTCGCGCATCCTGGATATGGGCGATGTCATGACCCTGATCGAGCAGGCTGAGCGCACGTGGGATAAGGCTGAGGCCGAGCGCATGGCTAAGAAGTTCGCCGATCAGGAGGACTTCACCCTTGATGACTTCTTGGCTCAGATGCAGCAGATCAAGAAGATGGGCTCCATGAAGAAGATGCTTGCATTGATGCCGAACATGGGTATCGACAAGCGTCAGCTTGAGCAGTTTGATGATTCGCAGGCGGACCGTGTTGAGGCGATTGTGCGTTCAATGACTCCGCATGAGCGCGCCGCCCCTAAGATCATCAACGGTTCGCGCCGTGCCCGTATCGCTCGTGGTTCGGGTGTTTCGGTGTCTGAGGTGAACCAGTTGCTTGAGCGTTTCACCCAGGCTCAGAAGATGATGAAACGAATGGCCGCTCAGGGTGCGATGCCTGGTATTCCGGGTGGTCGTGCTGCTCGCCGTAAGGGCGGGGCGAATAAGAAGCGCGGTAAGAAGTACGGCAACCCGGCACGCGCTGCAGCGGCGGCTCGGGGCGAGAAGGTTCAAGGCCATAAGCAGGCGGGCTCGTCCTTCGCTAAGAAACAGGATCTCAAGCCTGAGGATTTGCAGCTTCCTAAGGGCTTTGAAAAGTTCTTGCGGTGAAGCGATGAGTGAGCGTCACTTCTCGGATTCTGCTGACGGTTCCGCAGATCGTTCCGCACACCAGGCGGCGGGTGCTGCACAGTATGGCGTGTCTTTATTAGGGCCTGCCGTGTTGACCGGTGTGGACACACCAGAGAACGGCGGGGCAGGTACTCGTTGGGTTGAAGATGCCGTATTGCTTGATGCTCCCTCCGTGCAGTCTCGTAGCCTGTTGGCGGGCTCTCGCGCAATGATGTTGCTTTCGGCTTATCCTGCCGGTGCCCGTTCTGTAACTGAACCAGCCACTGACGCAGGCCTGGGTGAGGCAACGGAGCCCGGAGCTGAAACGGGCATCGTGGTTTCTCTACGGATGTGGAGCGCTGATTCGCGCGCCGGATCGGCCCCAGATCTGGCATGGGACAGCGGCTCCAACGCCGGAGTGAAAGACCGCTTCGGGTCTGTCGGTGTGGTGAGTGAGCAAGCGCAGACGCAAGCCGCTCAGTACCTGGCTGAAGTGGCTGAACTCGCTGCTGCTTCGATCGATACGCCGAGTGCGCGCGCAG
This sequence comes from Pseudoglutamicibacter albus, assembly GCF_031458175.1. Lineage (NCBI taxonomy): Bacteria > Bacillati > Actinomycetota > Actinomycetes > Micrococcales > Micrococcaceae > Pseudoglutamicibacter > Pseudoglutamicibacter albus. The sequence goes on along the minus strand of NZ_JAVDXX010000001.1, from coordinate 1,046,123 downwards.
CGACCGTGGTGCGTGAACCGCTCGAAGAAGCCTTGACTTTATTGGGACAGGATCCTAAGTGGGCTTCGATTGCTCTGGGACTCACTCAGGTGGACGGTGTGCGCGTTGTTGAGGCGCTAGATGAAAGCGAGCACGAACGCGCAAGCAGGGAAGCGCTCAGCCAGGCGCGCGCAAGTGTTGCCACAACGGGGCGCAACCGGCCGGTTACGGCACCCGGTGCAGGGACGTGGCGCAGCCGCTACCCGGTTGCCGCCATCATGCTCTCGATCCTGTGGGTCGTGCTGGCTGTGGCCTGTTTGGTGCTGAGGCCTTTTTCAATTGGCGCAGCCAATTTCATTGTTGCTTTCGTTTTGGGTCTGGATGCCGTGGCAGGCTTGATTGCGGCCGTGTCTGGCATCAAAGTTAAGAGACAAAGGGCTCAACGGGGCTCGCAGGGTAATCAAGGGCAGGATGGAACTCTAAGGAAGGATCATCAGCAGTGATCGCCTCGAACACATCTTTGGAGTCGGAGCGCCAGACTGTATGGCGTGTGACTGTTGCGTGGCCGGTGACTGACCCGGTGGGCCAGCAAGAACGCGTTGACGGTCTCACGCAGATCTTGACGCAACGCAAGATTATTGGCCTCATGGGTCCTGGCCGCCCAACACGCCGCGGCTTGGCTGTTGAACTGGTTTTGCCGATGCGCGAAACACGGGTGTTGACCGCCCAAGCTGACGGAGCTATTGAGCCCAGCCTTGGAGGCGAAGAGTTCGCTGCGAAGCTTCACGAGAGCACCGGCGCCGTTATCGTCAACGGTGACCCCGCATCGGGGGATTTCGCTGTTTTGGCGTCTCCGAAAGAGTTCAGCGACCGCCAGATCGCAGGCGTGCTTGAAGAGCGGATCACCTCGATTCTGTTGGTGGATACCGTCAGCCCGGATGCAGTCGAAGAAGCACTCGACCGAAGTGACGTTTCAGGTTGGATGTCGGAAGGGGAACGCACGGTTGTCGCGTTGGACTCCGCGCCTTCCGACCCTACGATGTTGATCATGCCGGGGGCCTCCAAGCTTTCCTCCTCTATCAGGGAATACGCTGGCCGCGTTGATGTCGTGCTGTGGGGCCCGTCTGATGAAGGCAACGAACCCGTGACACGTCGTCGCCGTGCCGCCCGGAACACTCCGCTGATCAATACGTATGCGGGGGCTCGTTGCCGCCCGATCGTATTGCCAGAAATGTATCGCCCGGCAGGCTCTGAGGCGGCTTCGCTCTTGTTGAGGCTCGAGGAAGATTTTGCGCCGCTGAGCGAAGACGACATTAAGGCGTTGGCATCGATGCTTCCGCCAAAGCGTGTCGATGCGTTGGTGACCGCGATCAACGAGGCGCCCGTTCGTGGTGTGGACCCTGAAGGTGGCGCGTTGGCACCTCTGGAAGACGGGCTCATGCCTGGCGAGGAAGACGAGCACGCCGTTGAAGACGGAGCGTATTCTGCGACACGCGCGATGCTTGAAGCATTAGGGGAAGACCCGGATTGGGTTGAGCTGTTCGACGGCGGCTCACCGGATGGCGGTTCTGTACGCAGTGTTGGTTCACCAGCGGGAGCAACTGTTTCCGGCCGAGATGCGGAATCTACCTGGGCGCACGTTGCCGAGGAAGACGGGGATGAAACAGAGCCTGATGCTGAAGAGACAGCCACTGAAGAGGCAGTCACGGAAGAGACAGTCACAGAGGAGACGGCCGCCGGAGAGATCGAGGCGACTGAACAGCGTGAGTCCGATCAGCCGGACGAAGACCCTGCTCAGCTTGAACTAGCGGGGTATGAACTGGATGGGTCTGAACCGGCGGAGCCTGAAGTAACGGACTCTGAACTTGTGGAACCTGAACCAAGCGAGGCTCGCGCCACGGAACATGAACTAACGGAGCCTGAAGTAACGGACGCTGGGGCAACAGAGCCTGATCCAACCCAGCCAGAGTTGGCTGATTCTAAGGATGAGTCCAAGGACGAGTCGCTGGGCGGTTTCGAATCACAGTTGGCCGGATCGGACGTCAAGGACTCCGAACCGGAGGAAACTGAACAGGACTTCAACGCTATCTTGGAGGCCCCGGCCACAACTGAGTCCCCGGCTACAACTGACTCTCCGGCTGCAACTGAGACATCAGCCGCGGCGGAGGAGCCTCGCCGGGCAACGTCTCGTTCCGGTCTGCCGGAGCCGACCCCGGCGGGAACGACCCCGGTCGCAACCGAGACCCAGCTCAAAACTCAGCCTCGACGCATCGGCCACATCGTGTGGTTGGTCCTTGGGGTCGTGGTCTTGGTAGCGGGCGGGCTGATGGTTCTGAGGGGGATCGAAGTCGTGAGCTTTCCGTCGGTTCCGTACCAGTCGCTGTCAACCCTTGCGATCATCGGTGGAGTCACAGCCCTCGTGGGTGCGGCACTCGTACTGCTGTCCGTCTCTTTGTGGCCTAAGAGTCGCAAAGCGAAAAGCAAGTGAGCCGTAAAGCGAAGAGCCAGTCGGCAATCGAGAAATGTAAGTAGCCGAAAAGCGAATGCACGGCGGATAGATCCGTGCTTGAGCGTCAAACGGCGGCGTCAGAGTGTGCGGCGGCACACGCGCACACGGCGTGCGTTGGAGGCCAACGCATGGCATAATAGACCGGGTACTCGGCGTGCGTGGCCCCCTCTCTCTGCGTTCGTCGGACATTTGGGACGTTTACTGCTGCTTTACCCCAGAGCTTGGCGGATTCGTCCCGTTCAACAGAAACAGGAGTGACCACTAACGTGGCCGTTAAGATTCGCCTGAAGCGGATGGGTAAAATCCGCCAGCCTCATTACCGTATCGTCGTCATCGATGGCCGCGCTAAGCGCGATGGCCGTCCGATCGAGGAAATCGGTACCTATAACCCGATGACCAACCCATCGACCATCAAGGTCGAGTCCGAGCGTGCACAGTACTGGCTCGGTGTTGGCGCTCAGCCTTCGGATCGTGTTCTCTCGATCCTCAAGCTGACCGGTGACTGGCAGAAGTTCAAGGGTATCGAGGGTCAGGAAGGCTCGGTTAAGCTCCCAGAGCCTAAGCCTGAGTTCGTTGCACCAGACAAGGGTTCGGTGATCCTGCCAGAGGCAACTACCCCTAAGAAGTCGAAGGCTGACGCAGAAGAAGCTCCAGCGGAAGGCGCCGCTGAGGAAGCTGCTGAGCCAGCAGAGACTGAAGAAGCCTGAGGCCCAGCCTGATGCTTGAAGACGCACTGGATCATCTGGTTTCCGGGATTGTAGATAACCCGGACGATGTTGATGTTCGCCGTCGTAACGGACGCCGGCATGACGTGTTGCAGGTTCGTGTCAACCCGGAGGACCTCGGCCGTGTGATCGGCCGGCAAGGCCGCACCGCTAAAGCGTTGCGTGCCGTTATCGGTGCTCTGCCTGGTGGCGATGACGTCCGTGTGGACGTCGTGGACACCGACCGTCAGCGCTAACCCAGTTAGATCGGCGTCTCTCACATCGTTGTGAAAGCGGCCCTAGCCAACCCCAAGCAGGCTAGGGTCGCTTTCGCATATCGGGGCGTCAACCTCAATCGTTGTTCAACTCTTCAAAATCTTCTCTCCACCTAGAGAGGCCTCACATGGATGTTAAAGTAGCCCGCATCGGTAAACCCCACGGGATCCGAGGCGAAGTCACGGTTCAGGTTCTAACGGATGATCCGGAAACGCGTTTTGCGCGCGGAACACGTTTGCTGACCGAACCCGCATCGCGCGGCCCGCTCACCGTGAAATCGGCGCGGTGGAATAAGCACATTCTTCTGCTCGGCTTTGATGAAGTCAACGACCGTAACCGGGCTGAAGAGCTGCGCGGAACCATGCTCTATGTTGAGGCCGAAGAATCCACAGATGATGCGTGGTTCGAACACGATCTTCTCGGGCTCGAAGTTCACGTAGACGGTGAGGTGATCGGCAAGGTTTCGGCTCTCCATACCGGTCCCGCCCAGGACCTTCTCGAGGTTGAATTGAGCGATGGCTCCGAAACGCTGTTGCCGCTAGTTGAGGAGATCGTCCCCGAAATCGACCTTGATGCCGGAGTGGTCACCGCGACACCACCGCCAGGGCTTCTCGACTTGGACCGCGAGTAAGCCGCCGAGGCATCGGCGATCATCAAACAAATAGGACGTATTCGTACAGGACGTAGGCTTTCATGCGCATCGACATCATCACGATTTTCCCCGAGTTCTTTGATGCCCTTGACATCTCCCTGATCGGTAAAGCCAAACAACGCGGCCTGATCGACGTTCACGTCCACGATTTGCGGACCTACACTTACGATCGCCACAGGACAGTTGACGATACTCCCTACGGTGGGGGCGCGGGCATGGTCATGAAACCTGAGCCGTGGGGTGAAGCGCTCAGCGAAGTACTAAGAGACAGCGATGCGGTGCATGAACAGGACACGGCCCTCAGCCAGGTTGAAGCAGGCGCTGAACCCGACGCTACCTGCGCGCCGTTGCTGTTGGTGCCTTCGCCCGCGGGCACTGTATTCAGGCAGCCGGTTGCTCATGAGTGGGCCGAAGAGAAGCATATTGTGTTTGCGTGCGGACGTTACGAAGGTATCGATGAGCGCGTCATCGAATGGGCCCGTGAGCGTTTCCGTGTGGTTCCGTTCTCGCTCGGCGATTATGTCCTCAACGGCGGGGAAGTGGCGACGATGGCCGTGATCGAAGCCGTGGTCCGTTTGGTCCCAGGCATGGTGGGGAATCCGGAATCGCTCGTGGAAGAAAGCCATTCAGTCGCTGGCGATGCGTTACTTGAATATCCCGTCTACACCAAACCGGCCGTATGGGAAGGCCGCGAAGCTCCTGCGGTTCTGCTTTCGGGAGACCACGGCAAAGTGGCTCGCGCCCGCCGCGACTGGCAACTGGAACGCACCAGTCAACGCCGGCCAGATCTCATCGAGAACTTACGCACAGCACGGCTCAGCAAGCATGACGTAGCGACACTCACGTCGTTAGGGTGGAACCTCCAAGGTGAGCATCCTTCACGCTGAGGAAACCTGACATCGAGTAGCAACTACGTTAGAATAAGGAAGTTGTCACCCACCGCATGCATGACTGCCGCAGGGGTCATGTGTGAACACGGTCGGGTCCGGTTCGGTTGAGCGAACCGGGAATATCGGCGAACTCCACCAGAGAGTAACGCCCATATGCATCATGGCTCACGGACCTGCGGCCGGTTCCATGTGGAGAAAACAATGAATCTTCTTGATTCTGTCGACGCCAAGAGCCTTCGCGATGACATCCCGGATTTCGCTCCGGGCGACACCGTCAAGGTTCACGTGAACATTATTGAAGGTAAGAACTCCCGTATTCAGGTGTTCCAGGGCTACGTCTTGGCACGCCAGGGTGGCGGCGTTCGCGAAACCTTCAAGGTTCGTAAGGTTTCCTTCGGCGTAGGTGTCGAGCGTACCTTCCCTGTGCACTCCCCGGTCATCGACAAGATCGAGGTCGTGTCCCGTGGTGACGTCCGCCGCGCCAAGCTGTACTACATGCGCGACCGCCACGGTAAGGCTGCTCGCATCCGCGAGAAGCGCGAGGGCGCGAAGTAAGCGCGGCTTACTGACTTCTGTGCTCCTCTCGGAGCACCCGGCAGGCGCTATCCCCGCACGCTTTGTGGGGGTGGCGCCTGCTTCATGTCATACGCATCAGTATTGAGGAAAATTCCTGTGCAGAAACACAATGACGACGCCCACGGGCACAGCCACGCGAAGACCGAGAAGTCCGAGCATGCTGAGCATAAGAAACGTGGCGCCTGGGCTTCCATCAAGGAGATCCTGTTGACCGTTGTGATCGCGCTAGCGGTCTCTGTTGTGGTCAAAACCTTCCTGTTCAGAGCGTTCGTCATCCCCTCAACCTCGATGCAGAACACGCTGATGGTCAACGACCGTGTGTTCGTGAATCAACTGTTCCCAAAGCTGTTCACACTCGAACGAGGCAACGTCATCGTGTTCAAGGATGACGAGCACTGGTTGCCGCCACTGGACCACAGCGCACAGCCCAACGGCTTCGAGAAAACCCTGACGTTTTTGGGTTTGCGTCCAGATGACAGCACCCAGCACCTGATTAAACGCATCATCGGCCTCCCGGGTGACACGGTCGAATGCTGCACAGCGAACGGGAAGATCTCAGTCAACGGGGTTGAGATCAGCGAGCCGTACCTGTATCCGGGTGACGCCCCCTCGGCAACGGAATTCAAAGTCACTGTTCCGAAAGACAAACTCTGGGTTATGGGGGACCACCGCTCCGATTCGGGGGACTCCCGCTACCACCAGGACAAGGACAACGGGATGGTGTCAATGGAGTCCGTGGTGGGGCGCGCTGACTTCATCGCGTGGCCCCTAGACCGTTGGAGTGGTGTAGCGAACCCTGAAGGCGCGTTCGATGCGGTCCCGGACCGCGAACCTCAAGGCGAGTGATAGGACTGGTCGAATGAGCGGACACGTCCCGGACCTCACCGTTGAACAAGGTTTGGTGGGTGCCGGCCAGATCATCGCAGCCGTCGACGAGGTGGGCCGCGGGGCACTTGCAGGTCCCGTTACCGTTGGGGTGAGTTTCGTTGCCCCGCACGAATGTAGCGACCAGCCGGTAGGGCTCGGAGATTCCAAAGACGTCTCGCCCGCGTTGCGTCAAGCGCTTGTGCCGTTGATTCAGGACTGGGTCGTATCCTGGGGTGTGGGCAGCGCAAGCCCTAGCGAGATCGACCGGCTCGGGATCGTGGCAGCACTCAGGCTTGCCGGCCAGCGAGCCTATAGGGAAGCCAGCGAAAGACTCAGCGAACGAGCATCGGAGGCTAAGGCGCCCGTCGTGGTCTTATTGGATGGGGTGCATGACTGGCTGAGCACCCCGGAGCCAGACCTGTTCAGCGCTCTAGCGTCCAGGGCATTAGATTCTGACGGATCAGACCTCGGGCTTGATGCGGAAGCAGCGGATGCCGCGCCAGCAGAAGCAAGTGTGGACTTACCGCGTGTGATAACCCGTCCCAAGGCCGACCGTGACTGCGCATCCGTCGCGGCCGCGAGCATCATGGCGAAGACGCACCGCGATAGTGTCATGGTAGAACTATCGCAAACTCACCCCGCCTACGGGTGGGAATCGAATAAAGGATACGGCTCGGCACAGCACAGGGCCGCAATCCGCGAACACGGAGCAACTGAGGCCCACCGGCGCACATGGAAGCTACTGTGACAAGGAAGGGGGACCAAGCCCATGAGTGATGAGGACATCGAACGCTTCGAGACCCAAGCGGAGCTGAACCTCTACCGTGAATACCGTGACGTTGTAGGGCTGTTCTCCTACGTAGTAGAGACGGAACGTAGGTTCTATCTAGCGAACCACGTCGAATTGGAAACCCTGACGTCCAACGGGGAAATCTATTTCTCGCTCACGCTGAGTGACGCGTGGGTGTGGGACGTGTACAGGCCGCAACGATTCGTGAAATCCGTGAAGGTCATCACGTTCAAAGACGTCAACATTGAAGAACTTTCCAAGCCTGACCTCTTCAAAGGCGATGACGTCCCGGGTCCATAACTGAGCCCTTAACGCCTTTCCACAAGCTTCTGATTCTCGGGTTCTATCCACATTTTTCTACGCAGAGGCTACCGGGAGTGCTTTCCACGCTGAGATGAGTACACAAGCTCATCCAGTGGAGGAAACATGGCATCGACGAACAGCGGGACAGACCGCGTAGCCGAGAAGGTGCGGCGGCGAATAGAGCTGGGGCAACGCGGCGAAGAATTCGCGGCGGGGTGGTGTCAGAACAACGGGATCTTCGTTCTTGAACGGAACTGGCGCGGGACCCGCGGTGAGCTGGACATCGTCGGGCTAGACCTCAACACACACGAGCTCGTGGCGCTCGAGGTCAAGACGCGTTCCGGTACCGGCTACGGTCTACCGGCAGAAGCTATTACCGGACCTAAGTTTGAGCGGTTGCAAAGACTCATCTGGGAGTATGCCCGGACCGGAGAGAATACAGCCGGCCTCGCTCTACGCGGTGTCGATACCCGGGTTGATGTTCTGGGGATCGTGTGGCCACCGGACGCTACTGAGCCAACAACGGTTGAGCACTACCGTGAGGTGGCAGGGGCATGAGCAACCCTGCGAACAGCCAGATTGCAACTCGCCCGCCCCGAGTCGCAACAACACCGACCCATCAGCGCGGCCTGGGGTCTTCACTGAGCATCGCGCTGGTTGGCCTGAAAGGACACAAGGTCGAGGTTCAGGCCGATATAGGCAACGGGCTGCCTGGCATGACTCTGTTAGGTTTACCGGATGCAAGTCTCAACGAAGCCCGCGATAGGGTACGTTCTGCGGCCCGCAACGTTGGAATACCCTTGAGCGCCCGCCGTACGGTGATCAACCTGATTCCAGCGGGGCTACCCAAGAAAGGCCCCGGCTTCGACGTTTCGATCCTGATCGCCGCCATGGCAGCAGATGGGCACATAACGTCCCCTGCTAGCACCGCCTATATAGGGGAGCTCGGGCTGGATGGTTCGTTGAGGCCATTCACCGGGACGTTGCCGGCGGTGCTTCAAGCGCGCGAACTGGGAATCGAACACATTGTGGTTCCTGCCGCCAATGATGAAGAAGCCCGGCTCGTTCCGGGTATAGAGGTTCGCAGCTACAACCACGTCAGCGACCTTTTGATCGACCTGGGCGCGGATGCACGCAACATCGTCAACCCCGGGCAACAAGCGGGCCAGGCGGATAAGCGAGCGGACCATAACAGCGAGCGTGTGCGGCTTGAGGCTCTGAGCAGTGCGAGCTCACTCGCGGTTCCAGATATGGCCGACGTCCGAGGACAGGCGACTGGGCGGTGGGCGTTGGAAGTCGCGGCGGCCGGTGGGCACCATCTCTTGCTGACAGGCCCACCCGGGGCAGGCAAAACCATGCTCGCCGAAAGACTGCCGGGGATCCTTCCTCCATTGACAGACGAAGAAGCGATGCTCACCACGAGCGTGCACTCGTTATCAGGAGAACACGTCTCCGGTTTGATCAAGGTCCCACCGTTCCAAGCCCCACACCACACATCGAGTGCTGCCGCATTGGTGGGCGGTGGCTCCGGTATCCCACGGCCGGGCTCAGCATCCCGTGCGCACGGTGGCGTGCTGTTTCTAGACGAAGCACCAGAATTTCAGGCACGCACACTCGATGCGTTACGTGAACCACTCGAATCCGGGATCATCACGCTGCACCGCTCAGCGGGAATCGCGTCCTATCCGGCGCGTTTTCAACTGATCATGGCCGCGAACCCCTGCCCGTGCGGTAAAGAAGGCCCTGCATGCGAATGCGCAGCACTCACGAAGCGACGGTATTGGGCGCGCATGTCGGGGCCACTGCTTGACCGCGTCGATATTCGCGTGAACGTGCCAGCCGCACGTCTTTCAGCGCTACTAGCTCATGAAGCGGAAGAGAGCTCATCAAGCATCAGGCAACGAGTTGAACGCGCGCGTGCCGCCGCACGCGAACGCTGGTTGAGTGCGGCACCCGATGGCAACAAGGCTGACGGCGTGAGAAGTGGAGGAACCAGCGTCGTTTCGGCGCAGAAAGAGGTGTACAGCGGCGCAAGTGCAACCAACGCGTCCGTTCCTGCCTCAGTTTTGAGGTCGCAACGCTTCCGACTGACCGGTGCCGCCGCGCAAGAACTGATGAATATCAGCGCTCACAGCGGACTCACCGGACGTGGGCTCGACCGGGTTCTGAGGATCTCCTGGACCCTCGCTGATCTCGCCGAACGGCAAGCCCCGAGCCCCGAAGACGTAGCAGCAGCCGTACACCTGAGAGGAACACCGGAGGCATTCAACTAATGAACTCACACAACACGGCATCGATGAACGATGAGGGTTTAGCCGCCGAACGGCTTGCACGAGCTGGCCTTTCACGAGTGACCGAGGCAGATGACTATCCGGCCCGGCTGGGGTTGGAGACGTTCGGAGCGGTACGGCTATGGGAACTCATCATGGGCTCTACTCCTTTGCCCGAAGAACACACAAGCTACCGCGAAGCGGTTGAGCAGGCCTATGGGAGCAACGCCCGGGCACACCGCCACAGCAAACTTGAACACGCCTTGCAGCGATGGGCGAGCAGACGCGATCAGAGCAGCCCCGAACGTGACCTTGCATTCATCACGTCCCAGGGCGGCGGGTTCCTGATTCCGGGGGATCCAGGATGGCCGGAAGCGCTCAACGATCTGGGGGAGTCAACACCCTACGGTTTATGGTGGCGGGGTTCTCAACCCGTTCCAACCAACACAAAGAGCTGCGTTGCGGTGGTGGGTACACGAGATCCCACACCGTACGGAGAGCACGTAACCCGTGAATACACGGCAGAACTGGCCGAACGCGGGGCAACCATCATCTCTGGCGGGGCCCTGGGGGTCGATGCGTTGGCTCATCGCACAGCGCTTGAGCATTCCCTCGCTCCGTTAGCTACAGCGGTTGTCTTAGCCGGGGGAGTGGACCGGCTCTATCCGGCGGCAAACAGGGCACTGTTGGAACGCATCGGCACCGAGCATGTCATCGTTTCTGAAGCCGCACCAGGGGCTTCACCGATGCGGTGGCGCTTCCTAGCCCGCAACCGGATCATCGCGGCACTCAGCCGCGGAATCCTTGTGACCGAAGGCCGGCACCGATCAGGTGCGATCTCAACCGCGGTGCACGGGCTCGAGATCGGCCGATGGGTCGGTGCGATCCCGGGACCGGTAACATCGGCGGCTTCAGCCGGGCCCCATCGACTCATCAGGGACTATCCGGTGGAGCTAGTCGCATCGGCAACACAACTTTGTGAAACCCTCGGCTTCAGCACGAACACCCAGGCGACGCATGCGCAAGCCGGGCAAACTCCAGCCCTTTTCGGTAGTGACCCGGCCCCTGCAGCGGCACGGCTAACCGATGGATTGACTGCCCTCGAACAACGCATCGTTGAAGCATTGTCGCCACGTACTTACCGCAACTTGGATGAGGTCTTCGCGATCGCTGGGCTATCCGTGCCAGAAGCGATGCCCATACTGAGCCAGCTGCACAGGCGAGGGCTTGCTGTCCAGCGTGGCCACATGTGGAAACGCGGGAAGATCGGCCCCTAGGAGTGCCCAGAATGCTGCGTGTGTAAGGTGGTGTATGAGTCCCAGCAGGTGACTCCTGGTAGGTAGGTACACGTATGTAAGGCAGGAAGGGCCGTGGAGAACTCGCTGAACGATGCCCTCGATGCGTTCGCGCGACACTTACGCTACGAACGCGGCAGATCAGAACACACGATCCGCGCCTACACCACAGACATCACTGCCCTGTGCAAGCACGCGGGACTAGACCTCGAAACTGACGAGGCGACAGCTCTGCGCGGCATCACCATTGCGCAGCTGAGGTCATGGCTCGCCCATGCGGCACATGAAGGTAGGGCATCGGCGACGTTGGCGCGGCAAGCCGCATCGGCTCGCACGTTCCTTGCATGGGCTCTGCGTGAAGGTTATATCGAGAGCGATCCCTCGAACCGCCTTAAAGCGCCTAAACGTAGCCAGCATCTTCCTCAGGTTCTCAAAAACCAGCAGGCTGAACGGCTTTTGACCCATTCGGCCCAGCCAACGGATGACCCGCCCGAAACCCAACAGCAGCGCGCCGTCCGCCTACGCAATCAGGCCGCACTCGAACTCCTCTACGCCAGCGGCATCCGTGTCTCAGAACTCGAAGGGCTCGACGTCTCAGACGTCGATCTGGAGAAGCGAACCGCGAAAGTCCTGGGTAAAGGCAACAAAGAACGCGTAGTCCCGTTCGGGGTTCCAGCAGAAGAAGCCATCCGAGAGTGGTTACGTACCGGGCGGCCGCATATAGTGAAAACCGAGTCCGAAGCAGACAAGGCGCTAACCACCGCGGCCTCGGCTCACCGAGGCAGTAGCGAACCCTTGTTTCTCGGCGTCAGGGGAGGCCGATGGGGTAGTAGGCAAATCCGTGAAGCCGTCAACGCCGAGCTTGAAAAACTAGGGGATACCTCAGCACGGGGCCCACACGCCTTGCGTCACACTGCTGCAACACACTTACTCGACGGAGGAGCTGATCTGCGCAGCGTGCAAGAGCTCTTGGGGCACACATCCTTGGCCACAACCCAGCTATACACCCACGTTTCAGTAGAAAGACTGAGGAAGGCGTATCAGCAAGGACACCCGCGAGCGTGAGGCGCAGCGAATCAAGGATGTTGAGCAACCCGTGAAGCTGTAGTGAACAATGTGACTCAAGTGATAGTGCGCTTGTGAACCAGCTGAGTAATTGGCACAATGGACGCACCGTTCTGTTATCTTCGCATCGGTCGTAGGGGAAGACGTACCGAAGCAGTGAAGAAGGAGCGGCATGTCACAACCAATGACGAGGGGCGCCTTGTATATACACTCGGCCCCTGCAGCGCTGTGCCCTCATATTGAGTGGGCTATCGGGTCCGTAGTGGAACGCCACACGACCCTCGAATGGGTCGCGCAACCTGCGGCACCCGGGATGCTCAGAGCCGAGATGGCTTGGGCTGGCCCACAGGGCACAGGCGCTGTCTTGACGTCCACCTTGCGCGGGTGGGCGCACTTGCGCTACGAAATTACAGAAGAAGCCTCTCGTGGGGTGGATGCTGGTCGCTGGTCGCATACCCCGGAACTTGGTATCTTCCACGCCACAACAGACGTTGCCGGGAACATCCTGATCTCCGAGGACCGTATCCGCTACGCCTACGAACAAGGACAAGGCAACCCTGCGGCTGTCTATCACGAGCTTTCTATCGCGCTCGGGGAAGCCTGGGACGAAGAGCTCGAACCTTTCCGTGCTGCCTCTGACGGCGCGCCGATCCGCTGGCTTCACCACGTAGGCTAAGGCGAGCCGAAACGCTTCCTAGCCGCCGCTCCCAATTCACTGCTTTAAATGGTCTGGCCCCACACGATGTGTGGGGCCAGACCATTTGCTCGTTCAGGTGAGGTTAGTAGCTACGGAACGCAGCCACTGCGTTGTGTCCACCGAAACCGAAAGAGTTGGATACCGCTACACCTGGCTTCAGCTCGCGCGCAGTTCCAGTGACGACATCGAGAGGGATCTGCGGATCCTGCTTCTCGAGGTTGATCGTCACCGGCGCCTTAGCGTGATGAAGAGCCAGGACAGCCAATACAGCTTCAACCGCGCCGGCACCACCCAACAAGTGGCCAGTCATCGACTTGGTTGCAGATACCGCGACGTTATCGAGTGCATCGCCGAAGGCAGCACGCATCGCGGTGTATTCAGGGATGTCACCCACCGGGGTGGAGGTGGCATGCGCATTGACGTGAACAACATCGGAAGGACTGAAATCGCCGTCAACCATAGCTGCCTGAAGCGCACGCATCGCACCGTTGCCAGACTCATCCGGCGCGGTGATGTGGAACGCGTCAGCGGTGATACCTGTGCCCGCCACCTCCGCGTAGATCTTCGCCCCGCGCGCCTTGGCGTGCTCCTCGGTTTCAAGGATCAAGGTTCCAGCGCCCTCACCCATGACGAAACCGTCACGATCAACGTCATACGGGCGGGATGCGGCCTGCGGGTCATCGTTGCGGCGCGATAGAGCCTGCATCGACGAGAACGCTGCAATCGTGATCGGGTGAATAGCTGCCTCGCAGCCTCCGGTGATCACGATGTCAGCCTGACCGTCACGAAGCATCTGCACAGCAAGAGCGAACGCTTCAGTACCGGATGCACAAGCAGACACTGGCGTGCGTGCCGCAGCCTTAGCGCCGAAAGCCAGCGACAACGCACCCGAAGGGGCGTTCGGCATCAGCATCGGTACCGTCATCGGTAGCACGCGGCGCGGGCCCTTCTCACGTAGGGTGTCCCACGCATCAAGCAAGGTATTGACTCCGCCGATACCGGTCGCGTAGCAGACACCTAGACGTTCGTGATCGATCTCGGCATCTTCAAGCTGAGCATCAGCCCAGGCCTCGCGAGCCGAGACGAGTGCGAACTGGGTCGAAGGGTCGTTGCGTTTGATTTCGGCGCGGGAGAGCACATCGGAGGCGGGGACGGCGGCACGTGCGGCGATGTTCACTGGCAGGCTGTACTGCTCGACCCAGCCCTCGTTCAGGTTGTCGACACCCGAGGTGCCAGAGAGAGCCGCCTCCCACGTCGTGGGGACGTCACCACCGATCGGAGTCGTGGCGCCAAGGCCAGTCACGACAACTTTCTGTGCCATAGAACATCCTTTGTTTACGTGCCGCTGAACCGGCTTCCGCGCGGTCAAGATCTAATAAGTGTGCCCAGTAGCCCGGACAGTTGGGTCGGGCCTAGGGGCGATGTGCGGCGGGCTCTCAAGCTCGAGGGCCTATAGGGGAGCCAGCCGCACATCGATACAACATCTGACTAGGCCTGGGCCTTCTCGATGTAGTCGACGGCGTCGCCAACAGTCTTGAGGTTCTTAACTTCCTCGTCTGGGATCTTGACGTCGAACTTGGACTCAGCTTCAACAACGATGGTCATCATCGAGATCGAGTCGATGTCGAGGTCCTCGGTGAAGGACTTCTCAAGCTGGATCTCTTCAACGTCGATATCGGTTTCTTCGTTGACGATCTCAGCCAGACCGGCGAGAATCTCTTCCTTGCTTGCTGCCATGAGCGGCTCCTTTATCGTTTAGCACCTGTCCATCGTTGGGCAGGCTGTGGTGTTCTCCGCCAACACTGCGTCGACGGCCTGAACTAAGCCTATGTGGTTGCGGGGCAGAGTTCATCATTACGGGGCCGCCGAGCTAAAGATCAACGGATCAAGATCAGCGGTACCCGCGAAAGCAAATATTTAGTTGCCGGAATGTTCGCTGATGAACGCTCGCGCGTCATCCAGCTGGTCCGGGGTTTTGAGCGCGAAAGTCTTCACACCCTTGAGCCCTCGGCGTGCAAGACCAGTCAGTGTTCCTGCGGGGGTCAGTTCGATGAGCCCAGTGACGCCGAGGTCCTTCATGGTTTCCTGGCAGGACTCCCAATCCACAGGCCGCGTTACTTGGTCCACCAGTAACCGCAGCATATGCGTGCCCGTATCCACCTGGGAGCCCCCAGCGTTGGTGAGCAACGTTCCGCGCGGATCCTTAGCGGTGATGGTCTCGGCGAGTTCACGCAACGGGTCTACCGCTGATGCCATGTAGTCCGTGTGGAAAGCGCCAGCAACCTTCAATGGGATAACGCGCGCTTTAGCGGGAGGGTTCTCATTGAGTTTCTCTAGGCTTTCGAGGCTACCTGCGGCAACGATCTGGCCGCCGCCGTTCATGTTGGCTGGTGCGGCACCCGCGGCTTCGATAGCCGCGATAACCTCGGTGTGCTCGCCACCGAGAACTGCCGCCATACCGGTCGGTTGCGCGTTGGAAGCCTTAGCCATCTCATCTGCTCGCAAAGCAACGAAACGCAAAGCATCCTCGTAGCTCATGATGCCGGTCATGGCAGACGCAGTGATCTCGCCAACCGAGTGCCCTGCATACACGGCCTCAGCCGGCGCGCCATCTTCCCCGAACAGCGCATCGGCGGCTAGAAGGCCGGCAGCGACGATGAGCCGCTGAGCATGAGCGGTGTCCTTGATCGTTTCCTCGTCGGCTTCAGTTCCGAGCCACGCGAGGTCCTTACCGGCAGCATCGGAGAGTTCAGCCAAACGGGAGGCAAGAGCAGGCTCTTCAAGCCAGCTGTTCAAGAAACCGGGGGTCTGTGAACCCTGTCCAGGGCAAACAATTGCTAACACGTGTTCCACTCTTCCAAAATTTTCTAAACTCTGGCTGGCATACGGGAGACCAAGGTCGCTAACGACTTTTGTAGACATTCTACAAAGCTGTGCGTGCGCTGAGGCGAGATTCCGGCTCCAAGGGGCGGCATCTATTGGCCAGATAACACAATGAGCTACACGAATAGCGGCAATAACAGCGGCCGATAACCCCTAAGGAGTAGCCTCGGAATCGTGGATGCGCCCCACGATTAACGCGACATGCAAAACCAATGCGTCGCGAGGCAACAGAGGATCCCACCCAGTCAGCTCCGTGACCCGGCGTAAGCGATACCTGACAGTGTTGGCGTGAACGTAGAGCTCCCGAGCCGTGCCTTCGAGTGAACGGCCACCTGCAACGTAGGTCGACAATGTTTGCGCCAGCACCGCATCAGACTCAGCGATCGGCTCATACACCCGTTCGATGAGCTCAGCGATCGCGAGCTGGTCACCGGCCAAAGCCCGTTCCGGACATAAATCCTCAGCACGAATCACCCGCGGAGCATCTGGCCACGCCGGCGCGGCCGCCAAACCAGCCAAGGCTTGGCGCGCAGAATTATGGAAATCCTCAACTGTATCCACCACCGGGCCGATCACCACATACTCGCCACCGAACTGATCCGCCAACGGCTCGAACGCGCCATCAGTTTCGTTGACCCCACCCAGCAAGACCAGCAAACGCTCGCCCTGAATCCCGATGACCGCGTCCTTGCCGGCGCGCATCGCCGCCCGCCGGATGTCAGCCACATTATTCGCGGTTGATTCCCCAGCAGTGCGGCCCACAACAACGCAAAACGAATCCACGGAACGCCAACCCACCGCAGATAATCGGGAACGCAACGCGTCGGCGCCCTCACCACGCAACACAGCATCAACAACAAGCGCTTCTAACCGGGAGTCCCATGCGCCGCGACGTTCAGCGGCGCGTGCATACACATCGGCTGCAGCGAAGGCGATCTCACGCGAATACAACAGCACAGCTTCCCGCAGGGCAGGCTGTTCGGAAGCCTCAGCCAGTTCGGGAACCTCGTCCTCGACAACTCCAACCACGGTACGGATCAGCTGCAGCGCACGCTGCAGTGAGATAGCGCGGGAGAGCTCACTCGGAGCGGAACCGAACACGTCCGCCAGAACCCACGCCGGGGTGTCAGGGTCTTGACACCACCCCACAAAATGCGTGATACCGCGCTGAGCAACCAGCCCCAAGGCGGAACGCTGATCAGGTAGAAGCGAGCGATACCACGGCAACTGCTGATCCAATGCGTTCAACGCAAGGGTTGAGAGCTGGCCAACCTGTGCTTTGAGCCGCTCCACCGCAACCGGTGCCTGAGACACTGTTGCGGCAAGACGTAAGGAACGTTGCGAAGGGATCGATGTGCCAGCCGGGTACGTTTCCCTCCCACCGGATTCGGTGACCAGCTCGGACGCATGTAGCCCGGTCTCTTGCAAAGCGCCATTGCCATCAGGAATACCGCTGTTGGTAGCGCCGTCTTCACCGGGCATGTTAAGCATGCTTGTCCCTCCTGACGGCTTTTAGATTCCTTGGTGTTGCTAATGCTAACGATGTGAGGCGGCTTACGCACGTGGTGCGCAAGCCGCCTCACCCTAGAGCTAGGTCAGCTGATGTGGCTTAGGCGTCGCCGCCGCCACCGCCGGTCGAACCAGCGTTGACATCGAGCAGATCGTACTTCTTGATCGCCTGAGCTGGAACATCCTTATCGATCTCGCCGCGGTCCGCCAACTCCTGGAGCGCACGGACAACAATCGACTCGGCATCGATGTGGAAGTAGCGGCGAGCCGCAGGACGAGTATCGGCGAAACCGAAGTCGTCGCCACCCAACGTTGTGTAGTCGCCTGGCACAAAACGGCGGATCATATCCGGCACATGGTGCTGATAGTCGCTGACCGCGAGGAACGGACCGTCCGCGCCCTGGAGCTTCTCGGTCACGTAAGGAACCGGAGCATCGGACTCAGGGTGCAGGAAGCGTTGCTTCTCAGCACGCAGGCCGTCGCGACGCAACTCCGACCACGAGGTCACTGACCACAGATCAGCGTTGACACCCCAGTCCTCAGCGAGCAACTCTTGTGCCTTGAAGATCCATGGAACAGCAACACCGGAAGCGAGCAGCTGAACCGTTGGGCCCTCAGCCTCACCCTTAGACACCTGGTGGATACCCTTCAAGATGCCTTCAACATCGACGTCATCAGGTTCTGCCGGCTGCTTGATCGGCTCGTTGTAGACCGTGAGGTAGTAGATCACGTTCGGATCTGGGTGCTCGCCGCCGTACATGCGTTCAAGCCCGTCACGGACGATGTGACCGATCTCGTAGCCATAGGCAGGGTCGTAAGAGACAACACCCGGGTTGGTTGCAGCCAAGATGAGCGAATGGCCATCCATGTGCTGGGTGCCCTCACCGGTGAGGGTCGTCAGACCAGCGGTCGCCCCGATCATGAAGCCACGTGCCAGCTGGTCAGCGGCAGCCCAAATGCTGTCACCAGTGCGCTGGAAACCGAACATCGAGTAGAAAATGTAGACCGGGATCATCGGTTCTTGATGCGTCGAATACGACGAACCTGCCGCAGTTAGTGCCGCAACGGAACCGGCTTCGTTGATGCCGGTGTGCAGAATGACACCCTGCGGGGATTCCTTATACGCGAGCATCAGATCGCGGTCCACCGAGACGTAGTTCTGACCCTGCGGGTTGTAGATCTTCGCGGTAGGGAAAAAGGAGTCCATACCGAAGGTGCGTGCCTCGTCCGGAATGATCGGCACGATGCGGTGGCCGAATTCCTTGTCACGCATCAGATCGCGCAACAGACGCACGAACGCCATCGTGGTTGCGGCTTCCTGACGGCCAGAACCACGCTTTGCGCCGCGGTATGCGGTCTTATCCGGTAGAGCGATCGCGGAAGTGCGTTCGCGGCGTTCCGGCACGAAACCGCCGAGTGCCTGGCGGCGGGTGATCATGTACCGGATCGCTTCATCGTCCATGCCCGGGTGGTAGTACGGCGGGCGCGCCGGATCCTTCTCAAGTTCTTCATCCGAGATCGGGATACGCAGGTGATCGCGGAAATCCTTGAGGTCTTGCAGGGTGAGCTTCTTCATCTGGTGGGTCGCGTTGCGGCCCTCGAAGTGGGTTCCGAGACCGTAACCCTTGACTGTCTGGGCGAGGATCACGGTTGGCTGGCCCTTATGCTCAGTAGCGGCCTTATAAGCCGCATAGACCTTGTTGTAGTCGTGGCCGCCGCGCTTGAGCTGCCAGATTTCCTGGTCGCTCATGTCTTCGACCATTGCCTTGGTCTGTGGGGACTTACCGAAGAAGTGCTCGCGCACGAAAGCACCGGACTCAGCCTTGTAGGTCTGGTAGTCGCCGTCTGGTGTTTCGTTCATGATGTTCACGAGCGAACCATCGTGGTCCTTCTCCAGCAGGGCATCCCATTCACGGCCCCACACAACCTTGATGACGTTCCAGCCTGCGCCACGGAAGTAGGCTTCAAGTTCCTGCATGATCTTGCCGTTACCGCGAACCGGGCCGTCGAGGCGCTGCAGGTTGCAGTTAATGACGAAGGTCAGGTTGTCGAGGCCTTCGTTGGCGGCGTGCTGCAGGAATCCGCGCGATTCTGGCTCGTCCATTTCGCCATCGCCAAGGAATGCCCAAACGTGTTGCTGGGAGGTGTCCTTGATGCCGCGGTTGTGCAGGTAGCGGTTGAACTGTGCCTGGTAGATAGCGTTCGCTGGTCCAAGACCCATCGAAACGGTCGGGAACTGCCAGAAGTCAGGCATCATGCGCGGGTGCGGGTAGGACGGCAAACCGTTTGGTGCCTTCGACTTCTCCTGACGGAAGGAATCCAGCTGCTCGTCGGTGAGGCGTCCTTCAAGGAAGGCGCGCGCATACATACCGGGGGAGGCGTGGCCTTGGAAAAAGATCTGGTCGCCGCCACCATCGTGGCCCGGGCCGCGGAAGAAGTGGTTGAAGCCGACCTCATAGAGGGTCGCGGCACCTGCATAGGTGGAGATGTGGCCACCTACGGACAAGCCTGGCGCTTGTGCACGGTGGACCATGACTGCTGCGTTCCAGCGGATCCAACGGCGGTAGGCACGCTCAAGTTCTTCAGTACCCGGGAATTCTGGTTCTTGGTCCACCGGGATCGTGTTGACGTAGTCGGTGGTGGTGACCATCGGCACGGCAACAGACTTGGCGCCGGCGCGCTGCAGGAGGGAACGCACAATGTATTCGGCGCGTTCGGTCCCGTGGGCTTCAACGAGCCCGTCGAATGACTCGAGCCATTCTTTAGTTTCTTCTGGGTCGGTGTCAGACAGATGTTTCACCAATCCGCTACGGATGTCGGTGATGTGATGGTCCTGTTGAGCCAAGGCCGTTCCCTTTCTAGTGCTGACAGTTCTGGTTCTTGTTCCTTCACCGTTTTCAACGGTTGAGTGAACTCTCTTCTTCCCATCGTAGTCCGGTGGGCAAGCCGTTTTGGCGCGTTCAGTTGTTTTGCGCGCTGAAAACGTGTTTTCTAGGACGTGTACCCCGAACGGGGGAGTGTTTTCGTTGTTCTATTGAAAAGGATTTGAAACGTGAGCGTTCGGACGGCGCCGTATGAGGGTGCTGCTCAGCGGATGGGGATCTCTGGGGATCACCTTGTTCAAGAGCTCGGTTATGACGAGGATGTCGATTTTGAGCTGCGTGAGGTGATCGAGGAGGTCACTGGCGAGCCGATTCTGGACGAGGACGAGCATGAGGTTGTCGACGCCGTGTTGTTGTGGTGGCGCGACGGCGACGGTGACCTTGTCGATGCGATGGTTGATGCCCTCACGGACCTTGATGACGGCGGTGTTGTGTGGCTTTTGACCCCGAAGCTGGGGGAGGAGGGCCATGTTTCCGCTGTTGAGATTCAGGAGGCAGCCCCGACGGCAGGGCTTCATAGGACGAGTGCCGTTGATGTGTCTGAGTTGTGGTCTGCTGTGTGTTTGCAGCAGCGGAAGCGCAACTGAATGCCTGTGAATCCTACCGGGGCGGCGCCAGGGTTGGCAGCTGTCTCGGTTCCCGTGGTGAACCAACACGGCGAGGAGGTTGTGCTTTCTGAGCGTGTTGGGCAGATCACGGTTTTGAGTTTTTTCCCGTTGAGTTTCACCCCGGTGTGCCATTCGGAGCTGAGTATGCTCGCGCAGGTCTCGCCTGAATGGACTGCCGCTGGAGTGTATGTGGCGGCGTGTTCGGTGGATTCACGCTATACGTTACGAACCGTGTCAGATCAGCTGGGTTTGGGCTTTGATGCGTTGAGCGATTTTTGGCCGCACGGCGCGCTCGCTCAGTCTTTGGATGCGTTCGATGCTGACCGCGGCCACGCTACACGCACCGCGTTCGTGTGGGATGCTGCCGGCCGGATGACCGCCCGAATTGAAGCTGACCGCACAGCCAGCAGGCCTCTTGATGCGTATGTCGATGCGCTGCGCAAAGCGGGTGCATTCGTGTAGTCCAGCGCAGGCTCTTCGGTTCAGCCGGACATAGGGCTCAGAGACAACGCGCGAGCCCCACTACTGTGGCTGGTGGGGCTCGCGCTTTGGTGGGTGTGTGCCGTTATGTGGGGTTAGCGTGTTTGGCGGGGTTTGAAGATGGTGAAGTCTTGTATTTTGCAGGTCGGATCGTTGTTGGGGTTGCCTGGTTGGCAGGGGCCGGAGACGTTGACTGATCGCATGCTCCAGACTCGTATGTCTAGGGGTGTGGCTTGGGTTTCTAAGGTGCCGGGGATGGTGTCCCAGGTTTCACCGTTATCCAGGGAGTACTTCCCGGTGTAGGTCACGGTGGCTTCCACCCGGTAGGTTCCTCGTTTCTGGTACATGTGGGAGGTCGGGGTTTCTTTCTCCCACACATCCGCTTTAGTGGGCAGCATTTTCCCTGCGGTTCTGGAAGTGCGGGCTTCACCGTCGCCGTAGTTCCACCGATACTTCACAGGTGTGAGTTCCACTGTGACGTTTTCATCGAGGACGTCGATGGTTTCCCGCACCACACCATCAGCGCTGGAAGTGTCGCTGTTGTTCTTGTTGTTTTTGGTGAGGTAGAAGTTGGTCCAGGCGGTGGTGAGGGTGTTGGGTTTGATCGCATCGGTGGTGACTGCTCCGGGGTGGATGCGGATGCGTTTGGTTTCGGTCGCGATCAGGGTTCGGATTTCAGTGATGGTCAGCGGAGCCTGCTGAGCCGGAGCATCGTTCTTAGACGGTTTGCTTTTAGCACGGCAGGCGAGTTGGGTGGTGGCGGTGTTGGTGGTGTAGAGCAGGTCGTCACGTTGACCGCATTCGTCCACTGCTCGTCGGGTGCAGGCTTGGGTTTTAGCCGCGTTACGAGCTTTCGGGTCCACCATCTCGGCTACGTGCAGGTCACTACCAGCAACCTTGGTGGAAGCGGTTACCGCGCCGGAACGGTCCAACGCAGAGGCGGTACAGGCCTGGCTCCAGACCAAGCGTTTCGCAAAAACCTTAGGAGCAGCCGCCGGCGCATGACCATTCTCGCCCGGAAGCGTCTTTCTTATGACTGATTTTTCAGATTTCGTGACAGTGATCGTGGTACTACTTGTTTTTTGGTCGTGATCGGCACTGGGTGAAGCCGATACCGGAGTCACTCCTAAGAGTCCGAGCGTAATTACAGTGCACAAACCTACACTCTGTTTAGTCCGCAATTTGATAGAACCCTTCTAATCGCCATTGCCCCTTAACCCTGCGTAGCTCTACGAAGGCCTGGTCTACCGCGCCGGCGGGATACTCTTCAACAGGTTTGGTTTTCCCCGACGCATAACGCTTACGTGCGGTCTCGCTAACTGAGAAGCGCACCTCGTAAATACCGTCTTCGAGAGGCTCAATGTCGGGCCGTATGTTGTCCACGGTTATGTCGCCGCCGACGTTCCAGGTTTTTTGTTCCTCCATGTTTTTGAGAGCTCTTTCGACTTCCTTGCAGTAATTGCAGGACCTACTCGTCATTTCCCAGAATTCCGGGCGAAGTTTCCCTGTTTCCACTGCGTAGTTGAACTCCTTAGCCCAGTGCTCGATGAACGCGACCTGCCCTGCTTTGCTTTCTTCTTTCGCTACCTCGGGCAAGGGTCCGGGGACGGGGACATTCTGGGCCGGGCGTTTCGGGGTGGCCGGTTTATACGGGCCCTTCGGTGACGGGCTGGCCGAAGGCTTGGGTTTCGCAGGTTCTTTGCCGCTACCGGAAGCGGCCTTGCCTTTCGCTTCCTTGTCGCTCTGGCTTGCAGGCGGCGAGGCGGACGGTGCCGCTTCGGCTGGCTTCGCATCGTCGCTGGATCCGCAGGCGGCTAACCCGGAAACAAGCGCGAGCGTCAGGGCTGTGGCGATAGCGCTTCGTTTTAGATTTGTCATGATGGCGCCCCTTAGGCATGTGTTTCTGTTTAGAACCTAAAATAGCCAAGCGCATCCAAAAGCACCATAGAAGGGCGAAAGAAAATTTATCTTTCATAACCCGATTACAGCCCGAAAGGTCAAACTTCCTTATAAATACGCGGAAGCTGAATGCTGATGAACCGTTTGTGTACAGGTTTCTCTGTCCGGTACCCCGGAAAGCGTTAGACCTGAAGCTAGCTAGGAGCGTAAAACACACACAAAACCGAGAGTGTAATTCGGTTCACAGCACGGTGAAGGAGCGATTGATTTCAGCGTTTCACGCTACGAGGATTAAGCCGTCCCGCAACGCCACTCGCGCAGCGACAACAGCGTAGCCATTCCAACGCGAGAGGAAATAAAAAAGTCTCGGGACACCGTGTGAACGATGTCCCGAGACTAAACAATTGGTGGGTCCAGAGGGACTCGAACCCCCGACCCTCTCGGTGTAAACGAGATGCTCTAGCCAACTGAGCTATAGACCCAACTGTTGGTTCTCAGTTCACTTTCGATCCCTGAGCACGAATATTTACCCTACCTTATTTTCCTTGCTTTACCCAACTGGGGTGTCCGATGTGGTGATTGCCACATCGGACACCCCAGCCTTAGGTTCACCAGCCGATGTGTCAGATCCACATCGCCGGGTCGATGTATTCACACGGATCGACCGCGGGTTTGCGTTCCTCAGGTTTCGCTGCCCGCGCCTTACCCGGCACGCCGGTAATGATCGAACCAGGGTCGGCGTCCTTCACAACCACCGCGTTCGCTCCGATCTTCGAATCAGCCCCGATCACGACAGGCCCCAGTACCTTCGCGCCAGCGCCGATCGTGACACGGTCACCAATCGTCGGATGTCGCTTAGTTTTAGCGAGCGAACGGCCGCCGAGCGTCACGCCGTGATAGAGCATCACATCGTCACCGATCTCTGCGGTCTCGCCGATCACAACACCCATGCCGTGGTCGATGAAGAAGCGACGGCCGATCGTCGCACCTGGGTGAATCTCAATCCCGGTTGCGAAACGCGTCAGTTGCGAAAGGGCCCGGGCAGGAAGCCGCAGAAGAGGCGACGCATTCCACATGCGGTGGGCGAGCCGGTGCATCCAAATCGCATGCAAACCTGAGTAGACGATCGCGACTTCAGCACCTGAACGCGCCGCCGGATCGTGCGCCCGCGCGTTCGCAATATCTTCCCGGAACGTGGAGATCAATCCCACAGAGGGTCCTTTCGGCCTAGGAGAGGGCTAACTGGTTTCAGCCGCGGATGTCATCGTAGAGCATCGTGGAGATGTAGCGCTCACCGAAATCAGGAACCACGGCCACAATGAGCTTGTCACGGTTATCCTCACGCTTAGCAACCTCGAGCGCAGCCCACACAGCTGCACCGGAGGAAATCCCGCCGAGGATCCCCTCCTTCGCGCCAAGAGCCCGGGCGGTCTCGATCGATGCGTCCAACGGTGCGTCGATGACCTCGTCATAGATTTCGCGGTCAAGGACCTCTGGAATAAAGTTCGCGCCCAGACCCTGGATCTTGTGCGGGCCCGCGTTGCCTTCAGTCAGCAGCGGAGAATCAGCTGGCTCAACAGCCACGACCTTGACCGAATCCTTCTGCTTCTTGAGGTAACGGCCAGCGCCAGTGATGGTTCCGCCCGTGCCAACGCCACCCACGAGGATGTCAACGGCGCCCTCGGTATCGTTCCAGATTTCCGGGCCGGTGGTTGCCTCGTGGATTTCCGGGTTGGCTTTGTTGGAGAACTGGCTGGCCAGGATTGCGTTATCGGTCTCCTGGACGATCTGCTGGGCCTTCTCAACTGCGCCGCGCATACCGTCAGCACCGGAGGTCAAAACGATCTCCGCGCCGAAAGCGCGCAAGATCACGCGACGTTCACTCGACATTGTCTCTGGCATCGTCAAGACCACACGGTAGCCGCGTGCGGCGCCAACCATCGCGAGTGCGATGCCGGTATTGCCGGAGGTGCCTTCAACGATGGTTCCGCCCGGCTTCAGAGCTCCGGACTTCTCTGCGGCGTCGATGATCGCGCGACCGATGCGGTCCTTCACCGAGTTAGCGGGATTGTAGAACTCGAGCTTGACCGCGACGTTACCTGGAAGGTCGGCATCAAGATTGTTCAGGCGCACGAGCGGGGTGTTTCCGATTGCTTCAGTGACGTTGTTCAGGATTGGCACGTCAGTGCTCCTTTCCTAGAAGAAATGTTTCCAAAAGACGTTTGGGAAGTGGAATGTGGGAGTTGTGGATTGGCGAGTCAGTCACCTTCGTGAGCGAGCCACGTTTGCCTTGGGATGAGAGGCCTCCCGACTGGTTTCGCTGTTCAGCCTAGGGAATTGCTTGTGGGCGCGTCACTTTCAAGAAACTTAACGAAACGTGCCCTGGCAGCGCTCAGTTTGGGGTCGATGATGACGTGGCAGTAGCCGGCCTGCCGGTTGCGTTGGTAGTAGTTTTGATGCTCGGCTTCAGCGGCGTACCACGGGCCTAGCGGTTCGATGCTGGTGACAATCGGCTCTGCCCAGTTGGGTTGATTACGTTCGATGGCCGCCTCAAAGAGCTCGGATTGTTGCTTGCTGTTGGTGAACAGTGCGGAGCGGTATTGGGGCCCGACGTCGTAGCCTTGCCGGTTCAGCGTTGTGGGATTGTGCATCGTGAAGAACATGTCGAGCACGGTGTCATCGCTGATGACGGTGGGGTCGAAGGTCACGGCGACGGCTTCTGCGTGACCTGTGGTGCCGGTGCACACGCTGTAATAGTCCGCGGGTGCGTCGCCGCCTCCTGTGTATCCCGATTCGACGTGGTTGACTCCTCGTACTTGGCGGAACCAGGCGTCGAGGCACCAGAAGCATCCGCCTGCCATGACGATCGTGTGGTCGCTTTGTTGATTCATCAATTGGTTCAACACGTGCGGCGTTGGGAGTGTTCCCGAGACGGGGTTCACGGGTAGCTTAATAGTTATGAGTTCTACTGCATCGGATGTCTCAGTGGGCAAGGCTCCTACGCTCGCCACGGTTTGGGAGCACATCAATCGGCTGTGGCCTGAGTCTCTAGCGGAGTCGTGGGATGCCGTGGGCCCGGTGACGGGGCGACCTGATCAGCTGATTCGACGCATCGTGTTCGCGGTTGATCCGACCGAGGACGTCGCAGTTGACGCGATCGAACGCGGCGCTGATCTGCTCTTGACACACCATCCTCTGATGTTGCGGGCGGTGAACTCTGTTGCCGGCGACCGCTTCAAAGGCCGCGTAGTGCACACGCTGATCGAGGCTGGTTGCGCACTCTATACCGCTCACACCTCAGCGGATTCCGCTTTGGGCGGGGTTTCCGACGTCATCATCCGCGGCTTGGGCGTCGAACAATCCGAGCCGCTGGCGCCCGTTGATCGCGGTGTTGAAGGTGAAGGCATCGGCCGGGTGGGCGACCTGGCTGAGGAATGCACGCTAGCGGAGTTCGCCGAACGGGTCTACAGCATCATGCCGTCTGTGGCTGGCGGTGTCCGGGTTGCCGGCAACCCGGAAGGGGCAGTCAAACGCGTTGCAGTGTGCGGCGGGGCAGGGGACTCGCTCTTCGATGCCGTACGCAAATCCAAAGCCGATGTGTACGTAACAGCTGACCTACGCCACCATCCCGCATCGGAAGCCCGCGAAGCCGCGGTGAATGACCGCCCGTACCTC
The DNA here is from genome assembly GCF_031458175.1 of Pseudoglutamicibacter albus. NCBI lineage: Bacteria > Bacillati > Actinomycetota > Actinomycetes > Micrococcales > Micrococcaceae > Pseudoglutamicibacter > Pseudoglutamicibacter albus. The sequence goes on along the minus strand of NZ_JAVDXX010000001.1, from coordinate 1,019,314 downwards.
ATCGATGTATCGCATTTCGCATCGGAATGGTTATGGCTACCCGCAGCAGCCGATGCGTTGAGCCGTTCCCTGCAAGATGACGGCTTCGATGTTGTATGCCAGGTGAGCCAAGTCAACACGGACCCGTGGGATTTCATTCTGACCCCCTGAAATAGTCTCGCAGTTTGCAACGTTTCCAGCCCCGGCTTCTAGATGCGGGTTCAGGGAAGCGTGGGAGAATGGAAAGATAGGCAGTGAGGCCTCGGATACGGAAGTAGGGATCGTCGTGGTTACTGCAACACGTGAGCATCAAGAGCTGTTGCTTGAGATTCAGGATTTGATCTCCTCGGTGGCTCAATGGCGCCGCGAGCACGATGCGGTTGCCACAGCCGAGCGCGTCCGTCAGGCGCGCGCCGATGCGATCCAAGCGCGTGCTGAACGTGACGATGAACTGCGCCAGCTTGACGTGCTGAACCGTTCGGTTGCCGACCTTGAGAACGCGATCGCCGAGCTCGCAACAGATATCGACGTGAAGGAAGAGCAGCTGCTTGCCGGTGTGGAGCCGCGTAGCGAGGCCGACCGTTTGGCGCGGATGCTCGATATTTTGCGTGAACGACGCTCCACCCTCGAAGAAACCCTTGTTGACACGGCCGAAGAGCGTGAAGAGAAACGAGCCGACGCTCAAGCCGCTGAACGTGTCTTGAGCGCGGCCGTGGCGGAGAACCAGGCGGCACAAGTGTATGTGCGCGATACGCGGGCATCTCTCGTTGAACGTATTAACGCAGCCGAGGCTCAACGGCAAGAAGCGAGCGCCAAACTAGCTCCGGAACTGCTTGAGCTTTTTGAGAAGCTGGTCGCCGAACACGGGGTTGGGGTTGCCCGCCTCGATAACGACACCTGCACAGCAACCGGGTTGCCTTTGAACCCGCAAGAACTCGAACACATCCGAGCACTCGGGGAAGAGGAACTCGCGTTCTGCCCCCAAACCGGGATTATCCTCGTACGTGAGCGCGGTGCCTAACTGAGTGCGTGGACACGGTGCGTAACTGGTCGTATGAGCGCGGCTAGTTTTCGTCGAGAACGACCGTGAGTTGCCCGGCCTTGCGTGGGGTGGGTTCGGTGAGTTCTGTTTGTGGCCAATGTTTCTGCATCGCGGTGAGCAGGGCATGCGGAGTTTGGGGTCCTTCGCCACGGGTTTGCATGAGTAGACGAGCAACTATCCCGCGCGTGTATTTAGCGTGATGCGAGACGACCTTGCGTTTCCCATCTTTGATCTGAACCACGTTGACGGTCACGGTCTGTTGGGGGTCTGGAACGTAGGCTGCTTGATAGGCCGCTGAGCGGCAATCGACGATGAGCTCGCCTTCCGCGCTGTCTGCAAGCGCTGTGGCGAGCCGTGGTTTCCAGTATGTCCCGAGTTTGCCGAGCTCGGGTAGCTTCACGTCCATCGACAACCGATACGCCGGGATGCGATCGGCCAGCCCGACAACACCCCACAACGCTGAGATCACAAAGATCCGGTCTGCGGCCTTTCTCTTCTGTGTTGGGCTCATCCCTGCGTAGTCCAGCGCGTCGTAAAGCACACCAGTGTAGATATCGTGCGCGGGAGCGGCTGGGGCATCGAAGATATCGATGTTGCGTTCAATCTCGTGAGCAACAGCCTTGCCGACTCCAAGGACTTCCGCGGCATCGGCCCCCACAGAAACCTCTTCAAGGTGGCGTGCCACTTCACGGCGGGCCTCGGCCAGTTCCGGGCATGCGAGCGAATTAAGGTCGATGCTCGCGCCGTTGCTGGCGGGTGTCTTACCTTCGGAAGGCGGCAGAAGAATCATCACGAACGACATCATAGCCCCGCAGAAATCTGAGCGGGCCGCATGCATGGGTAGGATGAAGGGTGCGGAAGGAGACGGACAGACGATCGCGACACAGGTGTCGAGGAAAGTCCGGACTCCACAGGACAGGGTGGTGGATAACGTCCACTCAGGGTGACCTGCAGGAAAGTGCAACAGAGAGCAGACCGCCGCGATCCATGATTGGGTGCGCGGTAAGGGTGAAAGGGTGGTGTAAGAGACCACCGGCGCGCTAGGTGACTAGCGCGGCCAGAAAAACCCCACCCGGAGCAAGACCGAGCAGACTACGCGATCAGGCTGTCCGCCGAAGTAGTCGGGTTGGTTGCTTGAAGCCACCAGCAATGGCGGCTCTAGATAGATGATCGTCCCGCGGGGTGCGGTAACGCGTCACGCGTACAGAATCCGGCTTATGGCCGTCTTCTTCCGCCACAGCACCGTTCTGGTACGCCCCCTCAGGCGCTCCACGTCCAAGCTAGTCTTTGCGTGGAAGCGGGTGGCTTTATGGCTCTCTTAGCCAGAGCCGCTCCCTTAGGTAGAATGGTATGCGGATTAGCGCGCGCACCGAACAGGTGGAGCGGGCACCACACCGTCTTGGCCAGCGAACGCTCACAACATGCGTGGTTGCTGGCTGATCCAATCAACCAGGAGTTGTCAGTGACCCAGCAGACTGAAGCTGTATACGCAGACTGGAAGAACCGTGAGGCTCTAGCGGAGAAGATGATTCCGCTGATCGGTCGTCTCTACCGCGAAAACAACGTGGTGACCTCGATCTACGGTCGCAAACTGATCAATGTTTCAGTAGTTGACATCCTCAAGGCTCACCGTGTGGTTCGCCGCATTGAGGGCAAGGAACTCGACCCGCAGCGCACCTACGATCTGCTGGTGAAGCTCGATGAACTCAACCCAGGCAACGTTTCGATCGACCTGGGCCGTCTGAACCGTGCATTCGAAGAAAAGGGTGCAGACGACGCGGATGCGTTCCTCGCTGAACTCTACGCAGACGTTCTAGGTCAGAAGGCAGACGCGAGCGGCGCTCGTGACGTAGTCCTTTACGGTTTCGGCCGCATCGGCCGTCTCCTGGCCCGCATCCTCATCGAACGCGGCGGTGTAGGCCTGCGCCTGCGCGGCGTTGTAGTACGTAAGGGCGCAGATAACGACCTGCAGAAGCGCGCATCCCTGCTGCGCCGCGACTCCGTCCACGGTGCATTCGACGGTTCGATCGTTGTTGACGAAGAGAACAACACGATCACCGCTAACGGCACCCAGATCCAGTTCATCTACGCTAACGATCCAGCCCAGGTGGACTACACCCAGTACGGCATCGAGAACGCCATCGTGGTTGACAACACCGGCCGCTGGCGCGACGAAGAAGGCCTCGGCCAGCACCTGCAAGCCAAGGGCACGAGCGCCGCTCTGCTGACGGCCCCAGGTAAGGGCGAGATCAAGAACATCGTGTTCGGCGTCAACGACGACGACATCACCGCCGAAGACACGATCCTCTCAGCAGCGTCCTGCACGACCAACGCGATCACCCCAGTCCTGAAGGCCGTCAACGACCGCTACGGCGTTGTACAGGGCCACGTCGAGACCGTCCACGCGTTCACTAACGACCAGAACCTCATCGACAACTTCCACAAGGGCGAGCGCCGCGGCCGCTCCGCAGTCCTGAACATGGTGCTCACCGAAACCGGTGCCGCGAAGGCAGTAGCGAAGGCCCTGCCGGAGCTAGAAGGCAAGCTCACCGGTAACGCCGTACGCGTCCCAACCCCGGATGTTTCGATGGCGATCCTCAACCTGACCCTTGAGAAGGAAACCTCGGTCGAGGACATCAACAACTTCCTACGCGAAACCTCGCTCTCGGGTGAACTGCACAAGCAGATCGACTACACCGACTCCCCAGAGGTTGTGTCCACTGACTTCGTCGGTTCCCGCCGCGCCGGCATCGTTGACGGCCGCGCAACCATCGTCGCAGCCGACAAGAAGCACGTGATCCTCTACGTTTGGTATGACAACGAGTTCGGTTACTCGTGCCAGGTGGTACGCATCATCGAGAAGATGGCAGGTAGCCACCCGGTCGCAATCCCAGCCGTCAAGTAAGGCAGCCGATTCAGCCCGAGTAGCGGCATAGAACGAAAGGTGTGGCCCGGAGGAAAACCTCCGGGCCACACCTTTCTCCGTTGCATGCCTGTATCTGTCTGGCAGCGGGCGGGTTCCTAGTGTCCGAAGGGGTCAGGGTCAACACCGGGCATCCAGGTTAGCCCTGGCTCGGTCATCCCGGCTTTCTTCCGTTCGCGTTTCCACCGGCGGGTCCAGCGGTCATTGAGCATGTCAACATAGAGCTTCCCTTCAAGATGCCAGTATTCGTGTTGCAGGATGCGAGCGAACCAACCGGTCGCTTCGAAGTCAACGGGGTTACCGTCAACGTCGATACCGGTCAGGTGCGCGTAGTCGGCGCGCTGCAGCGGGAAATCCAGCCCGGGAACTGACAAGCACCCTTCGGTGTGCCGCTCCGGATCAGGGTTAGCACCCGAGACCTTCGACAGCGTGATCTGAGGGTTGATGACCACGCCGCGGCTCGGTGCATCGTCTTCATGCTCATCGTAGTCCCACGTGAAAATCCTCAAGCCCACACCAACCTGAGGTGCTGCAAGACCCACACCGTTAGCCGCATCCATGGTTTCGAACATGTCCGCAACTAAGGTGCGGACCTCGTCGTCAATCTCTGTGACGTCAGCGGCACGCTGATGCAGGACCGGTTCTGTATAGATCACGATGGGGCGTACGGCCACGAGGGAAGCTCCTGGTGTTGTTGGAAAACTATGGGGTTTAGCGTTTGTTGTAGACGCCGCGGGCTTGGAACACAGGTTCGGACGTCACCTGCACACCAAGGTTACGGAAGATGCCTTCGTCGACTGAGCCGAGGATCGTGGTTGTGTGGACGTCGCACCCGCGTAAGGCCTGGAGCTGGTCCAATGCGGCGCGTGCGTTCGGGTCACGCTCCGCGGACACAGACAACGCAATCAGGACCTCGTCGGTGTGAAGCCGCGGGTTCTGGGATCCGAGGTGATCGATCTTCAGCGACTGGATTGGGCGGATCGAGGTAGGCGCGAGCAACTGCACTTCTTTGGGAAGCCCTGCAAGATGCTTGAGCGCGTTCAGCAGGGTCGCCGAGCACGTGCCGAGCAGAGCGGATGTTTTACCCGTGATGATGGTGCCGTCGTGCAACTGGATCGCTGATGCCGGGGCGTCGGTTGCTTCAGCGACTTCGAGCGCTGGAGCGACGACTGCGCGGTCTTCGGGTGCGCAGCCTACCTTACCCATCACCAGAGAGATGCGGCGTGAATAGATCGGGTCGAGCCCCTCGCGGCGTTCTTGGACTCGAGCCTTATACCAGCGGCGGATGATCTCTTGGGTCGCGGCCTCCCGGCAGACATCGTCGTCGATGATCGCGTCAGCAACCATGTTGACGCCCATGTCGGTGGGGGATTCGTAGGGGGAACCGCCAGCGAGTTCATCGAGCAGGGTCTTCAGTAGCGGGAAGACCTCGACGTCGCGGTTGTAGTTAATGGCTTGTTCACCGTATGCGGCGAGGTGGAACGGGTCGATCACGTTGACATCATCAAGGTCCGCGGTCGCTGCCTCATAAGCGAGGTTGACCGGATGATTCAACGGCAGGTTCCAGACCGGGAAGGTCTCAAACTTCGCGTAACCAGAGGTCGTGCCGCGCTGGTGATCGTGATAGATCTGCGAAAGGCACGTCGCAAGCTTGCCAGACCCTGGCCCCGGGGCAGTGACCACGATGAGATCGCGGGTTGTTTCGACATATTCGTTGCGCCCTAAGCCCTCGGGGGAGACCACCTGGTCTGTGTCGTCCGGGTAACCGGAAATGGTGCGGTGCACAGCGACCTTGAGTCCGAGCTTGATCAGGCGCGCCTTGAAGCGCTCAGCGGCCTCATTGCCTTCTTCGAAACGCGTCAAGACGATGTGCTCTACAAGGAAGCCCATATCGCGGAACGCGTCGATCAAACGTAGCGCGTCTTCTTCGTACGGGATGTTCAGATCGGCCCGGACCTTGTTCCTCTCGAGGTCTTTAGCGTTGAGCGTGATCAAGATCTCGAGCTCATCCGCCAGCGTCTGGAGCATCCTGATCTTGTTATCAGGGGTGAAACCCGGCAACACACGGGAGGCATGGAGATCATCGAAGAGTTTGCCGCCCATCTCCAAATAGAGTTTGCCGCCGATCTGCTGGCGGCGTTCCGCGATGTGTTTGGATTGGAGGTCGATGTAGCGGAGAGGGTCGAACCCGACTTTGCGCTGGATCTGCGTGGACACGATGCTACATCCTCCAAACTGTCGGGGGCGATTCAACTGCGGCATAGCCACAAGTTCCGCACCCTCCCAGCAGTCCGCGTGTGAATGCGGGCCTGGGCCATACAGAGGATAAGTCTAACCCCCGGAAGCAAGCTCAGTCAGAAACAACCCGCCACGCACTTGTAGGTGGGCGAAGCTAGAGAATAGGGGCTAGACAAGAAGGTCTAGACGAAAAGAGACCCAAACCTGACAACGATTACCTACTTTCTAGGTCATTGACTCGTGTCGAGGTTTGGGCCTCCTGTACCTGGGTGAGTGACGGGGCTTGAACCCGCGACCTTCTGGACCACAACCAGACGCTCTACCGGCTGAGCTACACCCACCATATTCAGTTGTCAGCCTCCCACGTTGGTTTCGGCTGGAACCGAAGCGCCTGGGATTGAGGCAACAGCAGAGACTCTACACGTTAAAGTGTTGGCAACCTAATCGCATGCGTTCACCGTGGCGAAAGCAACACAAAAACGGGGTAGGCCTCGCTGTTGCTCATCGTAGCGCTGTGTTTCATGATCTCGCTGCCTTCATGATGGTGCGGCGGTAGTAAGCGAGCTCATCGATCGAGTCTTGAATGTCACCCAGAGCCCGGTGGTTACCGGTCTTAGCGGGTGCCGCATCGAAATCTTGCGGGTACCAGCGGCGGGCAAGCTCCTTGATCGAGGACACATCGACGATGCGGTAGTGCAGATGATCAATCACCTCAGGCATGTCGCGGGCCAAGAACAAGCGGTCATTGCCTACCGAATTACCCGCAAGCAGCGCGATGCCCGCCTCGGGGACGAACCGTTGAATATAGCTCAGAACAGAATCTTGAGCCGCTTGCATCGAAACACCGGCATCGAGCTCTTCCAACAACCCCGAATTCGTGTGCATACGAGTCACGAAATCGTCCATACGCTCAATCGCCCCAGCAAGTGGCTTGATGACCACGCTGATGCCCTCATCAACCGGCTGCAACTGCGCGTCAGTGATGATCACAGCGACTTCGATCAGGGCATCGTTAACCGCATCGAGGCCCGTCATTTCGCAGTCGATCCACACCAGCGGCATGTCATCGCGGCCCAACGTCCGGCTGTTGTGTGAGGTGGGTTTTGTTCCGATTGCAGATCCGGAATGATGAACCTGGTCAGATTTCGTTGCATGATCAGAGCGAGATTCCATAGATCTCAGCGTAACCTTAGGGGAGCACGGTTGTAGAGAACCGGGCTTATAAACAGCGCCTCATTGAGCTCGAATCGAACAGGGGAGTCATGGATCACAGCGTTACAGCGCACGAAAGCCCGCAGGCTTCGTCTCGGCCACGCTCCTCACGTTCGGCGTGGTCGCGTATGCGTAGACGCGTGCTCCCTGATGCTTTGCGGCTCAACACCACCGTATGGGTCGGTTTCCTCGCATCGGTGCTCGCAGCGGTTTCCGCTTGGGCCATCGGGTTTGTAGCCAACACGCCAGATGCGACCTTCACCGGCTCTACATTCGTGAATGCTTTGCGCGCTAATGACGCGGTCCTCTGGGCGGCAGTCATCGGGCTCGCTACGGCCGTTGGGCTCGCAAGTCACGCCTGGATCCAGCTTGCCCGCCGCCTCTCGCTATCGGACGGGCACCACGTCCAGACCCGCATCGTGGTTCTATGGAGCGCGCCGTGGTTCTTCGCGCCACCGATCTTCAGCAACGACATGTATTCCTACCTCGCCCAAGGTCGGCTCTTGATGCTGGGTAAAAACCCATACACGGACTGGGTCTCCCAGGTTCCGGGCTGGTTTGGGCAAGGTGCCGCCTCAGTATGGGCGGAATCCGCCTCCCCTTACGGGCCGCTGTTTCTGATCATGGCGGCAGCCGTCGCGCTTGTTTCGTGGGGTAACCCAGACATCGCGCTGTTCCTCTTCCGACTCATCGCGCTGGTCGGGGTCATCATCTTCATGAAGATCATCCCCAAACTCAGCCGCGACCACGGCGTGAACCCAACCTGGGTTCAATGGGTCACTGCAGCGTCACCGCTTTTCCTGTATTCGATGATCGCCTCAGGGCATAACGATGCGCTCATGGTCGGTCTCATGATGTGGGCATTCGTAGCGCTACGGCGCAATAAAGTAGTCGCTGGGCTGTTGCTGGCTACAGCTGCGATCGCGATCAAACCCATCGTGGTTCTATGCCTGCCGTTCATTGGCCTCACCTGGGCGGGCAAGAACGCGAGCTGGGGCCGCCGCTGGATGTGCTGGATCATTACCGGCGTGACCGTAGCCTTCGTCTTGACCCTCCTCGGAATCGTGACCGGGACGTGGTTCGGTTGGATCACCGCGATGGCTGGACAAGGCATGGCGATCTTCCCCTTCGCTCCGTTTGGGCTGCTCGGTCTAGGGTTCGGCAAACTCGTATCCTTCGCGGGTGGAGCACAAGCAGGTTTGATCGCCCAAGCCCTCTTCTATGCGGTCGGTAAACTCATCGCTATCGGGCTCGCCGTGTGGTTCGCGCTAGCCCGCCCCAAGATCTCGCCACTGACGGCATCCGGCCTCGTACTCCTGGCGGCAAGCCTGCTCAACCCCGTCATCCAGCCGTGGTACTTCTACTGGTTCTTGCCGTTCTTGCTGTGCCGCCGCATGTACTTCGGATTCGTTGAACAGCTCATCGTGTGGGGAAGCATTGCCCACGTCATCTGGACTACCTCAACACAGATCTCACTACCGCCATGGCAAGAACTCGGTAGCTTCCAGCTTGTATTCATCCTGATCTCTACCACCATCAGCATCCTGGCAGTGAGCCTTCCACGTACTCAACGCAAGCTACTTGTTCCACCAGCATGGCGTGACGTTCGCACACCAGCCAGGACCAGCATCGTTGTACCAACCCTAAGCAGATGGCACAGAAGCACCATCGGGCCTGGCATCTACAGCAGCCCGCGTGTCATTGACGAACGCGTCTGGTAACCCCGCGCGTGCGTCCCTCATGGTGAGAAACCGCATTGGTGAGCAACTACACAGTGCAGTCATGAAACCTTCAGGTTCAACCGGTAGTCTAGAGCGGGTGCCTGAAGCGGAATAGTGCGCGCTCTAAAGAACTCGCGCTTGGTCCTGTATACGGCACTGCACCCGTTCGGGAACACCGCTTGATCTAAGGAGCTGGCAGCACCGGTGACGAGAGCATGGAAAGAACTAGACGACCGCTTGCGCGAAAAAGTCGTTGCATACATCGACGAATACCGCGAAATGCGGCCAGAGCTGGAAGTCATCACCGAACAGTTGCGTGTGCAGATCAAACAGCTTTTCAATGACACCGATGTGCGGCCACTCTTCGTGGCGGCACGCACCAAATCGGTTGAATCTTTTCGGCAGAAGGCCTCCCGCACGGTGTATTCGAAGGAAGAAGGCCAAGAGCGGGAACTTGAATTCCCGGACCCCATTTCGATGATGCACGACATCGTGGGCATCCGCGTGATCGTCCAGTTACCACGCCAAGTCAGGGCCGCAGCGCAGATCATCAAACGCTGCCGCAACGAGTTCTATATCGAATCTGACCGCGAGAAAGACACCGGCTCGGTGGAGACTGGCACCTACGGCTACTCCTCACGGCACCTCATCGTGCGGCCCAAAGACAATCCAATAGTCGCCGAATATGAAGCGCGGCACCCTCAACGTGTCTTACCGTTCGTGTTCGAAATCCAGATCCGTACGATCCTCACGCACGCTTGGAGCGAATTCGAGCACGAAATCCGGTTCAAACGCAGAAACTCGGAAGCCTGGACTCCATACCTTGACCGTGAGTTCACTGGTGCTGCTGCGATGCTTGATTCAGTTGAGCACCTGTTCACCGACATCGATCACCGTCACCAGCGCATCCTCGCTTTCTGGGACGCGAACGGTGTTGGGGGAGAAGAGCTAACGTCTGAACTGATCGGTGAAGTGTGGTCCACGATGTGGCCGCACCTTGAATATAAAGAAGACTCCGACTGGGGTTGGGCGCTCGAATTGCTCGCCGCGCACAACATCACCACACCTAAAGGGCTTGCATCCCTACTAGATGCGACAACGATCACGCATGTGCGCCAGGCCCTGGACCACCGATTCTCTCCAGGCCCGGAGCGCCTACTTGATGACCTGTTGCTGTGGAAGTTCGGCTACAACCATCTCGACTTGACCGCCCAGGACGATCCGCGGCGACGCGCATCGCTCTCGCGGCGTCTGCAACAGATCCGTACATACCGGCGGCAAGGAATGCAGCCGGAGTGATGCCGCAACCCCGAGTAGCACCGTAACGCCGAGTAGGGGACGCAACCTAGGGGGCGGAGCTTAAGCCCGGGGATACGCCGGTGTGGTGTAGCGGCTGGTGAGGCGTGGCGGCTAGTAACGCGCCGCTAGAAACCGGGCTTGGAAAACTAGATGAGAACTAGATGCGTGGCAGGTTGTTGCGGGACCATTGGGCCTTGCGCACAATGGTTGCCGGGATACCTCGAACCAGTGAGCCGGCAGGGATTTCCTCATCGATCAACGGGGTCATTTCCAGAATGCTGCCGGTACCGATATGGGAACCTGCGCGCAGCTGAACGTCCGAGCCGGTCACCAACACCTGGTTTTCGATCGTGACGGCGTTCTTGCTCGCTCCACCGAAAGAGGCCTCGGAATCCGCATCGATCCACACGTCCGTGCGGAAGTAGCAGTCTGATCCGACTGAAACCTGGGCCTCGGGGACAGTGGCGATGTTCAACACGCCCTCTGTCGTAACGTTCTCTCCGATCACGATGTTAGCGCTTTCGGCAACAATCACTTCGATGTTGAGGTTCTTATTGCCTGAACCGATGACGAGCTGACCGTTATAGCCAAGGAAACGGGCCTTCAAGCCAGAAAGCATGACGGAACCATCGATCACTACACGGTTGTTACGACCTTCAAAGGTGAACTCGACGTCGGAAGGGAGCGTGTTGTGGTGGGCCACGAAGTTGCCGCGGCTATCCAGGGGAGAGGTACGGAAGTCGTGTTGACCTTTCGCCGCACGGTTCGATGAAGCGGTGTTGGAGGCGGTCATCGTGCCGCGGTATTGCTGTTGCATGGTCCCTTCCCTGATCTGAACAGAACCAAAACTGTGGCTCGTGTACATCAAATTCTAAGACCTTTTCTGTGTTGTGCCGATATTCCTACTGTGCACGGTCCCGTGAGCCGCCAGTAAGCGCCCCCGGCGCGACTCGAACGCGCGACCGGCAGATTAGAAGTCTGCTGCTCTATCCAACTGAGCTACGGAGGCCGGATGCCTCAAGGCTGGGATAGAGGCAACCCCTTCAGCATAACGGTTTGATCCGTTGTTCACATTCCCCAACTCACAAGGATTCATCCACAAATCTGCGCTCCACCGTCTTTTTCGGCCCTGTTTTCGTGAACCTGATAGTGCAAGAGCTCTCAACGCAATCGCTATACCGAGCACTACCTAAGGAGAAGAAGATGACCGATTATGTATCGCTACGGGGATTCGTTGCAACAGAAATCCAACTGAAACACCACGAGAACTTCAAGGTCGCCTCGTTCCGGCTAGGGTGCCCCGAATCACGTTTCAACCGGGAAACCCAAGAGTGGGAGGAAACGGGGATCAACTGGTATTCGGTCTCCGCTTTCCGTGACCTTGGCAGCAATGTGATGTGCTCGCTATCGAAGGGGGACCGCGTCATGGTTTCGGGCCGTCTCAAAGTCAGGCAGTTTACGCGGGAGGACAACAGCACCGGCACCACTGTTGAAGTTCTGGCGGATGCGGTTGGGCCGGACCTCCTGTTCGGTACCGCTTCATATGTCCGTACCTCCCAAGCCAAGCGTGGCACTGGCGCGGCCAATGGGGAAGCCCGAAGCGAAGAAGCCCGTAACGGGCTCAGCAACGGTATTGGCAATACGGAGACAGGCAACGAAAGCCCCGCCGGCAACGTGGACTCATCCGCATCATCGTCCACCACGTTCGCTTTCGGTTCCACCACACTCGTAGAAGACGATGCAGATGAGGATGTGACTGCCCGGCTCACTGCCTGAGGCTGAGCTTGAGTGCCCGCACCCGTAAGTGTCAGGCGGCAATAGCCGTTGCACATTATTGGTGCCCTGCTTTGGGTGATGTAGTGCTTTGCTGATGTAGTGCGACAGGGCCGTGGTAGGGGACTAGAATGGTTGATGGCCGCACCCGGCCCTGTCCGCGCGCCCAGGAACTGATCTCTTGCGGCGGAATAGCAACCGAAAGGAAACATGGCGGAGTTCATCTACACCATGGTCAAAGCCCGCAAGGCGGTGGGCGACAAAGTCATTCTCGACGATGTCAGCATGTCGTTCTATCCCGGGGCAAAGATTGGCGTTGTCGGCCCGAATGGCGCCGGTAAATCCACGATTCTGAAGATCATGGCGGGCCTTGACCAGCCATCCAACGGCGAAGCCCGCCTCAGCCCTGGCTATTCCGTAGGGATCCTGTTGCAGGAGCCACCTCTCAACGAAGAAAAGACCGTACTGGGCAACGTCCAGGAAGGCGTTGGGGAGATCTACGAGAAGCTGCAACGCTACAACCAGATCTCTGAAGAGATGACCCAGCCAGACGCTGACTTCGATGCGTTGCTTGAAGAGATGGGGTCGCTTCAAGCCGATATCGACGCAGCTGATGCGTGGGATATCGATTCGCAGCTTGAGCAAGCGATGGACGCGCTCCAGCTACCGCCAGCAGATGCTGATGTAACCCACCTCTCCGGTGGTGAGCGTCGCCGTGTCGCCTTGTGTAAGCTCCTGCTGCAGAAGCCAGACCTGCTGCTACTCGACGAACCAACCAACCACCTGGACGCCGAATCCGTCTTGTGGCTCGAACAGCACTTGAAGACGTACCCAGGTGCTGTGCTCGCTGTAACCCACGATCGTTACTTCCTCGACCACGTTGCCGAGTGGATCGCTGAAGTCGACCGCGGCCGCCTCATCCCGTATGAAGGCAACTACTCAACCTACCTTGAGAAGAAGCGTGAACGTCTCGAGGTTCAGGGTAAGAAGGACGCGAAGCTCGCCAAGCGCCTGCAGGACGAGCTTGAATGGGTCCGCACTAACACTAAGGGACGTCAGTCCAAGCAGAAGGCTCGCCTGGCTCGCTATGAAGAGATGGCGGCTGAAGCAGAGAAGATGCGTAAGCTCGACTTCGAGGAAATCCAGATCCCGCCAGGCCCGCGCCTAGGCAATCTGGTACTTGAAGCCAACGAGATCAAGAAAGGCTTCGACGGCCGCACGCTCTTCCACAACTTGTCTTTCACGTTGCCTCGCAACGGCATCGTTGGTGTGATTGGACCGAACGGTGTAGGTAAGTCGACCCTGTTCAAGTGCATCGTTGGGCTCGAAGAGATTGACGAAGGCACCCTCAAGGTCGGTGAAACCGTGAAGCTCGCCTACGTCGACCAGAACCGTGCCGGGATCGATCCTGAGAAGTCCGTGTGGGAAGTGGTCTCTGACGGCCGTGACTACATCAACGTTGGTGAAGTTGAAATGCCATCGCGGGCCTATGTTTCCGCGTTCGGCTTCAAAGGCCCTGACCAGCAGAAGAAGTCAGGAGTGCTCTCCGGCGGTGAACGTAACCGTCTCAACCTGGCACTGACCCTGAAACAGGGCGGTAACCTGTTGCTGCTTGACGAACCGACCAACGACCTCGACGTTGAAACCCTCGGTTCCCTGGAGAATGCCCTCGAGAACTTCCCGGGCTGTGCCGTGGTCATTTCCCACGACCGTTGGTTCCTCGACCGCGTGGCAACCCATATTCTCGCTTACGAAGGCACCGAGGAAGATCCAGCCAACTGGTACTGGTTCGAGGGTAACTTCGAAGACTACGAGAAGAACAAGGTTGAGCGCCTCGGCCCAGAAGCCGCGCGCCCAACCCGAGTGACGCACCGCCGCCTCACCCGCGACTAAGGTAGTCGAGAATCCAAATGCTGGTGGCTCCCGCGTTATATAACGCGGGAGCCACCAGCATTTAAGTGCCGCCCAGCAGTGAACATGCAAGCGGTCCAGGGGAAGCTAGGAGAGCGGATACTCGTGGTCTTCAGACAGGCGGATCATCGCTTCCTGAACGACCGAAGCGACCAGCTCGCCCTCTCGGGTGAACACTGAGGAGCGGATCAAGCTGCGGCCATCCTGAGCCGTGCTGGCGTGGTGGTCGAAGAGCAGCCACTCATCCACGCGAGCTTCGCGGTGCCACCACATCGAATGATCCAGGCTCGCATATGAGGCCCCGAGCTGTTGCATCCCAATCCAGGATGTACCCATACGGCGCAACGCAGTCTCCACCTGGGTGAAGTCAGAGCCGAAAGCTAACGCGGCACGGTGCAGAAGCGGATCATCAGGAAGCTGAGCACGCGTCTTCATCCACACGAGATGACGCTGCGGGGTGCCTGCTGGGCGGGCATAGAGGGAGCCCTCCGGATAACGCAGGTCAAAAGGACGATACTTGGTGACCATGTCCTTCAACGGGTGATCGATATCCGCTAGCTCTTCATCCAGCGTCGGCACATCCTCAGGGGCCGGGACGCCTTCAGGCATCGCATCCTGGAAGATCGGGCCGGCACCTGGTACCTGGAAGGATGCGGACATCGAGAGGATCGGTGTCCCGTCTTGGTAAGCGTTGACGCGGCGCGCACTAAAGGAGCGACCGTCGCGTAGCTTCGCGACACCGTACGTAATGGGCTTCTCAGGATCGCCGGGGCGTAGGAAGTAGCCGTGGAGCGAGTGGATCGGACGGTCATCACCGACCGTGCGTTGCGCCGCAACAACCGACTGCCCCAACACCTGACCCCCATAGATACGTGGCGGCCCGATTTTAGGGGTGTGCCCAACCGAGATGATTTCGTGGGTTTGAGCGCCTGGTTCTGTAAGGTCCAGTAGGTTCTTGAGAACATCGGTTGGCGATGCCATGAAAAATGACCCTCCGCTTGCGTGGTCTTGATGAAAGATGTTGTTCAGATCATAGCCGCAACCTCAACGGTGGAGGTGCCTGGCACACTAAGAGGGTGGCCACTAGTTTGATCTTGTCTGAAGCGACAGACCTCGAGGACGTGGGAACTTTCTTACAGAGGTCTGCCAGTATTCGTGATGGAGTGTGTCGGATTGTTGCGCGCGGCCGGGTCGCGGCATTACACACCGCGTTTTCTTTCCCGATGATGTTGACGGACCCCGCGCCCGTGATTATCGCTCAGCGCGGGGTGCGTCTCACTCAGCAAACAGAACTCGTGGACGTTGTGGTCCCGATGGCTGAACTGCGTGATCGTCTGCCGCGGGCAACGAGCGCGGGCCACGGGCAGTTACGCATCCCGCCGCAGCGTGTGAACGCACCATGGACGTCGCTGGTGCCGCTGCAATCGCAATGGGAGCAAGCGGGGACGGTGGTTGATGATGCAGTGCACGATGCGGGTGCTGAAGTCGCGCGAATCGTCAGCGAGTCCTTGCCGGATCAGCCGGGGCAACCGGTGCTCGTGCAGGCACGCAATGCGGTGTGGGGGAAATCTCTAAGCGAATTGGGCGTGGTTGAGCTGAGCGATCGTTTGGCACCCATGCTGGCGGGGGCCGCGTTCACGGCCTACGCCCTCGGATTTGTGCTCAAAGGTGGGCGTTCTCGCCTTTTCACGGCAGGCATGTGGCGGCGGCTATCCTGCCATGGCGGAACCTTGTTATACCGGGCGGGGTTGAGCTAGTCGGCTGTGTTCAACATCGCGGTCGCGGCACGCTCAAAGTAATCCCACATCAACGCGTCGATTGCTGGGGGCAATGAGACTTCGTCCATCGCAGCGCGCATGTGTTTGAGCCAGCGTTCGCGAGTGTCTCGGTTGACGGTGAAAGCGAAGTGGCGGGCCCGCAAGCGTGGATGACCACGGTGTTCGGAATAGGTGCTGGGACCGCCGAAGTACTGGATGAGGAACAGGCGCAAGCGAATTTCTGCCGGGCCTAGGTCTTCTTCGGGATATTCGGCCCGCAAGATCTCATCTTTTGCAACGCCGCGATAGAACGCGGCAACCAGATCCACGAACTTCTTTTCACCTAGCTGGTGATACACGCTGCCCACCATCGCCTCGGTGCTGTTGAGACCAGCTGGACGCACATTGCCTAGAGGGATTGCGCCCTTGAACTCACGCTTTTCAACACCTGGGGTGGGTTTCTCGTTCATCTCCATACCAGCATTGTCTCAAGCCCTAGCGTCCGCCGCTCACGTAACGCCACCGCTCAACTATTCGCTACTGACTGCTGCGCCGATGTTGTCTGCGCCGCTGTCCGGGTGGACGAGGATCTTGCATGCGGTGCTGTTAGCGATAAAACACCATTTGTGAGCCTGGCTGTGTAGTTGCCTGTATTCTTCCGCGTGGGCCCGTGCATCGAGCCTTGGAATGAGGGTAGCAGGCTGAATCTCTATGAGTGTGAATCGGCCTGAACCATCAGGGGAGAGGGTTAGCTCCCCGCTGACGTCCACGCTCGTCCGGGCAACATCGAACCCTCGCATTCCGGCTGCGCGCAGAAACGAAAGCACATGGCATTGCCCCAAAGCCGCCAGCATGAGCGTTTCCGGATTCCACTGAGCGGGGTCACCGAAGAACGCTTTTGCTGCCGAGAGCGCAAGCCCTGTTGTATGCGAGGACGAATCCGAAACCGGCGGACGCCCGAGCCCCGGTGTGGTTGCTACGGATTCACGTGAGAACGCACGTAGCGAGCTCGTTGGCGGGCCGTCACCGGCCCGCCAAGCCACACTCACCTGAAATCGGTGGGGTTTCAGTGCGTGGCCTTAGTCCGGTGTGCGGCTTCGTCCGCCTTGCGGGCGGCGATGATGCGTTCAAGCCCGTCGCGGGCCTCAAGCAGGGGACGCTTGAGCCCTGGCTTGTCAGCGGCAAGGGTCTCGATTGCCTGAGTTGTCGCCTGCAATGTGGCCGGTGTGGCCGCGAAGTACGGGTAGAGCCCCGTCACTAGTCGTTGTGACATCTCATAGCTTGCGTCATCCCACATCGCGGCGAGGTTCTCGAAGTAGAGCTCAGCGTATGGCGCCAAGAGGTGCCCATCGTGGCAACGGTTGAAGCCCAAGAGCGTGGCTCGCTGCATAGTGTTCGTCAGGTTTTGCTCCTTGACCATCGCTTCCCACGCCTTCTGCTTAGCCTCAGGATTTGGCAGTGCAGCTTTAGCGGTTTGCGCGCTCGTCGCGCCTGTTGCCGAGGAATCCTTCGCGTACTCAGCATCGATCTCGGCTTCGCCGATGCGGCCACCGGTCGCGAGGGAAATCAGGAGGGTCCAGGAGAGGTCCTGATCGATCTCAAGACCGGACAGCGAAGTCTCCCCGCTACGGAGATCTTCAATAATGCCCAACTGAACATCGCTATTGGCGAGGCGAGCGAAAGCGTTGACGAGCTGGAACTGCATGTCGCTACCACGGGCAGCCTCTTGAGCTGCACCCCACAAAACATTGCCGGCCCGCTGCCGCAGCGTCTCGGCCTTAGAAGGGCGCACATAGTGCTTGAGTGCGTACTCAAGCTGACGCACCAGAAGGTTGGCAAGGGTCGCGTCAGTCTCGGCAGGAAGGTGGGTCAGGACGGTATCGACGAAGGTTGTTGCCGCGAGCTCCCCATCACGGGTAGCGTCCCACAGCGAGGACCACACAACCGCTCGATCCAGCGGTTCCTGCAGCCCGGACACGTGCCGGATAGCGGTATCTAGAGAGGCTGAATCCAAGCGGATTTTCGCGAATCCCAGATCAGCGTGATTAGGCAGAACAAGGTCAGGGGTAGGTACCCGCCCAGCCTGCTCTATGACGGTCTTCTCACCCTCGATATCCACATCAAGGCTCACATCACGTGTGAGGTTATGTGCAGCATCAAGCGTGTAGAAAGCGAGCTTGATGTGCTGTTTACGCAGATGCGGGTGCGCCTCGGGCGCACTCTGGGTCACGGTGAGATCGGCAAGGTATCCGTCTTCGTCGATGTCATAGTCGATCTTAAGAGTGTTGACACCGCAGGTTTCCAGCCACTGCTGAGACCACTCGCTCAAGTCTCGCCCGGAAGCCTTTTCAAGGTGGCGCAGCAGATCTTTAAGCTCGGCGTTGCCCCACGCGTTCTCCGCGAGATACGCCCGGACGCCCTCCATGAACGCTTCCTGGCCAACCCAAGCAACCAGCTGACGCAGCACAGCGGCGCCCTTAGCGTAGGTGATGCCATCGAAGTTCGCGTTGACCGCGTCGAGATCCACCATGTCGGCAGTAATCGGGTGTGTGGTCGGCAACTGATCCTGAGCGTAGGCCCAGGTCTTCTCGGAAGCCGCGAACGTCGTCCATGCGTGAGGGGACACGCCAGATTCAACCGCGCAGAGGTGAGACATGAACTCGGCGAAGGACTCGTTAAGCCACAAGTCATCCCACCAACGCATCGTGACGAGGTCGCCAAACCACATGTGAGCGAGCTCGTGCAAAACGGTGATGTCGCGGCGTTCACGTAACGCGCCGGAAACCTTGGAACGGAACACGTAGTCTTCCAGGATCGTCACACAACCGGCGTTCTCCATCGCGCCGGCGTTGAAGTCTGGAACAAAGATCTGGTCGTATTTAGTGAACGGGTACGGGGTTCCGAACTGCTCTTCAAAGAACCTGAACCCGGCCTTAGTGGTTTCGAACAGGTTCTGGGCGTCTACGTATTGTGCAAGTGAAGCGCGAGAATAGACGCCGAGCGGCACGCTACGGCCATCTTCTGCCTTGTAGACGTCCGTGGTTCCCTTGTACGGGCCTGCCACGAGCGCTGTGATGTAGGAGGAAATGCGTGGCGTGGCTGGGAAGACCCAACGCGCGATGTCGGTTTGGGGTTGCGTGCCCTGTTCCGTTGGGGTCGCCTCAGCAGGTAGAGATTGCGGCTGTGGGGTCGGCTGATTGGAGATCACTGTCCAGTGAGCCGGGGCATCGACCGTGAAGCTGAAGGCCTGCTTGAGGTCCGGCTGTTCAAAAGTAGGGAAAACACGGCGTGCATCCGGAACCTCGAACTGGGTGTATAGGTAGACCTCGTTATCGACTGGGTCTACAAAACGGTGCAGACCTTCACCGGTGGAGGAGTAGTGGAAATCCGCGTCGATCTCCAAGAGGTTCTCCGATTTCAGATCCGGCAGCTGGATCCGGTATTCATCCGCGTGGGTCGCGGGATCGAGGTCTTTGCCGTTGAGGGTAATCGAATGGATGCGCGCTGTGATTGCGTCGATGAACGAGGACGCGCCTGGAACGGAACGAAACGCGATGGTTGCTTTAGTCCGGAACGTTTCGCTACCTGTGGTGAGATCCAGGTGGATGTGGGAGGACTGAGCCACTAACTGACGGGAGCGTTGCATCGCTTCGTCGCGGGTCAGGTTAAGTCCAGGCACAGGTAGTCTCCTCTAGTTTTTGGTGCTCTCAGGGGCGCAGGTGAGTGATGTCAAGGCTTTCTTGAATAGTTTCCCACTTGGGATGCAATCTAACCAGACGTGCGCGCTTGCTTCTTGCCTAGAATACTCTTTGAGAGTTTCGATTACGTCGCCTTGGAGGAAATGTGCGTATCCACATCGCTACAGATCACGCGGGTCTCGAACTGAGCCACCATCTGATCAAAGTCCTGGGGGAGGACGGTCACGAAGTTATTGACCACGGCCCGCAAGAATACGATCCACTCGATGACTACCCAGGGTTCTGCATCAACGCTGCGGTAGCCGTCGCTCAAGATTGGGATAACGGTGTCGAAGCACTCGGTATCGTTTTGGGTGGCTCAGGTAACGGTGAACAGATCGCCGCGAACAAGGTCAAAGGAATCCGCGCAGCACTCGTCTGGAACGAAGAGACCGCAAAGCTCGCCCGCGAACACAACAACGCCAACGTCGTAGCCGTAGGCGGCCGCCAGCACACGGTAGATGAAGCAACCGAACTCATCCGCACATTCATTTCCGAGCCGTTCCCAGGAGACGAACGTCACCTACGTCGCATCGGGAAGATCGGGGTTTACGAGACCACCGGTGACATCCAGATGTAGCGGACCATGATGCGGGACTAGACCGGTAGCGAAGTTAGTTCTGTACTGAAAACGGTTCTGTACTGAAAAAGGTTCTCCCGAAACACTTCCACGTGTTTCGGGAGAACCTTTTTGCCCTAGGAACCCTACTTGTGCCGGGAACCCTAGATGTCCATTCCAGAGCGGGTGACGAGAATCGAACTCGCGTAACTTGCTTGGAAGGCAAGGGCTTTACCATTAAGCTACACCCGCATGGCACGCTCATTGGAGCGACCGGATCCACTCTAACAGTGCGAGCGAATTCACCAAAATTTCGCCTCGCGAGGCAAACAGTGGATTTCGTAAAAATAAAAACCTCGTATACAGTGATCACTGGTCCTGAACCGGCCACGGTCAGCAGCGCATCGCTGGATCTACCACCCATGTGAATGCGTCACGACATATAAGTCTAGGCTTTATAGCCTAGAGCCAATAGTTTCAGGAACTTTCGGAAATAGGGTACGATTTCAGTTTGGCGCACAGATGTGCTTAGATGGATCGGTGCCTATCCCGGGATGTAGCTCAGCTTGGTAGAGCGCGCGCTTTGGGAGCGTGAAGTCGCAGGTTCAAATCCTGTCATCCCGACTCATTCAATATCTTGCAAGGCCCGCCAGCCGAATCTTCGGACGGCGGGCCTTACTTGAATCACTTTCATAATTGACTAGACGTCAGGAGCATCAGCACAGTGAAAACCTCGCTCGAGCGTGTGACGCCCACCCGGGTCAAGCTGAACATCGAGGTCCCATTTGCCGACTTCAAGCCGGCTCTGGATGCCTCGTATAAGGAAGTAGCCCAGCAGATCCAGGTCCCTGGCTTCCGCCGCGGCAAGGTTCCTGCAGTGATGATCGATCAGCGCGTAGGCCGCGAATACGTCGTCGAGAACGCACTGAACAGCCAGCTGGACTCCTACTACCAGCAGGCGCTGGCTGAAACCGGCGTTGTCCCACTGGCTCGCCCGGAGGTTGAGGTCGAGCAGGCTCCTTCGCTCAACGAAGCTGATAAGGAAGCCGACGTTTCGCTCACCATCACCGTCGATGCTCGCCCTGAGATCGAGGTGCCAAACTACGAGGGCATCGAGCTCACCGTTGAGCCACGCGAAGCTAAAGACGAGGACGTGCAGAAAGCCCTCGATGAGTTGCGCGGCCGCTTCGGCACACTCAAGACCGTGGACCGCCCTGCACAGGATGGCGACTTCACCACGATCGATATCGCAGCCTCCATTGACGGTGAGACTGTTGATGAGGCAACCGGCCTCTCGTACGAGATCGGCTCGGGTACCATGCTCGAAGGCATCGATGAGGCGTTGATTGGCTTGTCCGCTGACGAGGACGCCGCATTCGAAACCAAGCTGGCAGGCGGTGAGCACTCCGGTAAGGACGCTACCGTGAAGGTCACCCTGACCGCTGTCAAGGAGCGCGAGCTACCGGAAGCTGATGATGAGTTCGCTCAGCTGGCCTCCGAATTCGACACGATCGAAGAGCTCCGCGACTCCCTGCGCGAAGGTGCAGAGAAAGACGCAGTCATGCAGCAGGGCGTCGAGGCTCGCGACAAGGCACTTGATGCGCTCCTTGAAAAGGTCGAGGTCGCGCTCCCAGAGAGCGTCATCGAGGAGCAGGTTGAAGCGCACTTCAACTCGGCTAACCAAGATGATGACCACGACACCGAAGAGCACCGTAAGGAAGTTCGCCAGAACACCGAGAAGGCTTTCCGCGCCGAGGTAGTCCTCGACAAGATCGCTGAGGAAGAAGAGATCGGCGTCGAGCAGAACGAATTGCTCGAATACATCTTCCAGACCTCCCAGCAGTACGGCATGGACCCACAGCAGTTCATGCAGATGCTCGGCCAGGGCGGCCAGATCGAGGCAGTTGTAGGCGAGGTTCGCCGCCGTAAGGCCCTCGCTAAGGTCCTCGAGTCAGCGAAGGTCACGGACACCGACGGCAAGGACGTCGACCTGACCCCGTTCGTCACCCCAGAAGGTGAACAGGAGACTGAGGAAGCAACCGAGGAGAACTAAATCCTCGTGCAGAACCCCGTGTGGCCCCGCTAGATCATCTAGCGGGGCCACATCCACGTTAAAGGCACGGAGTTGTCTGTGAGGCATCCGCGTTGTCGTCAGCGATCCGCGCGATCGCTGAGTCGTGGACCCGGTGCCTGGGTTGTCCGCTCCTAGCGAGTGAGCTCACGCCGTAAGCGAAACACCCTGTTTTCCCCCTGATAAGCAACGGCCCCCTAGGTAATGTCGTTAGCAAGCAATTCACGTAGACCCGCTATGGGTTTACCTCTGAGGACCTCACAGAGAGGGAGAAGTATGACGAGCTCTGAAGAGACACCGAGCATGTCCTCCGTAGACCCGGCAATGCAGGAAGACTACATTTACAAGCGCCTGCTGAAGGAACGCATCATCTGGTTGGGCAGTCAGGTAGAAGACAAGATCGCCAACACGATCTGCTCCCAGTTGCTACTACTCTCCGCGGAAGACCCGGAAGCGGACATCTACCTCTACATTAACTCACCAGGTGGCTCGATCACCGCGGGCATGGCCATCTACGACACGATGAAGTTCATCCCGAACGACGTCGTGACCGTCGCTACCGGCCTCGCAGCATCGATGGGCCAGTTCCTGCTGTCCTCCGGAACCAAGGGCAAGCGCTATGCGACCCCGAATGCCCGCATCCTGATGCACCAGCCATCCGGCGGCATCGGAGGCACCGCATCTGACATTCGTATTCAGGCTCAGCTGATCCTGCACATGAAGAAAGTCATGAGCGAACTGACCGCGGAACAGACCGGCCAGCCACTTGAGAGGATCCTCAAAGATAACGAGCGCGACTCCTGGTTCACCGCAGAAGAAGGCAAGGAATACGGCTTCTTCGACCACATCGCTGTGAACGCATCCTCCGTGACTGGCACCGGCGGCGTCCAGAACTAAGCCCAACGTCTTCTAAGGAGAACTCATGAACTTTGATCCACAGAACTTCTCTGCGGCGGCGGGCAACCTTCCTGAAAACCGCTACATCCTCCCACAGTTCGAGGAACGCACCCCGTACGGCTTCAAGCGTCAAGACCCTTACGCGAAACTGTTCGAAGATCGCATCGTGTTCCTCGGCGCACAGGTCGATGACGCATCCGCTGACGATGTGATGGCGCAGCTGTTGGTCCTTGAATCGATGGACCCGGAACGCGACATCACGATGTACATCAACTCCCCGGGTGGCTCATTCACCGCGATGACTGCGATTTATGACACGATGCAGTTCATCCGTCCCGAGATTCAGACGGTATGCCTCGGCCAGGCCGCATCAGCTGCTGCCGTACTTCTCGCTGCAGGTACCCCGGGCAAGCGCCTGGCATTGCCGAACGCTCGCGTACTGATCCACCAGCCTGCGATGGGCGGGGGAGAGCGCGGCACGGCGACCGACCTGCAGATCCAGGCCGATGAGGTCCTGCGTATGCGTCAGTGGCTTGCTGATACGCTCGCGGAACTGTCGAATCAGACCTCCGAACAGGTCGACAAAGACATCGAACGTGACCTCTTCATGACCGCGGTAGGCGCGAAGGAGTACGGCCTGATCGATGAGGTTGTCACCTCGCGTAAGATGACCCGCTCATAAGCGCAAGGCTTCGCGCGACGCGCCTCAGCGCACACAGTTAATGAGTGTGACTCAATCGAAGAAGGCGCGCGCACAGATAAGGCGCGTGTTTGCCTCAGCTTCCTCATAGAATAGGGGAGTCGAAGGGTGAACACGCGCTTTATCTATGCATAAGTGTCAGACCCCTGGCCTAGAGTGGAAGCTAGTCAGAGCGCGGGCGAGTTGCCTGCGCAGAAAAGTTCTAAGGAGTTCTCGTGAGCGAAGCTACGGATCTGTTGAAATGCTCTTTCTGTGGGAAGAGCCAGAAGCAGGTTCGCCGTCTCATCGCGGGCCCAGGGGTTTACATCTGCAATGACTGCATCGAGGTATGCAACGAGATCATTGAAGAGGAAAGCGTAGAGGTTGAGGAAACCCAAGAGATGGAGTTGCCTCGCCCGCAAGAGATTTACGAGCACCTCGAGAAGTTCGTTGTAGGGCAGGAAGCCGCCAAGCGTGCCTTGTCTGTTGCGGTCTATAACCACTACAAGCGCATTAATGGCAACGGTTCGGCAGGTAGCGAATCGCTCAAGGACTTTGACGAGGTTGAGGTAGCGAAGTCCAACATCATGCTCGTTGGGCCAACCGGTTCAGGTAAAACCTATCTCGCCCAGACCTTAGCGCGTCGCCTCAACGTTCCTTTCGCTGTTGCTGATGCCACGAGCCTGACCGAGGCCGGCTATGTTGGTGAAGACGTTGAGAACATCCTCCTGAAGCTTCTCCAAGCAGCTGACTTCGATGTTGAACGTGCCCAGCACGGCATCATCTACATTGACGAGATCGACAAGATCTCACGTAAGTCTGAGAACCCATCGATCACCCGCGACGTATCGGGTGAGGGCGTTCAGCAGGCTCTGCTGAAGATCCTGGAAGGCACGGTAGCTTCCGTCCCGCCCCAGGGTGGACGGAAACATCCGCACCAGGACTTCTTGCAGATCGATACGACCAACGTTCTGTTCATCGTGGCTGGCGCGTTCGCGGGTCTCGACGACATCATCGCCGCCCGAGCTGGCCGCAAGGGGATCGGCTTTGGCGCTCCGCTGACTACGCTGAAGGCTGACGAGGTTTCCTATGCCGACGTTCAGCCAGAAGACCTCCTCAAGTTCGGTTTGATTCCAGAGTTCATTGGTCGCCTCCCCGTGATCACCGCGGTAGAGAACCTTGACCGTGATGCGTTGATCTCGATCCTCACCGAACCTAAGAACGCTTTGATCAAGCAGTACCAGAAGATGTTCATGTTCGACGGCGTGCGCCTGACCTTCGAGGAGGGTGCGCTCGGTGCGATCGCCGATATGGCTTTGGAACGCGGAACGGGTGCCCGTGGCCTGCGTTCGATCCTCGAAGAATCGCTTGGCTCGATCATGTTCGATGTTCCGGGCCGTAGCGATGTCGCCGAAGTCATCGTGACTGAAGACGTCATCACTGACGGTAAAGAACCTCAGTTGGTTCTGCATCCGGGCATCGAAGAACGCAAGTCTGCATAGACGCAGTATTGCCCTCTCAGGAGAGGACTGCTGAGTAACGCGAGTCTTCCAAAAATGAAGGTTCCTGTCACGCGCATAGTCGCGTGACAGGGACCTTCATGTTCGCTATCCGTTAGGTTATGCTTCCTCGGCCTGTTCTAGCTCGACGTCGGAGACAACCAGTTCGGTGCCGCCAACAACAAGCTCGAGCGAATCCGCTGCTGTAGCAGCCGAGAGATCTTCGAGCGCTGCACGCACCCGTTCGATTATGGCATCCGGACCCGTGATCGTTCCGGAAAGAACACGCGTGCGCTGCTTGACCTTCGCATCGGACTTAGCCTTACGCAAACCGATGAGGGCTTGACCAACGCTCGGCAGAATCTCGGCGTCGGCATCTGCAAGGCCAGCGCGGATCTCCTCAGCCTTCGGCCAGGCCGCACGGTGCACAGAACCAGCACGCCACCAGGACCACACTTCCTCGGTAGCGAACGGCTGGAACGGTGCCAGCAGGCGAAGCAACGCATCGAGGGTTGTGGCGAGAGTAGCGCGGACGGACGCGGTCTCAGCCTCCGAACGGCCGCCGTATGCGCGGTCCTTGATGAGCTCAACATAGTCGTCGGTGAAGTCCCAGAAGAAGGACTCCGTGAGATCGAGCGCGCGCGCATACTCATAAGCCTCAAACGCCGCGGTGGCTTTCTCAATCACCTCAGCGAGGCGGACCAAGAGCGAGCGGTCCAACGGGTTCGTGACAACATCAGCGGAGCCGTGCAGGATCTGCGATTCGTCAGCGCCCAAGTTCAAAGCGAACTTCGATGCGTTGAGCAGCTTGATCGCAAGGCGACGGCCGATCTTCATCTGACCGACCTCATACGCGGTGTCCGCACCCAAGCGGGCCGAGGCGGCCCAGTAGCGAACTGCATCGGAGCCGAACTGGTCCAGGATCTCGGTTGGAACAACCACATTGCCCTTGGACTTGGACATCTTCTTGCGGTCCGGGTCCAGGATCCAACCCGACAGTGCCGCGTTCTTCCACGGCGCAACACCTTCGAGCGAGTTGGAGCGGACCACCGTGGAGAACAGCCAGGTACGGATGATGTCGTGGCCCTGCGGGCGCAGATCGAACGGGAAGACGTTACGGAAACGCTTCTCGTCCACACCCCAGTTCCCAACGATCTGCGGGGTCAAGGACGAGGTAGCCCACGTGTCGAGCACGTCAGGATCCCCCATGAACCCGCCCGGCTGATCGCGCTGCTCTGCCGTGTATCCAGCAGGGACGTCTTCGAGCGGATCAACAGGAAGCTGCTGCTCATCCGGGATGATCGGGTTCTCGTAGTCCGGTTCGCCGTCCTGAGTGATCGGGTACCAGATGGGGAACGGCACGCCGAAGAAACGCTGGCGAGAAACAAGCCAGTCACCGTTGAGGCCCTCAACCCAGTTCTCGTACCGGGAACGCATGTGGCCGGGGTGCCATTCGAGTTCACGCCCGCGCTCAATGAGTTCGTCACGGCGCTCGGCATCGCGGCCACCGTTGCGGATGTACCACTGGCGGGAGGTCACGATCTCGAGCGGGCGTTCGCCCTTCTCAAAGAAGTTCACGGCATGCTTGATCTTGGTCGGCTCCGCGAGCAACAGCTCAGCCTCGCGCAACTGGTTCACCACGGACTCTTTAGCGGAGAAGATCGTCTTCCCAGCCATCTGCTCGTAGGCTGCACGCCCGGCATCGGTAGTGATCCACTCTGGGGTTTCGCGCATGAGGCGGCCATCACGGCCCACAATAGAGCGGGTCGGAAGGTTGAGTTCACGCCACCAGGTCACGTCGGTAGCGTCACCGAACGTACAGATCATCGCGATACCAGTACCCTTATCAGGCTTGGCAAGCGGATGCGGATGCACCTCAACCTCAACACCGAATAGCGGCGAAGTAACGGTGGAACCGAATAGGTCTTGATAGCGTTCATCATCCGGGTGAGCCACCAACGCGACGCACGCAGGCAAAAGCTCAGGGCGCGTCGTCATGATTTCGATGCCGCGGCCATCTGCCGCAGTGAAGTTGAAGCGGTGCTGTGCGCCGTCCACCTCGCGGTCCTCAAGCTCCGCCTGGGCTACAGCGGTGCGGAAGGTCACGTCCCACATCGTTGGGGCCTCGGCCATGTAGGCGTTGCCTGCGGCAAGATCACGCAGGAAGGCACGCTGGCTGGTGGCGCGCGAATGTTCATCGATCGTGCGGTAGGTGATGTTCCAGTCGACCGAGAGGCCGAGCCGGGTGAAGAGGTCCTCAAAGACTTTCTCGTCTTCTTCGGACAGCTTCAGGCACAGGTCGATGAAGTTGTGACGCGAGATCGCGTCCCAGTCACGCTGGTTCTTCGCAGGCTGAGCTGGCGGCTGATAGTCAGGGTCATAGGGGACTGCCGGATCGCAACGCACACCGTAATAGTTCTGTACGCGGCGCTCCGTTGGCAGGCCGTTATCGTCCCAGCCCATGGGGTAGAAGACGTTCTTGCCGTTCATGCGCTGGTAGCGGGCCAGTACGTCGGTCTGCGTGTAGGAGAACACGTGTCCTACGTGGAGGGAACCAGAGGCCGTAGGCGGTGGCGTGTCGATCGAGTAGACATCAGCGCGGGTGGTGTCCTCGTTGAAGCTGTAGGTGCCTTCTTCGGCCCAACGCTGATTGAGTTTCTCTTCGAGGCCTTCAAGGCCTGGACGGTCGGGAACATTGATTTCAGTGGGCGTGTCTGTGCCCTGAGGATTCTCAGACATGCGGCCATTCTCCCATGTATGTAGGGGGATTACGGCAAGGGTGTAGTGGGGTTTGCGTCACGACGTACAGTTGATGCCATGGCTTCTGATATTCCCGCATCGAGTATTTCCGCAGCGAGCAGTTCTTCATCCTTGCCCCTTGCCTCGGCTGGTTCCCATTGTGCTGTCGTCACGGGTGCCTCGGCCGGTATTGGTCGCGCGACAGTGGTTGCTTTGCGTCAGGCTGGCTGGGAAGTGATTGCAGTTGCCCGTCGGGCTGAGAAGCTGGAGGCCCTGGCGGCAGAGACCGGATGCCGTGTGGTAGCTGCTGACATCACCTCGGATGTTGAAGTTGACCGTATTGTGGCCGCAGCGGTCGATGCGGGAGCGGACACCCTCATCAACATCGCCGGTGGCGCACGCGGCCAGGAACCGGTAGCTGAAGCTGACCTTGAGCACTGGCAGTGGATGTATAACAACAACGTGATCGGTACGCTCAAGCTCACGAAGGCTTTGCTTTCGCATCTGCGTGCGGTTGATGGCGGCGGTACGGTTCTGAACCTCACCTCGACCGCTGGAATCGTCTCGTACGAAGGCGGGGCTGGCTATAACGCGGCGAAGTCGGCAGAGCGCGCGTTGACCCAGGTTCTGCGGCTTGAGGAGGCAGAGAATAACGTGCGTGTCATCGAGGTTCTGCCTGGGATGGTTGCGACCGAGGAGTTTTCACTGCGGCGTTTCGGCGGCGACCAACAGCGGGCAGACGCCGTATATGAGGGTGTCGAGAATCCACTTACCGCGGAGGATGTGGCTTCGGTTGTTTCCTTCGCGGTCAACGCTCCGCATCACGTGAATATCGACGAGGTTGTTATCCGGCCTGTAGCGCAGGCCGCGCAGCACAAAGTGATTCGCGGCACACTCGGCCAGAAGTAGCTCGCGGCTGTGATGGCTTTTGCCGCCAATTCAGCTAAAATCATTGACAGACAATTGAGGCACTGACCCGGCAATCACCGGTGAGCCTTCCGGAAGAAAACCCACTATCAATATGGTTGGGTGAGTAGAACCGGACGGGACAGCCCGTTACAGCTGAGCACGAGTGGCTGGCGTTTTCTTGACTCCAGCAATCGGGGTGGTACCGCGGATCACCGATGCGTTGCATCGTGTGGCTCGTCCCCTTTCCCACGACGATGACCTGGCCGTACTAGGTCTAAGAGCTGGAAAGGCACCCATGCATAGTCCTCGTGAATCTCACTATCCTCGCGTCACAACCGACCCGTCGGGTGAGACCCCGTCGTCTCCGCATTTCCCGTCAATCGAAGAGCGGATCCTCGAGTTCTGGGACAAGGACGGAACGTTCCAGGCCTCGATCGATCAGCGTGAGGGCGGCGAGAACGAATTCGTCTTCTACGACGGCCCTCCCTTCGCTAACGGCCTGCCTCACTACGGCCACCTTTTGACCGGCTACGTCAAGGACCTCGTTGCCCGGTATCAGACGCAGCGTGGCCGCCGCGTGGAACGTCGCTTCGGTTGGGACACCCATGGTCTGCCGGCTGAGCTGGAGGCGATGAAGCAGCTCGGCATGACGGATAAGAACGAGATCCTCGAGACGGGGATCGACAAGTTCAACGCGGCCTGCCGTGAGTCGGTGCTCAAATACACCGAAGAGTGGCAGACGTATGTGACCCGCCAAGCGCGTTGGGTGGATTTCGAAAACGACTATAAGACGCTGAACCCGTCCTTCATGGAGTCGGTCTTGTGGGCGTTCAAGACGCTGCACGAGAAGGGCCTCACGTATGAGGGTTTCCGCGTCCTTCCGTACTGCTGGCGTGACGAGACCCCGCTGTCCAACCACGAGTTGCGCATGGATGAAGACGTGTACAAGGATCGACAGGATCCGACGGTCACGGTCACGTTCCCCATCACCGCTGAAGGCGATAACCCGCTGGCAGACGAACTGACCGGCGTCGCCGTGCTCGCCTGGACCACGACCCCGTGGACTCTGCCGACTAACCTCTCACTGGTAGTGGGCCCACAGATCGAGTACGCAGTGCTTCCCGCCGGGCCGGAGCAGCCTAAGACCAACACGGTCGCCGCGGGCGCTCGCTACCTGCTGGCGAAGGATCTGATCGCGGCTCACGCTAAAGACCTCGGCTACGCGGATGCTGATGCAGCGCACGATGCGGTGGTCGCCACATACTCCGGCGAGCAGCTGGCGGGATTGCGGTATGAGCCGCTGTGGCAGGTTCTGGCTGATAACGAGAAGTTCGATACATCCAATGCCTACCGGATCCTGGTAGATGACTATGTCACGACTACGGACGGTACCGGCGTTGTTCACCAAGCCCCCGCATATGGTGAGGATGACCAGCGGGTGTGTGAAGCCAACGGGATTCCTGTGATCTTGTCGGTGGATGAGGGCGGCCGCTTCTTGCCGTTCTTCAAAGGCACCGAGCTCGAGGAGATCGCAGGCGTCCAGGTTTTCGATGCGAACCCGGCGATCATCGCGAGCCTCAAGGCCAACGCTCGCCTCATGCGGCAAGCGACCTACAACCACTCCTATCCACACTGCTGGCGTTGCCGCACACCGCTGATCTACCGCGCGATCACGTCGTGGTACGTCAAGGTCACCGAGTTCAAGCAGGACATGCTTGATCTGAACCAACAGATTAACTGGATCCCTTCCAACGTCAAGGATGGCCAGTTCGGTAAGTGGCTTGAAAATGCGCGTGACTGGTCGATTTCCCGCAACCGTTTCTGGGGTTCCCCGATCCCGGTCTGGAAGTGCGACTGCGGCGAGTGCGAACACATCGAGGTTTTCGGTTCGCTTGCTGAACTTGAGGAACGCTTCGGTCGTCTGCCACGCAACCATGAGGGCGAAGTCGACCTGCACCGCCCATTCATTGACGAACTCACCGTCGAGTGTGGCGCTGAATGCTGTGGCGATGGCTGCCAAGGCGTGATGCGTCGCGTCGAGGACGTTTTGGATGTGTGGTTCGATTCCGGTTCGATGCCCTACGCTCAAGTGCATTACCCGTTCAGCAACGAAGAGTGGTTCGATACCCACAACCCGGCGGACTTCATTGTTGAATACATCGGCCAGACCCGTGGCTGGTTCTACACGATGCATATCCTTGCGACCGCGCTGTTCGGCCGCCCGGCGTTCACGAACGTGATCTCTCACGGTATCGTGTTGGGCTCGGATGGTCAGAAGATGTCGAAGTCTTTGCAGAACTATCCGGACGTCAACGAGGTTCTGGACCGCGATGGTTCCGACGCGATGCGCTGGTTCTTGATGTCTTCGCCTATCTTGCGTGGCGGTAACTTGATCGTCACCGAGGAAGGCATCCGTGAGGGCGTCCGCCAGGTTCTTCTGCCGTTGTGGAGCACGTGGTATTTCTTCACCCTTTATGCCAACTCCTCGTTAGGTGGCAAGGGATATGAGGCTCAAGAGCGTTACGACGCGAAGGATCCGTTGGATCGGTTCTTGCTCGCTGCTACCGGCGATTTGGTTCGCGATGTTCGCGATTCGATGGATCGCTACGAGGTTGCAGGCGCTACCGAGGCTTTGCGTCGCTTCACTGATTTGCTGACCAACTGGTATGTGCGCCGCTCTCGTCACCGTTTCTTCGAGGAAGACACGGAGGCGATGGATGTTCTGTACACCGTTTTGGAGACGGTGTGCCGTGTTGCTGCTCCACTGTTGCCGCTGGCTACTGAGGAGATGTGGCGTGGCCTGACGGGTGGCCGTTCGGTGCATTTGACGGACTACCCGGATGCGGATAAGTTCCCGCAGGATCCGCAGCTGGTTCAACTCATGAATCTGACGCGTTCGATCACTTCTCAGGGTTCTAGCTTGCGTAAGGCTCACCAGTTGCGTGTTCGTTTGCCGCTGGCCGCGATGGATGTTGTGGTCGATGGCGCGGCACAGTTGCAGGGTACGTTCGCTGACATCATCGCTGATGAGCTGAACCTCAAGGAGGTTCGCCTAGCTGATGCCGCTGAGGTCGACGAGGCCGCCTACGGCATCACCCGCACGCTGGTGGTGAACGCTCGCGCCGCCGGCCCGCGTTTGGGTAAGCAGGTTCAGCAAGCGATCAAAGCGTCGAAGACAGGTGACTGGTCTGTTGCCGAGGACGGCACGGTGACCGCTGGCGGGCTCGAACTGCATGAGGGTGAGTACACACTCACCACGGTTGTCGATGAGGCCTCGGCTGGCGCTCGTGCGGCAGCGGTTCTGCCTTCGGGTGGCTTTGTGGTTCTGGACACTCACGTGACCCCGGAGCTGGAAGCCGAAGGTGTTGCCCGCGACGTGATCCGTGTGATCCAGGCCGCGCGCCGTGATTCCGGTTTGAGCGTGGGCCAACGCGCCAAGGTCGTTGTCCGTGCTGAGCAGGCGGTAGTCGATGCGGTTGAAGCGCATCGTGAACTGGTTGCGGGGGAGACCCTTGCTGTCGAGCTCGCAACTGAAGCCGCGGATGTTGATGCGCCGAGCGCTACGGTCGAGGCGGCGGATGCCGCTGATGGTGCCGGGCAGGAAGGCTGAACGTTTCGTGTCTGAACACAACGCACCGGATCTGAAAGACCCGGAAGGTGTGGCTCGGGTGTACGCGCAGTTGCTTGCGCGTGCCCCGGAGAACAAGATAGAACCCCGCATGAACGCGATGCGGCGGGCCATGGATGTTCTGGGGGATCCGCAGAAGGCGGCCCCGGTCATCCACATCACCGGAACGAACGGGAAGACCTCGACCGCCCGCATGATTGAGTCGCTCCTGCTTGCTCATGACATACGTACGGGCCGTTTCACAAGCCCGCACTTGGTGAGCGTCACCGAGCGGATCGTGATAGACGGGCATCCGGTCGCTGACACCACACTGGTTCGGATATGGGATGAGATCCAGCCCTACCTTGAGATAGTGGACGCCGAACTGCGTGAGCAAGGGGAGAACCCGATCACGTTCTTCGAGGCGGTCACGATCCTCGCCTTCGCTGTCTTCGCTGATGAACCAGTTGAAGTTGTTGTGCTTGAAGTCGGTTTGGGCGGGGCCTGGGACGCCACCAACGTCGCCGATGGTCAGGTTGCCGTGGTCACGCCGATCGACCTTGACCATACGGACCTTCTTGGCGATACCCTCCACGACATCGCTTCTGAGAAGGCAGGCATCATCAAGCAGGACGCGATCCTGGTTTCGTCCGTTCAGGATCCGGAGGCCGCGCAAGTTCTGCTCGATGCCGCCAAAGAGAAGGGCGCACAGTGGCGTTTCGAAGGTGTTGAGTTCGGTACTACCGAACGTCAGCTGGCTGTAGGTGGCCAACTGCTGACCATCCAGGGGCTCGCCGAGCGTTATACCGATATCGCGTTGGCTTTGCACGGTGAGCATCAAGCGCAGAACGCCGCGGTCGCTTTAGCTGCTGTGGAGGCGTTCCTCGGCGGGGGAGATAGACCGCTCAATATCGAGGTTGTGCGTGCAGGTTTCGGTGTTGCCGAGAGCCCCGGACGGCTCGAAACAGTGCGCACGTCCCCGACGTTCATTTTGGATGCTGCGCACAATCCCGCCGGTGTCACTGTGACAGCGAAAGCGCTCAAGGAAGCCTTCGGTTTCTCTCGTCTCGTATTGGTTTTGGGCATTCTGCAAGAGAAGGATGCCTTAGGGATGCTGATTCGTTGGCGTGAAGAGCTCGGTGAGCTGGTGCGTGACGTCGCTATCACGCAGTCGGATTCACCGCGCTCGATCCCGGCTGGGGATCTTGCCGCGTTGGCTGTGGACGCCGGCTTCGATGAAGAGGATATTTTCATCACGGAGTCGGTCCCGGACGCGCTGGATTGGGCTGCCGCGAAGGCAGATGAGGCCGAGGACATGGGCGGCGGAGTTCTAGTGACCGGCTCGATCACACTGATTGGTCAGGCGCGTGCCTTACTGAACCCGACGAAGGAGGTATAGGTGGCCCAGAAACGCTATACGAAGAAGCAGCTTGCTTGGCGGCCGGGTCAGCGCAAGCAGCAGCGGTCGATCGCTGTCATGTTTGGTTCCTCAACCTTGACGCTTGAAGCCCTCGTAGTGGTTTTCGCAGGCCTCGCACTTTTCGGTAAGCACGGCCTGATGGAAGGCGGCGGACTGCCGTATCTGCTCACGTGTGTAGTGATCGGTGTGGTGATGATCCTCACATGCGCTTTCTTGCGTTACCCGTGGGGTATCGCACTGGGGTGGAGCTTGCAAGTCGTGATGATCGCGCTCGGGATCTTGGAGCCGATGATGTACTTTGTTGGAGGGCTTTTCGGATGTATCTGGGCCTACGGGATTATCAAAGGCAAACAGATGGACCGGGAGAACGTCCAGCGGGCCCGGGAGCAAGCCGAATGGGAAGCTCAGCACGGAGAGGCCTAGCTACCAAGAGGGCGCTCGGTCTCGAAGGTGACGCTTAGGTCTGCCAGGTAGCCTCATATACGCTGAAGAGCAGAAGTTCCTCAAACATCTTCGAAAGTTCTAAGGACTCATTTTCATGGAATCCACTCTTGTATTGGTTAAGCCAGACGGCGTTGAACGTGGCTTGACGGGCCAGATTATGGCTCGCATCGAAGCTAAGGGCTACGTCATCACTAAGGCCAAGCTCGAGACCCCGTCCCGTGAGCTGCTCGCGAAGCACTACGAAGAGCACGAGGGTAAGCCGTTTTATGAGCCGTTGCTCGAGTTCATGTCTTCGGGCCCGGTTTTCGCGATGCAGGTTGAAGGCAACCGTGTCATCGAAGGCTTCCGTTCGCTTGCTGGCGCGACCGACCCTACCGAGGCAGCTCCAGGCACGATCCGCGGCGACCTCGGCCGCGACTGGGGCGAACGAGTCCAGAAGAACCTCGTACACGGTTCCGATTCGACCGCCTCTGCAGAACGCGAGCTGGGTCTGTGGTTCGCTGACGCCTAAGCCGCCACCGGTTTCCAGGAACGCCTTGACATAGCGATGGCGTGGTCACCTACTAAAGGTGACCACGCCATCGTCATGTATGGAGGCCTACACGGTTATGAATTCAGGTCTGCGCGGTTATGCACTCAGGTGACTGTGCGGTTAGGCACTGAGGTGTCTGTGCGCGGGCTAGCCGAAGAGCTGCTTCGAGAAGACCACCATGATGGACCCAGCACAGGCAACCAGGACAATGAACGAGGTCAGCCAGGCGCCGTGTTGGGCCCACCCGCGCAACACCTTCGGTGCAGGAAGATCATTGGTGAGGATATTCCTCGCCACATGGACCGGCAACAGAAGACCCATGAAGAACCAGCACACCATGCAGTAGAGGCACAGCGAACCGATCTCGTAGACCGCCTGGGTGTAGAGCCACACCAAAAAACCGGTAGCGGCGGCAGTCCCCAGCAAGTGGGCGTTCATGAACCAGCGCGGCAAACGCGTACCTGTGGCCAACACAACCCCGACCACGATCAAGACAGTGAAGCCGACCAGGCCAATAAAAGGATTCGGCGGCCCGAAAACGGATGCCTGCGCGGACTTCATGACCGTGCTACACGAGAACGCGCCACCCACATCGCAGGCAGCAATGTGATTCGGGTTGATGTAGAGCTGGATCCGCTCAAGCGTGAGCTCCACAGCACCATAAAGCGAACCAACACCGCACACGAGCACAACCCACCCGAACCCGCGGGTGCTTGCCCACCACGGAAGCTCGTGGACACGCCCGGAACGATCAGCCGCCAGATTCTCACCGGAACCCTGATGATTTGTTGAAGCTAACGAGTTCATTGAAGCGAATTCCTTATCAGCATCTAGTGGTAGCGAGAACAATCTATGGTGATGTGAGACAATCAGTGTCAGAGCCTTCCGGATCCACAGGCCGGGGCGCTCTACTCACCGATTGTGTGTTTCCTTTTCGATAATACGTGTTTTGGTGGGTTTCCCTGGGCGGAGGGACACCGCACTCAGATCCTTCGATCTTAAGCGGGCGTTCTGAACGCGGCTATGTGCTTGCTGCTGCACGCGCGCCGTAGCCTCGCTGCCAGGAAACCCGCATGAATATCGCATGAGCATCTCATGAGTTACCGGGGCGCGAGATCGCCCTCACCGCCGCATAATGACGCGGCTGGAATCATCCTCAAGGATGATCGAAGCGGATGAGACCGTGCGCTATTGAAGCCCGAATGGGCGCGAGGGAACACCGAAACGGTGGGTGCTTCGGTGTGAGAGGCCGAGCCGGACAATGACTTCCGGATCAAGGCGTTGCGTACACGCACTCTACGGCTTAGATCTGATGACGAGTACGAGGCCCCTGGCTGTGGCAGGAGGCCCGCTGGGAGTAGCCACCTATGGCGAAGAATAAAGAAGCAGAGACACAAGAATCTGCTGAACATACAGCCTCTGCTGAGAACGCGACATCGGCAGAAAACACCGCGACGGCTGAACAGGCAGCTAACGTCACGTACGATCCGTTCGCTATTCCAGACGTGCCGCTCGGTGACCTGCTGAGCACAGATGACCTTGTGAACGCAGAGAACGAATCCGCGCCCAAAGGTTCCCGTAACCATGACAATCATGAGCCGGAGCAGACAACGACCTCGCGTCGTCGCCGTCGCCGCCGCAGGGGAACTGAGGACATGGAGATCGAAGGCGGAAGCCACGACGACCCGCCAGGCACAGTCACGCGCGTGAGGGCTCCGCGTTCCTCCGTGGATAAAGCACCCGACAAGGTCACGGCCGTGCGCGGCTCAACCCGGCTGGAAGCTAAGCGTCAACGCCGCCGAGAATCACGCGATATAGGCCGCCGCCGTCACGGCATCTCAGAAGCCGAGTTCCTCGCACGCCGTGAATCTATGGACCGCAAGATGGTCGTGCGTGAAGACGAGGACCGGATCCAGATCGGTGTGCTCGAAGACGACATCCTGGTTGAGCACTTCGTCTCCCACACAACCCAAGACTCTCTGATTGGCAACGTCTACCTTGGACGTGTGCAAAACGTGTTGCCTTCCATGGAAGCGGCCTTCGTCGATATTGGTCGCGGACGCAACGCTGTGCTTTATGCAGGCGAAGTCAATTGGGATGCTGCCCAGCTGGATGGCCAGGCAAAGCGAATCGAGAACGCACTCAAATCCGGCGACTCCGTCCTGGTTCAGGTCACTAAGGATCCGGTAGGGCACAAGGGTGCACGCCTGACGAGCCAGATTTCCCTGCCTGGCCGCTACCTGGTTTATGTTCCGGGCGGATCGATGACCGGGATTTCACGCAAACTCCCTGAAGTCGAGCGCACGCGTCTGAAGAAGATCCTGCGCGAGCACACCCCGGACGAGGCCGGCGTCATCGTTCGCACGGCTGCCGAAGGCGCCTCCGAGCAAGAACTCATGAACGACATCAACCGGCTGCGCGTTCAATGGGAAGCGATCGAAAAGGCCGCCAACTCGACGAAGACCCGCGCACCAGAACTGCTGTATGCGGAACCTGATCTGACCATCAAGACCGTTCGCGACGTGTTCAACGAGGACTTCTCTGAGCTCGTGGTTCAAGGCGAACACGTGTGGGACACGATCGAGGCATACGTCACCTACGTTGCTCCTGACCTGCTGGATCGTCTTTCCAAGTGGGAAGGCGAAGAAGACGTCTTCGACGCCAAACGCATCAACGAGACCCTAGCTAAAGCACTGGACCGGAAGGTCAACTTGCCATCGGGTGGCTCCTTGGTGATCGACCGCACCGAAGCCATGACGGTCATCGACGTCAACACTGGCAAGTTCACGGGAACCGGCGGCAACCTTGAAGAGACCGTCACCAAGAACAACCTTGAAGCCGCCGAAGAGGTAGTCCGCCAGCTTCGCTTGCGCGACATCGGCGGCATCATCGTGATCGACTTCATCGACATGGTCCTAGAAGCTAACCGCGACCTCGTGTTGCGTCGCCTTGTCGAATGCCTCGCCCGGGACCGCACCAAACACCAAGTCTCCGAGGTTACGAGCCTCGGCTTGGTTCAGATGACGCGCAAGCGCGTCGGAACCGGCCTGGTTGAAGTGTTCTCGACCTCGTGTGAGGCCTGCTCGGGCCGCGGCATCCTGATTCACGACGAGCCACTCATCGGTGGCGGACGCCAACAGCACGTGCACCGCCCGAATGACCGCCCGACACGTTCGGAACGCCGTAAGGCCCGCCAAGCAGAGCGTGAAGCCCAGCGTCAACAGCACGAAGATAAGGGGCACGAAAATTCGGGCAACGGCAACAGCGAAGAGTCTGCTGAGCAGGAGCGTGAACGCGAGAAACGTGCTGCCGCCACGCGCGAAGCTTTGACCAAAATTGCGGCGGCATCCCAACACGGTGACGACGCTGGAGGCGAGACGGCGCTCAAGGAATCCGACGGTGCTGAAGCAACCCAGTCGGTGACTGAAACAGACCACGCGGAGCAGAAACACAATCCCGATGCGAACGATCGAGACGGGAAACGTGCCTCAGAGACCTCGAGCGAGGGGCGCAGCCGCCGGCGCCGCCGCGGACGCCGTGGCCGTGGAGGACGCGGACGCCAGCGTAGCGAGCAACACGAGCGCACCGAAAATAGCGAGCACGCCGAGCACAACGTGCGCAGCGAAAACAACGGGTGCAGCAGCGAGAAATCGGAAGCTCAAGCTAAGCCGGCGTCGAAGTCGGTGAAACGCTCTGAAGCTGCTGAACAGAAAGCGGCAGCGACTACTCAGCTTGCCCAGAAGGCTTCGGGTAGCGATACAGACTCGACGCAAGCGCGCGCTGGCGGCCGGCGTCGTCGACGTGCTGCCGGTTCGGCACAAGGCTCTAGCACCACCTCAGCTGTCGAAGCGCGTGTGAACTCCGGTGCCCGTGTGAGCTCGAGTGATACCGCGAACAACACGCCAAAGCAAAAGGAGACAGAAGTCACGATGCTGGGTGTCGGTGTTTCCGCGGATCAGATTAAGCGCGGCTAATACACGGGACACATCCGTCTTGCTAAGAGCGGCTAGCAAACAAACAAGAGCAATTGCGCCACGCACGCAAGCGCCTATTTGCTTGTAACGCCGTCTAAACGTAAGATGGACTGTCGGTGCGTGTGCCCGGGTCAGGTCTTTATAGTGACCTCGAGTCGAGATCCGTTTGTGATTCAAGGATCGTGTTAGAGGCTCAAGGGTTGTTCTGGTCGGGTAGTGCACGTTTCGAACGTTCATGTGGATGAGCTGTATTGCAGCAGGGATCCACTTTGCATTGTCCAAAGTCGAGAGAAGTGAGTACCAAGTGGTCTACGCGATTGTTCGCGCTGGTGGGCGCCAGGAGAAGGTCGCTGTTGGCGACATCGTGACCCTCGACCGCGTCCGCGATGAGATCGGTGACACGATCGAGCTCCCCGCGGTGCTGCTGGTCGACGGCGACAACGTGACGTCGGATGCCGACAAGCTTGCCAAGGTCAAGGTTCAGGCTAAAGTCCTGGAGAACCTACGTGGCAAGAAGATTGTCATCCAGAAGTACAAGAACAAGACCGGCTACAAGAAGCGTCAGGGTTTCCGCGCTGCATTGTCGCGCGTCGAGATCACCTCGATCGCCTGATACCCGGAAAACCATAACCCTCAAGCTCTAAGGTAGGCAGAAATGGCATCAAAGAAGGGCGTTGGCTCGACTCGTAACG
The DNA here is from genome assembly GCF_031458175.1 of Pseudoglutamicibacter albus. Taxonomy (NCBI): domain Bacteria; kingdom Bacillati; phylum Actinomycetota; class Actinomycetes; order Micrococcales; family Micrococcaceae; genus Pseudoglutamicibacter; species Pseudoglutamicibacter albus. The sequence continues at coordinate 979,700 of NZ_JAVDXX010000001.1, read as the reverse complement.
GTCGCGACTCCAACCCGCAGTACCTGGGCATCAAGCGCTTTGGCGGCCAGACCGTCAAGGCAGGCGAGATCCTGGTTCGCCAGCGTGGCACCCGTTACCACGCAGGCGCCAACGTTGGCCGCGGCAAGGACGACACGCTGTTCGCACTTGCCGCAGGCTCGGTTGAGTTCGGTACGCGTCGCGGTCGTAAGACCGTCAGCATTGTCGGCGAGTAATCCTCGTCGCATCAATATCTTTCACCGGAAGCGGGGGAGACCTACGGGTCTTCCCCGCTTTCTTTTCCAAGCGGCAATAGCATTGGTATATCCGGCAACCGCATTGCAGTTACAGCCGTAAAGCTTCCGGCTTGAACCGGTCAGTGCAGACAGCTGCCCACGAGGTGGGCAAAGGGAGGTCATCATGGCTACGTTCGTTGATCGCGTGACTGTCTTTGCGCGCGGTGGAAACGGAGGCCACGGCTGTGTTTCCGTGCATCGTGAAAAGTTCAAGCCTCTTGGCGGCCCGGATGGAGGCAACGGCGGTCACGGAGGCGACGTGATCGTGCGCGTGGATCCGCAAGTGAGCACACTGCTGTCTTTCCACCATGCTCCACACCAATCGGCTGAGAACGGTGAACCCGGGAAAGGGAGCCTGCGCCACGGCAAGCATGGCGAGCACCTGGTTCTTCCGGTGCCAGAGGGCACCGTGATCAAGAACGAATCAGGCGAGATCAAGGCTGACTTGATGCGGCCGGGGCAAGAGTACATCTTGTCTAAAGGCGGTCAGGGCGGCCTCGGCAACGCGGCTTTAGCCTCAACTAAGCGTAAAGCCCCAGGTTTCGCTCTTTTGGGGACGAAAGCCGAAGAAACCCGGCATGTTCTGGAGCTGAAGACCGTAGCAGATATTGCGTTGGTGGGCTACCCATCGGCTGGTAAGTCCTCGCTTATCGGTGCGCTTTCAGCTGCGAAACCGAAGATCGCTGACTATCCGTTCACAACCCTGGTGCCTAACCTCGGGGTGGTTCAAGCAGGGGATGTGCGGTACACGATTGCCGATGTCCCGGGCCTGATCGAAGGGGCAGCTGATGGCCGCGGGCTAGGGCTTGAGTTTTTGCGACACGTTGAACGGTGTGCCGCGCTGGTCCATGTGCTTGATTGCGCGTCCCTGGAAACGGACCGTGACCCTGTTTCTGATCTTGACATCATCTTGGCTGAGCTTGAACGGTATAAAGCTGATGCGGACTTCGAAGGAACCGAGTCCGGTGCGGTTCCATTGATTGACCGTCCCGCGATCATCGCTTTGAACAAGGTCGATGTCCCAGACGGTAAAGACATGGCTGAGATGATGCGGCCAGAGCTGGAAGCGCGCGGGTATAAGGTCTATGAAGTTTCGGCCGTGAGCCGTGAAGGACTCAAGGAACTGTCCTTTGCGATGGCCGAGTTGGTTGAGCAGGCTCGCGCTCAGGTAGTTCATGACGCCGATGTTGTTGACGTTCCACAGGTCGTGCGGCCTCGGGCGGTCAACGTTGAAGAGTTCACCATCAAGCGTGAGGAACGCTCAGGGGAGCCGTTGTATCGCATCCGTGGTGAGAAGCCTGAGCGTTGGGTAGAGCAGACGGACTTCCGAAACGATGAAGCGATCGGTTACCTCGCTGACCGTCTAGAGAAGCTCGGCATTGAGAAAGCCTTGTTCGAAGAAGGCGCTGAACCAGGGGACGCGGTCGTCATCGGTGGTGATGGAGGCGTGATCTTCGATTGGGAGCCAACCATGACGACCGGCGCCGAGCTACTTGGTAACCGCGGTGAGGATCCACGCCTGGATACCAACGAGCGGCGCACCACAGCTGAGCGCCGAGCCCAGTATCAGGCGCGTAAGGACCGCCGTGCCGCTACCCGTGAAGCCATGGATGCTGAACGAAAATCTGGTCTCTGGACCGATCATGAAGATTTTTCCGCGACTGTAGAAAGGGATCACTGAGTGTCTTCAGACAACATTGAACACGCCAAGGTTCAACAGCGCGCCGATATTCCACACGCTCATCGGATCGTTGTGAAGATTGGTTCATCTTCGTTGTCCGATATCCAAGGCGGGCTCAATACCCAGGCTGTTATCGACTTGGTGGATGCGCTGGGTGAGGTTATTCAACGCGGGAACCAGGTGGTTTTAGTTTCTTCAGGGGCTATCGCTGCTGGGTTGGCACCTATGGGACTGAGTTCGCGCCCTAAGGACCTTGCAACTCAGCAGGCCGCCGCTGCGGTGGGCCAGGTGGTTTTGGCTGCACAGTATTCGAAAGAGTTCGGCCGTTATGGTGAGACCGCGGCCCAGGTTCTCTTGACCGCTGATGACCTGATCCGCAGGGGACACTACGCGAACGCTTTTCGCTCCCTCTCCAGGCTACTTTCCTTAGGAATTGTGCCGATTGTGAATGAGAACGACGCTGTGGCGACCCGTGAGATCCGCTTTGGCGATAACGACCGGCTGGCCGCTTTGGTTGCCAACCTGGTTAAAGCTGACGCGTTGGTGTTGCTCTCTGACGTGGATGCGGTCTATACCGCTCACCCTGAGCGCGGCGGCAAAGCCATCGATTCGGTAAGGCACCCCAGCGATCTGGCCGGAGTTGAGCTAGGGTCTGCAGGTAGCGCGGGTGTGGGTACCGGTGGCATGCAGACCAAGGTAGCGGCAGCGACGATCGCCGCGCAGTCCGGTATCCCAACGCTCGTGACATCGGCCGCCAACGCCTCGCGTGCACTCAGCGGCGAGGACGTCGGAACGTTCTTCGCGGCCCAACGCGGGCGCCGCTCACTCAAACGGTTGTGGCTCGAACACCTCGCTGAAGGTCGGGGTCGGCTTGTGCTCGACGATGGCGCCGTCACCGCGATCGCGAGCGGAACCAATTCACTCCTTGCGGCGGGCATCATCGACGTTCGCGGTGAGTTCATCGAAGGCGACCCCGTGGACATCACCAACAGCAACGATGTGGTGATTGCCCGCGGCTTCTCATCGTTCGCTTCCGATGAAATCCCGGACATGTTGGGGCTGACAAGCGAACAGTTACGCGAGAATCTAGGGGAACGCTTCGAACGCCCCGTAGTTCACGCCGATGAACTCGCAGTGTTCGGCTCAGTTTTCGCTAGAGCTAAACCCGAGACTGACTGAACCGCTGGAACGGACGGAGGAGAACATATGGCAACAGATGTTGATGCAACCGCCCTCGTGACCGAACGTGCTGATCAAGCGCGTAAGGCCTCACACGTCATGGCGAGCCTGCCGCGAGTGGCTAAAGATGAAGCACTACGAGCGATCGCTACAGCTATCGACGCGGCCCGCGCTGAGATCCTGGACGCCAACGCCGCCGACATGAAGGCCGGACAAGACAACGGCACCTCGAAAGCGCTACTGGACCGCACCAAGCTGGATGACTCCCGCATCGACGGGCTCATGAAAGCCTTGGAAGAGCTAGCGAACCAATCAGACCCCGTGGGCGAGGTCATCGGTGGCCGCTTGCTACCTAACGGAATGCGGCTTCGTCAGGTGCGCGTCCCGTTGGGCGTGGTCGGCGTGATCTATGAAGCTCGCCCGAACGTGACAGTGGACATCGCCGGCATCGCGATCCGTTCCGGTAACGCTGTTCTTCTGCGCGGGGGAAGTGCAGCGGCACACACGAACAAGGTGCTCGTACGCCTCATCCAGGAGGTCCTTGAGAAGCAAGGTCTTCCTGTTGCCGCAGTTCAGTCAGTAGATGACGGCGGACGGCCAGCGGCGACCGCGATGATGGAAGCAGTCGGCAAGATCGACATCCTGATTCCCCGCGGCGGTCGAAACCTGATCCAGTCTGTGGTCAACAACGCCAAAGTCCCGGTCATTCAAACCGGCGAAGGCAACGTGCACATCTTCCTTGACGCGAGCGCGCCAGCCGAGCAAGCAACAGAGATTGTGCTCAACGCCAAGACGCAACGCCCATCGGTATGTAACGCAGTTGAGACCCTGCTGATTCACACGGATGCTCTCGAAACGACCGGCAAGACAGTCCTTTCTGCCCTCTCAGCGGCAGGGGTGACGTTGCATGGTGATGAGCAGGTAGCGCGAGCTGTCGCCGAAGAGGTCATACCGGTGACTGAGGAAGACTTCACCGACGAATACCTCGACCTTGATATCGCGGTGAAAATCGTGGACTCGCTTGATGAAGCCCTCGAGCACATCGAACGCTACAGCACCGGACACACCGACGCGATCATCACTGAATCCGTTTCAAGCCAACAGGCATTCCTGGAGAAGGTGAATTCCGCAGTCGTGGTCGTGAACGCGTCCACACGCTTCACCGATGGCGGAGAGTTCGGGCTGGGCGCGGAAGTGGGCATCTCCACACAGAAGATGCACGCCCGCGGCCCGATGGGAGCCGCCGCTTTGACCTCGTGGAAATGGATCATCGAAGGCGACTACAACATACGTAACTAGAAGGCTAGCGACTCAGGATAGGGTTGCTCGATAACAATAATTTAGGAAGCAATGCCTGAACTCTGCGCGCTACCGGATAGACTGGCTGTGAACACTTCCGTGTTAACAAATTCATCACGCGAGCGGAACCGGCGAGGAACCGCTAAACACCCTTTACGAGCCCAAGGAGCGTCTACGTGCTGACCCTGGCGAATAACCTCATGTTGCTAGCTGAGAACGCTGCAGAAACTTCAGAGCACAGCTTGGTCATGCCGCTGATCATCGGCGGCAGCATCATGCTGACCTTCCTGATCCTCCTGCTGATCACCGCATCGTTCTCCAACAACCACACCATGGGTAAAGAGGACATCGAGCTGATCGATCCGAACCGTCAGGTTGGTTCCCTCGGAGCGGGCCGCTAAGCCGTGCCACAGCCGCAAACACAACGTCAACGAATCGGCGTGATGGGTGGGACATTCGATCCGATCCATCACGGCCACCTCGTTGCCGCGAGTGAAGTTGCGGCGAAATTTGAGCTCGACGAGGTAGTTTTCGTTCCTACGGGAAGACCATGGCAGAAGCTTCAGGACCCGAAGGATCACGTTACCGATTCCGAGCATCGGTACTTGATGACCGTTGTTGCAACCGCTTCGAACCCGCGGTTCACCGTATCCCGAGTGGACATCGACCGCCCCGGGTACACATACACGATTGACACGTTGCGTGATCTGCATGCACAACGCCCAGACGCCGAACTGTTCTTCATCACTGGGGCGGACGCACTCGCGAAAATCATGACGTGGAAAGATATCGACGAGTTGCAATCCCTCGCCTCATTTATTGGTGTGACACGCCCTGGGCACATACTTCAGGACAACGGGCTTGAAAGACTTGAACTCCTCGAAGTTCCTGCGATGGCCATTTCATCGACTGACTGTCGAGAACGCGTAGCTCGCGGCGAACCGGTCTGGTATTTAGTTCCAGACGGAGTCGTACAGTACATCAATAAATATGAACTTTACGTCGATCGATCGATATCACTAAGGGAGGCGAAAGACCATGGCTGAAGACCAGAATCCGACATCGCGTCCCTTGACGCGCCGTGAACTCCGCGAAAGAGAGCGCGCAGCTTCGCAGCGTCGAGCAGAAGCCCAGAGGGATTCGTCCACTGAGACTCTGTTCATGCGCCTATCTGACGTAGAGGAGGCTGAAGCCGGCTCGGCTGGTGCGCAACAGGCACCAACAGCGCGACCGCAGACCCCGCGTCAACAGCCGGCGCCGCGCCAAACACAGACGCCACGCCAGCCACAGACGCCGCGGCAGCAGCAGAACCCACGGCAATCGCAGGGGCAGCGCCAACAGCAAGGGCGCACGCAGGCTTCGCATCAGCCGCAGACCTCGCGCCAGCCACAGGTTCGGCCGCAGTCGCAGCAATATTCACAGTCGCAGCCGTATTCGCGGACGCAGTCACAAACGCGGAGCTCGGAATCCAGCTGGCAAACGACATCCGCGCAGCCGTATTCGCAGCACCGGCCTCAGCCACAGCAACGTAGCTGGCAGGAACGCAATAACGATCAACCCGGGTCGCGGCACCACGATCTACCCGCGTCGCGGGACAATGATCAACTTGAGTCGAGGCAGGAGAATTCAACGCCGCCGTGGCGGCAGTCCGAGCCGCAATCCCAAGGGCGCTCGCAACAGTATTCGCGGCGTCAGTCGCAGCCGCAGTCCCGTCAGTCTGCAGGGGATTCCGCCCGCGAACCGTTGCGTGATCGCTACGAATCTCGTACGGGCTCGACACCAGCTCAAAGCTACCGCGCAGAGCCGTACCCTGCAGATTCGTACCGTGCTGAACCGCGCCGCACCAAGCAGCGCCTCACTGAACAGCACCGAACTGAACAGCGTCGAACTGAGCCGCGCCGAAGTGAACCGCGCAGGGCCGAGCCGTACAGGGCTGATGCGTATCGCGCGGAACCTTACCGGGGCGAGGCGGCCTACAAGGTTGAGCCGGAAGCCTCGACAGGGGAGCAGCCCAGGTATCCAAGCCGCCGTGATGCACGCCGTCCACAACGCGACGAGAACAACCAGGGGATTGGTGGCGAGGCACAAGCGCCTGGCGGCCAACCGCAGGATTCGCGGGGGCAACGCACACGCCGTGCACTTTCGACGCCTGTCTCTTCCGGTTTGCGTGGGCAATTCGATGACGAAGTGGCCCTCGAAGAGTATGAGTCCGAGCGTGTTGAGAAGCTACGCGCGGCGTTGGAGGACGCACGCATTGAGGCTTCACCTAGTTTCAACGATGTCCTCGGCATTGCCCCTGAAGAACAGTGGGATGCCCAACGCAAGCTTGAGACTACGGGCGTGATCAGCCCAGTGACGCGCAACGTGCGTTTCGTTGTGCCTCAGCCGTCCCTGGCGGATGAAGAAGAATTCTACGGCGCCGGTAGCGACGCCTTCAGGCAACAACCAGAGCCGATATCTGCTCCCGGGATGGGGCGTGTGGAGGATAACCAACACCACGTGGATGGTGAGCCGGTCTCCGCTATTGCCGCACACGGTCTAGATCCTTTGACCTATCAGGAAGGCGGAGGTCGTCCACGCATCCTCGCTATGGGCGTGGTGGGTGGCTCTGCAGTCATCGCAGTCTCCGCTGCCCTCTTTACATTGTTGTCCAAGTAGTCGGCAGATCGTATAACCCATCGTTTCTTGGAGGACCGTGAACGTTCCGAGCATTGTCACAGATCGCCTCAACGCTGCCGCACGTGCAGCCAGCGTCAAGGGCGGGGAAGAGATCTCCGCGATCTATGTGGGGGAGCGCCTCGGGTTAGCTGATGCGTTTTTGATTGTTAGTGGATCTTCGGAACGGCAGGTGGAAGCTATCGCTGAAGCCGTTGAAGATGAGCTGCGGATCAATCATGAGGACCAGCCGTTGCGGCGTGAAGGTCGCGGCAGCGGGCGCTGGGTTTTGCTGGATTATGGTGACATCGTGATTCATGTTCAGCACGAAGAAGACCGGGATTTCTATGGTTTGGACCGCGTCTGGGCGGACGCGCCAGCGATTGAGCTAGCTGAGCGGCAACCTCAGGAACTCTAGACGCAGCAACTGCAGGCGCAGGAAACCGTGCGGCGGGTCTTTAGGACTTTGGCGGGTCTTTAGTACGAGGACCGCGGTACGGGGACCGCATGCCCCGTCTAGCGGTGGCCGTGCCTGTTGGAGAGGGCTAGAAGGGCGAGACGTCGAATAGTCGATGTCTCGCCCTTTTCGTTCAATCTGTCAGGGGAACAGGCCACACTGAAGGTGTCATTGCAGGGGAGCGCAACACGCCCAAAACACGGTGAGTAAAAATTAATTTTTCCCTCTTTTTCTGTGCACATGGCTGGGGACTATGAACCGCACACGCTGTGGACAACTGGGTGTGAGCCGCGGAATCTCGCACTTCCAGCCGTGAACATCTCCACAGAAGCTGTGGACGAGCGCCTGTGAAATCACATCGATGTAAGACAGGATATGGTGGTCTAGGTTCCTGCTGTACACAATATGTAGTGGTGGGGGGTAGTATGGAACCCATAACCGCTGGAAGTGCACAGTAGTTTCTAAGGAAATCGAAAGTTTCGAGGAAGCTCAAAGCTGGGACGCTTCTGAACAGAAGTGGCTCAGGAAGGAAAGAAAATCATGGCAGTAACCGTCTACACCAAGCCAGCATGCGTTCAGTGCAACGCGACCTACCGCGCGCTCGATAAGAAGGGCATCGAATACGACGTTGTCGATATGTCGCAGGACGCTGACGCTCTTGAGCGTGTACGCTCCATGGGCTTCATGCAGGCGCCAGTCGTTGTGACGGAAACCGATTCCTGGGCAGGCTTCCGCCCAGACAAGATCAGCGAACTGGAGAACTCGCTCAAGGCTTCCGTAGCCTAACGGCGGCCTAGCGATTCATATATCCCCTCCGGTCTGTGGCTGATGGCTGACCACACGGTGAGGGAGAGCCGTTAGGGGCAGATGTAGTCTCATCAGCCGTTATCACGACGCCTTGGTCGGGGAGAGGGAGCATGGCAACAACATTGGTCCCAGAGCAGGCAGAGTCTGCGCCGGAAAAGGAAATAGAAAAAACCCGTGAACGGTTGATCTACTATTCATCCGCTTCAGGTAACACGCACCGCTTCGTCACGAAGCTCAACCGTCGAGCAGCTCGCATCCCTATGCACCGCTCAGAGCCGGATCTTGTTGCAGAGACTGACTACGTGTTGCTCGTGCCAACATACGGCGGCACCAAGGGGGAGCGGTCGATCTTGCCGCAGATTCTGAACTTTCTGAGGGAACCTCAGAACCGGAAGTATCTGCGTGGAGTCATGGGAGCTGGGAACTCCAACTTCGGTGCGCAATACAACATCGCAGCGCACAAGATCGCTGCGAAGTTGGACGTACCACTGCTATACACATTCGAAATCATGGGCACGGAAGAAGACGTGGCCCGCGTTAACGAAGGACTGGACGAGTTTTGGACACACCTCTCGCTGAATCCTCAGTGAAAACCAGCTTCAAGGAAATCCCTGAACAGTACCAAGGGTTGAGCTATCACGAGCTCAACGCGATGCTGAACCTGTATGGCGCTGACGGGAAGATTCAGTTCGACGCTGACCGCTACGCTGCCCGTCAGTACTTCTTGGACCACGTCAACAACAACACCGTCTTCTTCCACGATCTCGATGAGAAGCTCAACTACCTCGTGGAGAAGAAGTACTACGAGCCTGAGACCCTCGAGCAGTACTCGCGCGAGTTCATCAAGGAGCTCTACGACTTCGCGTACTCCAAGAAGTTCCGGTTCGAAACGTTCCTGGGTGCATATAAGTTCTATACCTCCTATGCGCTGAAGACCTTCGACGGGGCCCGCTACCTTGAACGCTTTGAGGACCGCGTGTGCATGGTGGCTCTCCACCTTGCCCGCGGCGATGAGAAACTCGCGACGTCCCTGGTGGATGAAATCATTGAGGGTCGCTTCCAGCCGGCAACGCCAACGTTCCTCAACGCTGGTAAGGCTCAGCGCGGTGAATTGGTCTCCTGCTTCTTGCTCCGTGTTGAAGACAACATGGAATCCATCGCCCGTGGCGTGAACTCGTCGCTGCAGCTGTCCAAGCGTGGCGGCGGTGTAGCACTCAACCTCACCAACCTGCGTGAGCACGGTGCACCGATCAAGAAGATCGAAAACCAGTCTTCGGGCGTCATCCCAGTCATGAAGCTACTCGAGGACTCCTTCTCCTATGCCAACCAGCTCGGTGCGCGTCAGGGCGCCGGCGCGGTCTATCTGCACGCACATCACCCAGATATTTATCGCTTCCTTGATACCAAGCGTGAAAACGCTGACGAGAAGATCCGTATCAAGACCTTGTCTCTGGGTGTTGTGATCCCGGATATCACGTTCCACCTCGCTAAGCGCAACGAAGACATGTACTTGTTCTCGCCGTACGACGTCGAGCGCGTCTACGGTGAGCCGTTCTCTGAAATCAGCGTCTCTGAGAAGTACTACGAGATGGTTGATGACAAGCGGATCCGCAAGTACAAGATCAATGCGCGTGAGTTCTTCCAGACGCTGGCTGAGCTGCAGTTCGAATCGGGTTACCCATACATCGTGTATGAAGACACGGTGAACAAGGCTAACCCGATCAAGGGCAAGATCACGATGTCTAACCTGTGCTCGGAGATCCTCCAGGTCTCTGAAGCCTCGACCTATAACGCTGACTTGAGCTACGCGCACGTCGGTAAGGACATCTCGTGCAACCTCGGCTCGATGAATATCGCTAAGACGATGGACTCCCCGGACTTCGGTAAGTCCGTTGAGGTTGCGATCCGGGCTCTATCCGCGGTGTCTGAGATGAGCGATATCCAGTCGGTTCCATCGATCGCCAAGGGCAACGCCAAGACTCACGCGATTGGCCTTGGCCAGATGAACCTGCACGGATACCTAGCCCGCGAACGCATCTTCTACGGTTCGGAAGAAGGGTTGGATTTCACTAACATCTACTTCTACACGGTGCTGTACCACGCTCTGCGTGTATCGAATCAACTTGCGATCGAGAAGCAGCAGGCTTTCGATGGTTTCGAGGAGTCGAAGTACGCAAGCGGTGAATTCTTCGATAAGTACACCGAGAAGGCATGGGTTCCGGAGACCCCTAAGGTCGCCCAGCTTTTCGAAGACGCTCAGGTGCATATCCCGACCCAGCAGGACTGGGAAGAGCTTAAGGCTTCCGTCATGGAGCACGGCATCTTCAATCAGAACCTGCAGGCAGTCCCACCGACCGGTTCGATCTCCTACATCAACAACTCGACCAGCTCGATCCACCCGGTCGCATCGCAGATCGAGATCCGTAAAGAAGGCAAGATCGGCCGCGTCTACTACCCAGCACCGTACCTCACCAACGACAACCGTGAATACTACGAAGACGCGTACGAGATCGGATACAAGAAGGTCATCGACACCTACGCCGCTGCTACCCAGCACGTGGACCAGGGACTTTCGCTGACACTGTTCTTCCGTGACACCGCAACGACACGCGATGTCAACCGTGCACAGATCTACGCGTGGACTCAAGGCATCAAGACCATCTACTACATCCGCTTGCGTCAGATGGCGCTGGAAGGAACTGAAGTAGAGGGTTGCGTATCCTGCATGCTCTAAACACGGCAGTACTCCGGGCAACACGGCAGTACTGACAGTGGTGGGGCATCCAAGTAACAGTTGGGTGCCCCACCATATTCACGCCACTCAAGAATTCCCCACCCATGAGATCCTCTGAAAGGGAGAGGTGACATGACCACCGACGCAGGCAACCCGCTCGTTACCGCCATCAACTGGAACCGCATCGAAGACGATAAAGACGTTGAAGTCTGGAACCGTCTGACCAACAACTTCTGGCTCCCAGAGAAGGTCCCGGTATCTAATGACGTACAGTCTTGGGCGACGCTGACCGAAGCTGAACAGCTCATGACGATGCGGGTCTTCGTCGGGTTGACGTTGCTTGACACGCTGCAGGGCACGGTCGGTGCGGTATCCCTCATCCCGCACGCTCTCACCCCACATGAGGAAGCGGTGTACACGAACATCGCGTTCATGGAATCGGTGCACGCGAAGTCTTATTCGCAGATCTTCTCGACCCTGGCTTCGACCCGTCAGATCGATGATGCGTTCCGGTGGGCACACGAGAACCCTTACCTGCAGAAGAAGGCGCAGATCATTCAGTCATATTATGACGGCGAAGATCCGCTCAAGCGCATGGTGGCTTCAACCCTGCTTGAATCCTTCATGTTCTATTCGGGTTTCTATTTGCCGCTGTACTGGTCGGTGCACGCGAAGCTCACGAACACCGCCGACATGATTCGCCTCATCATCCGTGACGAGGCAGTCCACGGCTACTACATCGGCTACAAGTATCAGAAGAACCTCGAAAAAGAGACCCAGGAACGCCGTGACGAACTCAAGGACTGGGTCTATGAGTTGCTTTTCGAGCTCTATGAGAACGAGGTCGCTTACACCCACGAAATCTATGACGAAGTGGGTCTTGCTGAGGACGTCAAGAAGTTCCTGAACTACAACGCGAACAAGGCGCTCATGAACCTCGGCTATGAGGCGATGTTCCCAAGCTCGGTCACCAACGTGAACCCGGCGATCCTCTCCGCGCTCTCCCCGAACGCGGATGAGAACCACGACTTCTTCTCCGGCTCCGGCTCCTCCTACGTGATCGGTACCGCCGTCAACACCGAAGACGAAGACTGGGACTTCTAAGAACACGGGACTTCTTGACAGGCTCCCATCACGTTGAGCCTCGGCCCTGTTCGACCTGCACCCGGTGTGGGAGGAACAGGGCCGAGCGCGTTACTGACGTCCGGGTAGGTTGGCTTGCGGAATAACGCCCTAGCGTCCTTGCAAGCGCTAAGCGGGCTAAACTAAGGCTCCGTGAGCACTGCGATCCCCGAACAGCAGCCGACAGCCGGAATACTTTTACGTGAGGAACCTTCCGGTGACCCCGCGGCGGATCTTGACCGCGGCATCGAACTGTTGCGAGAGGTCGCACAAGGCAAACGTGGGCCGCTGCTGCGCATCTACCGTCCCGCTCCGACCCTGGCCTTCGGCCAACGCGACACCCGAGCACCCGGCTACGAGGCTGCCGCCCAAGCAGGCCGCGACGCCGGATTCGCCCCACTCATCCGCAAAGCAGGGGGCCGGGCAATGGCCTATCATCCAGGAAGCTGGGTCATCGACCACATCCAACCCGAAAAAGACGCGATGCTCACACACCAGCACCGCTTCGAACACTTCGCAAACCTCTTCGTCGAAGTATTCACACGCCTCGGCGTTCCGTCCGCAGTGGGGGAGCTACCCGGAGAATACTGCCCTGGTGAATACTCGGTTCACGGGATCGCAACCGGGCACGGACGCTTCGGGCGAGGACGCAAAGTAAAGCTCGTCGGGACGGCTCAGCGCGTGGTTCAAGGGGCGTGGCTGTTCTCATCGGCCGTCATACTCGAAGACACCGACCCCATCGCCGCCGTAACCGAATCCGTCTACGAGGCGATGGGGCTGGAACTGGATCCCAACACCATCGGATCCGTGCAAGACCTCGTCGCTGAATCCATCACGCATGAACACTTCATCGAGACACTCCTAGAGGTCTGGGGCGAGCACGGCTATACGTTCGACGAGCGCGGGTAGGTAGTTGCTCTCCGCGCCTGCCTCATCGTGCGGGTTGCGTGTGCCACGATGGATACATGTGTGGACGCTATGTGATCGCCCGGGCTGCCGGAGACCTCATGGACGCGCTCGGCATCAAAATGCCCGATGCGGACGGCACCGAAGACGCTTATGAACAGCTAGAACTTCGGCCCGACTACAACGTCGCACCCACCAAGGACGTCCCGATCGTGCTGGAACGGCTCATCGAGCCGGGTGACCGTGCCGGCGGGGTTGAGAACAGTAGCGGGGCCGCGGGGTATCGTCGTGAACTGCATGTAGCTCGCTGGGGTCTGGTTCCGATCTGGGCGAAAGACCTCTCGTTCTCCTCCCGAGCGTTCAATGCACGCTCTGAAACCGTGACGTCGAAGCCGACGTTCAGGTCAGCTGTGAAAGCTCGACGCTGCGCGATCCCTGTGGATGGCTATTACGAGTGGCTCGCACCGGAGAAGCCAGGCGGACGCAAAAGGCCGTTCTTCGTGCACCGTAAAGACGGCGCCCCGATCGTCTTCGCGGGCCTGTATGAATGGTGGAAGGACCCCAACCCGAAGCAAGACTCAGCCCCGCACGTAGCCGGAGACTCGAACACAGGCGACAGTGGCGAGGAGAATCCGTGGGTGCTTTCGTGCACGATACTGACGTGCGCATCGCCATCACACGAAGCCCCAGGGATGGCGGGTGAACTTGGACTGCTCCATGACCGTTTGCCGGTTCCGCTCGGGGACGAAGCCGCGCTGAGCGCATGGCTGGATCCGGAAAGCCAGGACGCTGCAACGCTCGTCGCTGAAGCTGTAGCCCACGCTTACGATTCGCTTGGGGAGTGGGAGATGCACGAAGTCGGCCCGGCTGTAGGCAATGTGCGGAACAACGGCCCAGAACTCATCACGCCTATCGACAACACCGACCCGCCACTGTTTTAGCTTCTTGTACGGTCAATTCGACGCGGTACAGGGTAAGTTGCATGGTCATCGGCCGAGGTCGTCTAGGATCTCCTCGATGGTGAAGCGTTCACCGGAATCCTGCGCCATGGCTTCACGTAGCTCCGCCAAATCGTACGAATCCTCGACCTTCTCTAGGATCGCTGCACGGGCGAAATCGGAGATGGCGAGCCCCTCGAATTTGGCGAACTTGCGGACGAGCTCAGCGTCTTGCTCGTTCATACGGATGGCTATGGTGCTCATGGTTACCCCCTACGGACGTTGTGAATACAGTGTATTCACGGGTGCGTTCTGAAGTAAGAGCCGACGCTGCTCTAGTTTTGTTGCATCGTTCTGGCCGGCTAACCACCAACGGCTAGGCGGCCAGAACGTTGCTCAATAACGGCTATCCGAGCGAGAGCGGCTTCTCAGGTCCCTCGCCGAGCACATGCTCTTGCAGGAAGCCGATGAACGTGCGGTACCAGACCTCAGCATTCCCGCGGGACTCGATCCAGTGACCCTCATCCGGGAAGTAGAGGTAGCGGTGGGGAAGCGACCCGTCCGCAGCACGTGGTGTGGACGCATGCACATGGAGTGCGTGCCACAGCTCGAGCCCCTGACCGATCGGAACACGGTAGTCTTTATCGCCGTGGATCACGAGCATCGGGGCTGTGATCTTCTCCGCGAAGAGATGCGGCGAATACTCCGCTCCCTGCTCCCGCATCGCACGGTCCCAGGACGCGTTGTCGGTGCTGCGGCCCATCGAGGTCGTATTCCATAGCGAGGCGTGGGTCACGATGGCTTTGAACCGGTCGCCCGTATGCCCGGCAACCCAGTTAGCCATGAAGCCGCCGTAGGAACCGCCAGCGAACGCCTGCTTGGTTTCGTCGATGTCTGCCCGCTGGATGGTGGCGTCAGTGAGCGCCATGATGTCCGTGTACGGGGTTCCGCCGAGCTGCTGCTGGCCACGGTCGATCATCGCCTGGCCATAGCCGGTCGAGATAGCCGGGTCCGGCAGAAGGACCGCGAAGCCCGCGGCGACAAACGGTGCCGGGTTCCAGCGGTAGGTGAACGCGTTCCACGAACCCCACGGTCCGCCGTGTGCGAACACGACGAGCGGGTGAGGGCCGCTGCCTTCCGGCAACCGTAGCCACGCGCGGATCTCGGTTCCGTCCTCCGCTGTTGCCGTGATGTTTTCTGTACGGCCCGGCTGATCCGTTGCATCAGCTGGGTTAGCGAGTTCCTCGACCGTGACCTCAGCCGTGTTTTCTGCTGCTCCGGCGTCGCTCGGTAGCCCGATGCGCACCGGATGCGGTGCAACAGAGATCCCGTTACGCAATGAAATCAAGGCGGGCGCTTCATCCCCGCTTACCGAGCGGTCCGCGGCACCCACACGTGCCAGGCCAGTGAAAACCTCGCCGGTACCTGGGCCGCCGGCGATGCGCTGCGGCGCGGCATCGGTCGCCGAACCGAACCATACGGAACCGCTACCGGCGTCATCGCTCGTTGCCGCGAGCTCGGAATTCGTGACCCAGATCGGAGCGACCCAGTGGTCCAGCTCCGGCCACAGCTCGGTGCGCTCACCGGTCGCGATATCCATGATGTGGGAGGTCGATCTCAGCGACTGCTGCGGGGTCCAATCACGGGCGCAGTTGAGAACAACCTTGGCTGAATCAGGAGAAATATCGACCAGGCTGAGGTGATGACCAGGAACCGTGTCGACGTCGGTAAGCATGGTCTTCTCACCCGTAGCGACATCGATGCGCCACAACTGCGTGCCCGTGATGAGATCAGCGACGTTGACCTCGATCGCTGCGAGAATGAACGAGGCATCCGGGGCCGCCTTCCACGAAAGCAATCGCCCCTTCGGCATCCGTACAACACGCCAGGAGAGCAGCGAATCCGTTCCCTCAGCGGCGTCGTTGTTCTCGCTAGTGTCGTTGCCCTTGCTATCCGCCTCGCTGTCTTCGCCAGCGGTGTCCTTGCTGACAGCGTCCTTGCTAGCCGCCTCGGCGGCTTTCTTGAGGCGAGCGTTCTTCTCATGTTCAGAGGCGGCTGCCTCGATGTTTTCGGGCAACTCAGCCACCAGGATCACGTCCGTTGCAGGCCCAAGATCGCTCGCCCAATAACGCGAAGGGAACGCGGAATGAAGGATCCCGGACACATGCATCGTGGAGCGGCTACGCGAATACTCTGCGTGCTCCGCTTCAGTGCTCGCCTGCGAATGCATACCCGCTTGAGCGAACAGTGTGCTCTTACTGACCTGCAAGCTACGGAACCCACCCGGACGCGAGCCAAGCAACAATGGGGAAGCAGACGCCTGCGGAAGGTGCCATATGCAACTGCCGGCCTTCGCGCCCTCAGGGTTGGACGCCATATAAAACAAGCGACCCCGCGCATCCAAGACGGGGCTTGATGCGCCCTTCTCGTGGCGGGTCAAAGTACGGGGTTGTGTTGAACCCTTCGGGAGTTCAACGATCTGGCTCTGCCAGCCGGTGCCATCGGCATCCAGCTGTTGGACGGTGGCGACGACGCGTCCGTTAGCGCTGGCTTCAAGGCCCGTGACGCGTGTTGCGTTGAGAAGTGTCTGAAGGGTTTGATTCATAGTTTCGAGGCTACCGCGCATCAAGGGCGCGTGTCAGCAACCGGTGTCAGCAGCTGCAGGCGCGAAAACATGCGTTCGGGATAGACCGGCCCGCGGGGTGCGCGGGCAAGCTCCTCCGGTGGGACCGGGGCATAGACGTGTAGCGGGATGTCCGCATCGGCTAACACATCGACCATGTGCGCGAACCGCTGTATCGCGTTGCGCGTCATACTTTCAGGCGCGGGGACCTCCCGGAGGACCCAGGTCGAATAGTCATCGGCGAGCGCGAGCAGATCTGCTGGGGAAATGCTGCCTTCGCATAAGTATTCCCAGGTTGTGTCTAGTGTGGCGTTTTCTGAGTCCGTGCTGTCTAGGCTGGTGGGGTTGACGGTCAGGGTGCGTGCAGTCCCGGGTAGCGGGATGGTTGCGCTGCTTGTTGTGGTGTTGCCTGTTGTGGTGCCGGTGGCTGGGGATGAGGCGGGGCTGTTGACGATGGTCCAGGTGCCCGCTGCGAAGCCGGTAGCTTGGTGCGGGCTTGGCTGGTGCTGGTTTGGGTGAGGCGGGATTGTGTGGTGTTGGAGCGCGCGGTAGTCCTGTGGATGCGTGAGGGTTAGGACCTCGAGGTTTTCATGGATGTGGCGTGCTGCGGGGCCGAGCGCGTCAGCGATCATGGGGTCGTCGTGACCGTTACCGGGCGCGGCGTTGGATGTTGTGAAGAGTGCGATGTCGTGCTCGGCGAGGATGCTGAGTGCGCGGCGCAGCATGACGGCGTCGGCGACATCGTGGACGTGGAATTCATCGATGAAGATCACGGTGTTGGCTGCTACGACGTCGGTGACGGCTTGCGCGAAGGCGTGCCCGTTGGTGTGCATGCTGTGGGTTAACGCGCGGAAGAACGCGGTCAAATGCATCCGCAGGGTTGCTGCGGGGGCGTTGCGGAGGATGCTGTCGATGAGCCAGGTCTTACCGCGTCCGACCTCGCCCACAAGGTAGACCCCCGAACGGTGCGAGCCCAGGATTGTGTGGGCTGCGCTTATCTGGTGTGGATCGAGTGCAACGCCACGGCTTTCAGATGCCCGGCTGGTCGCGGCGAGCGCGGCGTCGAGTGAGTCCCAGCCGAGACGTTCGTATAGAGGGCTCGGCGGGGCAGGCATGGTTTCTTGCTGAGAAGGGGTGTTGTCCGGAGAGGTCGGGGTAGCGCTATCGAGGGGTTGAAGGGGCATGGTCCCTATTGTCTCCGATGGGGCAGAACGTGTGTGTAACGCAAGCGCGCAGAGGTTAGGGCGGGTGTGCGGTTCAAACTGTCAGGGGGTATTCTTAAGGTCTTCCTATCGAACACATGTTCGAATCTCGTTGTGTGAGGTTCCGCTTCCCAGGCCCCGCACATCCAGCGTTGCGGCCGAGCCAGCTCACAGGCGGCCGGTGAGAAGTAGGAAACATGAGTATGTTCACCCAATCTGTGGAATTGCGTTGTGACGAGCAGGGCGCGCCGAGTGCCGTGCTGTGGCAAGGGCGCACATGGACGGTGTGCGCAGAGCCCGTGAAGTGGTTTGAGCGTAGGGCCTGGTGGGAGGAGGACCCTAGAGCCGTTAAAGGTTCTGGACCCGGGACTGTTGATCATTTGGTGTGGCAGTTGCAGGTGCAGTTGAATCCAAGTTCTGAGCCGCAGACAATGTATGTTTCTCAGCACTGCGCAACGGGCCGGTGGCGGCTGATCAATGTTGAACTGCCTTCGCAGCCTTTACAACGTAGCGCGTAGAGAAGGCAGTCGCTTAAGCGTATGAAGGGAAAAGTGGGTTTCCCGCATCTGCATGTTTCTACCGCGTATAGCGCCCACTACGGGGTTGACCGGCCAGAGAAGTTAGTGGAACAGGCTGCAGCTGATGGTGCTTGGGCTCTAGCGTGCACTGACCGCGACGGGCTATACGGGGCTATCAAACATGTTGCGGCGTGCATCGAGCATGGGGTCACCCCGATTCTGGGCGTAGATCTTGCTCTGCTCGAAAGCACGAGCGTTTCTGGCGCGAGCATCGCAGACGAAGAAAATATCGTAGGCGGGGCGAGCACCGCAGCTGGGGTGAACAGTGCCGGCGAGGTGAGCGTTGCAGGTCGGATTGTTGTGCTCGCCCGTGGTTCCTCGGAGGGGTATTCGGCGCTGGTTCGGCTCGTGTCGGTAGCGCATCAGCGGGGGAGAGAAGCCCACGGGATTGTGGGGGTGAGCCGGCTTGATGTGCGCCAAGCAGTACTCGGGCCCGATGGCTATGTACGCCTCAGTGTGCTCCTAGGGCCTGACTCGGATGTGGGCCATGCCGCGTATCGTCGCCGCTATGCGCACATGCGGCGCCGGCTTAAAGCATGGCAGGACACACTCCATACCGATGCGTTGTTTATAGAACTGGTGAGCCACATGTCCCGGCCCGGGCAGCGCTGTAGCCACGCGCATGCTCTACGGATGTGGAAAGCCGCCCGCGAAAGCCGTATGGAAGCGGTTGTGACGAACGCGGTGCGGTATGCGACCCCGGACGGCGCCGCCACCGCCGATGTTGTGGACGCGGTGCGCCTGATGAGCCCACTAGGTTCTGTTACCGCACCGAAAGGCACCGTTCCCGCGGTGAGCGCTGCCCGCGGTGAGAGCCCGCAAGTCAACGGGCAAGGATGGCTCAAGCCAAGCGCCCAGATGCACGAGGTGGCTGCCGAGCTGGCCTCGGCCGCGGGGCTAGGGTCCCAGGGGGCCGAGCAGTTGCTGCGCTCAACGCAACGGTGTGCGTCTCTGAGCGCGCTTGATCCGGTCAAACATATGGGCTGGGGAACCCCGGTTGTTCCTGAGGCGCACGTGATCGGGATTAGGCACAACCCGATGCTTGAATTACGGCAACGGTGCCTGGCGAGCCTCGAACGGTTATTCGCTCCAGGCGGCGAAGCTGTTCTGCATCATTCACCGGCGCGCGCTGAACGGATGCGTCAGCGTGCCCTGGACGTCCTGGAGCATGAACTGGGCATCATCGAAGAGCTCGGGTTTGCAAGCTATTTCCTCACCGTCGCCGCGGCTACCGACATCATCCACGGCATGGGGGTCAGGGCCGCCGCGCGAGGCTCAGGCGCATCGAGCCTTGTGGTGTACCTCTTAGGGATATCGCATGTGAACCCGCTTGAACATGACCTGATCTTTGAACGTTTCCTCTCACGGGAACGAGCAAGCCTGCCGGATATCGATGTGGATGTTGAATCCGCTCAACGTCACGCGGTCTATAGGGAACTGTTCAAACGCTTCGGTGAAGACCGCACCACGCTCATGTCGATGCAGAACGCCTACAGGGCAAGGGGAGCGGTCCGCGATGCAGGCTATGCGCTCGGCATGGAAAGCGACGATATCGACCGAGCAGCTAAGAGCCTGTGGCGGCTGAACGCCTCGAACGTGCGGGACGCGGTTGCGAAAATGCCGGAGCTCGCCCCGCTCGCGCACCGGCTTGAAGCTGAACGCCAAACCGGTAACAACCGGTGGGACTTACTCGTCGATCTCACAGAGCGGCTTGACCGGTTGCCTCGCCACATCTCAATGCACCCGTGCGGGGTGATCCTTTCAGACAGTTCCTTATTAGACCGGACCCCGGTCCAGCCCTCCGGTATGGGGCTGGCTATGAGCCAATTCGATAAACACGACATGGACCACATGGGGCTCATCAAACTCGATGTGCTCGGGGTCCGGATGCAGTCAGCAATCGCCTACACCCTCGAAGAAATCAAACGGATACACGGGGTAACGGATTCGGTCTATTTAGACCGGATTCCGTTCGATGATGAAGCCACTTTCCAGATGATCCGGACAACCAACACGCTGGGGGTTTTCCAAATCGAATCCCCAGGCCAGCGGGAACTCATCGGGAAGCTCGCCCCGACTGAACTCAACGACCTCATCATCGACATTTCCCTGTTCCGTCCAGGCCCGATGCAATCAGACATGGTCAAACCGTTCCTGGAACAACGTCACGGATTCCGGCACACGGAAGTCCCGCACCCGGATCTCGCCCCGATCTTGAAAGAAACCCACGGGGTTGTGGTGTTCCACGAACAAGTCCTGCGCATCATCGACCTCATGACAGGGTGCGGGCTCGCACGTGCTGACGTGTACCGGCGCTGGATCGGCAACCCTGAGCGGGAACCGGTCTTCGAAAAAACGTTCAGGCGCGATGCGCTCACGAAAGGGTATTCGGTCGACGTCATCGATGAAGTATGGTCCATCCTGGCCGCTTTCGGCTCCTTCGGATTCTGCAAAGCCCACGGAGCCGCGTTCGCCATCCCCACATATCAATCCGCGTGGCTGAAAACCCACCACCCAGAAGCGTTCATGGCCGCACTATTCGAACACGACCCGGGCATGTACCCGCAAAGGCTGCTCATCGCAGAAGCCCGCCGGCTCGGTATCCCGCTACTCCCGCTGGATGTCAACGCCTCGAGTACATCCTTCAAGCTTGAACGCATCCCCGAACACGCCCAAACACCGAGTGAACCAGTACCCGGGTATCGGGTGCGCGGAGATCTTGGCATCCGCATGTCCTGGACACTGGTCAGCGGACTCAGCACCCCTGAAGCCCAACGCTTAAGCGCCAACGCCCCCTACACATCAGTCGCAGACGTTCGTTCCCGCGCCCGCATCACTAAAGCCAGCATGGTCCGGTTAGCCCAACTCGGAGCACTCGACCGTTTCCTGACACCCGGTAGAGGAGGCAGAGCCGACCTCATTCACCACCTCGAAACCCAACGCAACACACCACAACGCGCGCACAAAGACCGACCCATCCCAGGCCAAGGCGCACTCGATCTAGGGGTGGACCTTGAAACCGCGGCGCTAGCACCGGTTATCCCTGATCCGACACCAGCCCAAAACGTCCGAACCGAACTCGACCTCACCGCCGCTGACATCAGCGGCCACATCATGGACGCCCACGCCTCCTATCTTGAAGCCATCGGCGCAACCCCATCCAACCGGCTTCTGGAACTACGCTCAGGGACCCGAGTCCTCGTCGCTGGGGTGCGTGTGGCAACTCAAACCCCGCCGATGCGTTCAGGGGAGAGGGTCGTCTTCATTAGCCTCGATGACGGGCACGGTTGCGCCGATATTTCCTTCTTCACCCAAGCGCAAAACGATGCCGGCCCGATCGTTTTCTCATCACGACTCATGCTCGTAGAAGGCACCACACGCCGCACCGGCCCGAGAGCCGTGAGCATCCAAGCGATCCGTGCATGGGACCTCCAAGAACCCATCACACCCGAAACCCCACCCGAAAAACTCCCACCGCAACCCGGCTACCTCGAAAACACCGCATACACGAAACAAACATGCCGCGCTTCACACTGAATAAGGACATAGAAACTCAACAGTGCCATAGAATGAGACATTGGCTGGTCGTGGCCTCGGTATGCCACTCACCATAAAGCCATAGAACAAGAAAGGCGGGCCACCATGGCTGATTCCCTGAACCTCACGATCGACGGACAAGCGCGGGAGGTGGAACAGGGAACAACTGGACTCGACCTGTTCAAAGACCAGAAAACCACCGTAGTGATGCGCGTCAACGGTGAACTGTGGGACCTTCATCGCGAAGTGCCAGCCGACGCTGTCATCGAATCGGTGGACATCAGCAGCCCAGACGGACTCAACGTTCTACGCCACTCGACCGCCCACGTCATGGCTCAAGCCGTCCAGGAACTCTACCCGGAAGCTAAACTCGGCATCGGCCCCTACATCACCGACGGCTTCTACTTCGACTTCGACGTCGATGAACCCTTCACCCCGGAAGACCTCAAGGCTATTGAGAAGCGCATGCTGCGCATCGTGAACCAGACCCAGTCTTTCCGCCGCGAAACCGTCACCGCTGAACAAGCACGCGCAGCACTCAAAGACGAGCCATACAAGCTCATCCTGCTCTCCAAAGCCGATGAAGCCGCAACCTCGGGCGAAGGCATGAGCGTTGAGATCGGTGAAGGCGAAATCACCCTCTACGACAACATCGACCGCAAGACCGGCGAAGTCATCTGGCGAGACCTCTGCCGCGGCCCGCACCTGCCGAACACCAAGATCATCTCCAACGCATTCGCGCTAACCCGTAGCGCGGCAGCATATTGGCTCGGCAACGAAAACAACAAACAGCTGCAACGTATCTACGGCACGGCGTGGCCAACCAAGCAGGAACTCAAGGACTACCAAGAGCGCCTCGCAGAAGCCGAACGCCGCGACCACCGCCGCCTCGGAACCGAACTCGACCTGTTCTCCTTCCCGGATGAGCTCGGCTCCGGCCTGCCGGTGTTCCACGTCAAAGGCGGCATCATCAAACGCGAAATGGAAGACTACGTTCGCGACCGCCACGTGGCCGCAGGCTTCGATTACGTCGGCACCCCCCACATCTCACGTGCTGGCCTCTTCCACACCTCAGGGCATCTGCCGTACTACGCGGACACGATGTTCCCGCCGCTGACCGTGGACGCCGAGCACGATGACGACGGCAACGTGACCAAGCCGGGTCAGGAATACCGCCTCAAAGCGATGAACTGCCCGATGCACAACCTCATCTATAAGTCACGGGGCCGTTCCTACCGCGACCTGCCTCTGCGTCTGTTCGAGTTCGGGCACGTCTACCGGTACGAAAAGTCCGGCGTGATCCACGGGCTGACCCGCGTGCGCGGTTTCGCTCAAGACGACTCCCACTCCTACGTGACCAAGGAACAAGCACCGGAAGAGGTCCGCCACCTCATCGAATTCATGCTGTCCCTGCTACGGGACTTCGGTATGGATGATTACTATCTTGAGCTCTCAACCCGAGATGAGGACTCCGATAAGTTCATCGGTTCTCAAGAACAGTGGGAAGAAGCAACCCGCATCTTGGAGGAAGTCGCTGTCTCGACCGGTGTTGAGCTCGTCCCGGATCCAGGTGGGGCGGCGTTCTACGGGCCAAAGATCTCCGTCCAGGCGCGAGATGCGATCGGCCGCACATGGCAGATGGGCACGGTCCAGTACGATTTCAACCAGCCAGCCCGCTTCGAACTCGAATATCAGGCAGCTGACGGAACCCGGCAGGAACCAGTCATGATCCACGCCGCCAAATTCGGTTCGATTGAACGCTTCATGGGCGTGCTCACCGAGCACTACGCGGGTGCGTTCCCGGCATGGCTCGCCCCCGTCCAGGTGCGTGCGATCCCTGTTGCTGAGGTATTCAACGACTATCTCACCGAGATCGTCGAGCGTCTTAAAGCCGAGGGCATCCGCGCGGAACTCGATGACAGCCACGACAGGTTCCCCAAGAAGATCCGCAACGCGTCCAAGGAGAAGATCCCGTTCACCCTCATCGCAGGTGGGGAAGACCAAGAAGCCAACGCGGTCTCCTTCCGCTACCGTGACGGTTCGCAAGACAACCAGGTGCCTGTCGATGAAGCGATCGAACGCATCGTGAAGCACGTACGCGAACGGATCAACACCGATCATGCCTGAAACTGAGAACCCTCAATCAACCGCTCACACGGAAGCCGAGCACGATGCCGAGGTCACCGACGACTTCGAACTCGCTTCAGCACCAGACCGGCTGGGCCGGTTGTGGACCCCGTACCGTATGGCCTACGTCGAGAAGGGGCAGGACCAGGTCAAGGACGAGCACACGTGCCCGTTCTGTTCCGGGCCTCAACGCAGCGATGAAGACGCACTCATCGTCTATCGAGGCGAACATTGCTTCGTGAACCTCAACCTCTACCCATATAATCCGGGCCACATGATGGTGATCCCGTACCGCCACGTCCCGATGTACACCGACATCACAGCGGAAGAAACAGCTGAGATGGGCGAGCTTGCCCAGAAAGCGATGCGCGTGCTGGCCCACGTTTCGGGCCCTGACGGTTTTAATCTCGGCATGAATCAGGGCCAAGCCGGAGGTGCCGGTATCGCCGCGCACCTGCATCAGCACGTGATCCCGCGTTGGGGTGGGGACACGAACTTCTTCCCGATCATCGCTGAATCCAAAGCGATCCCAGTGGTGTTAGGGGATACGCTGCGGCTCATGAAGCAAGGCTGGGGCGAGGTCACCTAGGCATGTTGGACCGGTACGCGCGCGGGTTTTTCACGGCTCTGTTCCGTCCGCTCGTGAAAGTCCTAGCGCGGGTAGGCGCGACACCGAACCTGGTCACGGTACTGGGCTCGGTGGGCGCGGCCGTGTCCGCGGTCGCGCTCTACAGTTGGGGTCAACTGTTCTGGGGCACTGTTGCCATCACGTTGTTCATTTTCTCTGACATGGTCGATGGCCAACTCGCCCGGCACCTCGACAACCAAGCCGAATCTGGGGTAGGTCAGCCGCGCTCACACACCGAACGAGCGCTAGGGAACTTCCTCGATTCTTCCCTCGACCGGCTCGTGGATTTCACGATCTTCGGAACGCTCGCGTTCTGGTGGTTCACAGGTGGCGCGCGCCCGATGTTCGGCGCAGCAGCACTGATCCTTTTGAGCCTTGGTGGGCTCGTCTCTTATGTGCGGGCTAAGGCTGAATCGCTTGGTTTCGATGCTTCGGTCGGTTTCGTGGAGCGTTCGGAGCGTCTCGTTGTCGTGCTTGTCCTCACCGGTTTCACCGGCCTGGGATTGAATCCGTGGTGGTGGTTCGGGGGAGTCGTAGCTGTATGTATTGGCTCGGTCGTGACTCTTATTCAGCGTATTTCCAGATGTGTCGCAACCGCTCAGCGTGTGCACGGTGTGACAGATACGATGAACTAGGGTTTGGCCGATACCAGCCGTTGTTTTCCCTTCCACTCAATTTCGATGACCGAAAGGTATTGTTCGCGTGAACACTCAACCGTCCCAGCAGGCCTCCCGCGTCCGTCGTGGGCTTGCTGACCATCTGACTGGCGGCGTCATCATGGACGTCGTGACCCCTGAACAGGCTCGCATCGCTGAAGCCGCAGGCGCTAAGGCTGTCATGGCTTTGGAGCGTGTACCTGCCGATATCCGCGCTCAGGGCGGTATTTCTCGGGCATCGGATCCTGACATGATCGTTGGTATTCAGGAAGCCGTATCGATTCCAGTGATGGCGAAGGTACGCATCGGGCACTTCGTTGAGGCCCAGGTTCTTGAAGCCCTCGACATCGACTTCATCGACGAGTCCGAGGTTCTTTCCCCAGCTGACTACGAGAACCACGTGGACAAGTTCGCGTTCAAGGCACCATTCGTGTGTGGCGCGACGAACCTCGGTGAGGCTTTGCGCCGCATCAACGAGGGTGCTGCGATGATCCGCTCCAAAGGTGAAGCCGGAACCGGCGATGTCTCGAACGCGACCGGCCACATGCGTAAGATCCGCGCGGAAATCAACCGCCTGACTTCGATGGCTGAGGACGAACTGTTCGTTGCCGCGAAAGAACTGCAGGCGCCCTACGATCTCGTCGTTGAGGTCGCCCGCGAAGGAAAGCTGCCGGTGCCCTTGTTGACCGCAGGCGGTATCGCAACCCCAGCAGACGCAGCCATGATGATGCAGCTCGGTGCCGAAGGCGTGTTCGTTGGCTCCGGCATCTTCAAGTCCGGTAACCCTGAGGCTCGCGCCGCCGCTGTGGTCAAGGCGACCGCGAACTACAACGACCCGAAGGTGATCGCTGACGTATCCCGTGGTCTCGGCGAAGCAATGGTCGGCCTCAACGTAGATGAGATCCCAGTGCACCACCGCCTCGAAGACCGCGGCTGGTAGCACACACACGCCAAGCGCGCCCTTCGTCATATCGAAATGGTGTGGGTGGATGAAGTTCGTAACGTTCTGCATCTACCCACACCATTCTTTGTTCTCGACTCTGGTCTAGCCGGCTTTTATGCCTTCAGCCCGCGGCGTTCAAGCAGAGGCTCGATGCGGGCATCGCGTCCACGGAATGCGCGATAGCTTTCCAGTGCGTCGCGCGTGTTACCGCGGCTCAAGAACTCCTCACGGAACAGCTGGCCAGCGGCACGGATGTCCTCTTGCTCCTTGAACCATTCGACCGCATCGGCGTCAAGGATCTCGGACCAGATGTAGCAGTAGTAACCTGCCGAATAACCGCCAGCGAAGATGTGCTGGAAGTAGCCGGTCTTGTAGCGAGACTCGATCGAGTCCGGGTTGAAGCCAGCATCACGCAATGCTGAGTCTTCGAACCCGGCCGGGTCAGCCTCGACGTCGGTACCGGTGCGCTGGTGCCACGCGAGGTCTAGAATCGATGCGGCGAGGTATTCGCTCGTCGAGAAGCCTTCGCCCCACGTGCTGGTCGCGGTGAGTTTTTCGATCTGATCGGCAGGAAGCGGTTCACCCGTGTGTGCGTGCTTGGTGTAGTGCGGAAGAATCTTGGGGTGTACTGTCCACATCTCGTTGACCTGGGACGGGAACTCGACGATGTCGCGCCCAACGTTGGTGCCCGCCAAAGAAGGGT